>NZ_JARWOV010000194.1 GCF_029868855.1 Nocardia carnea | reverse complement strand
TATCCTGCTGGGGTTGCCGGGTTTTGCTTTTGTTGTGTGCGTTCCGCGGGCGGGGGGGGCGGGGGGCCCCGCCCCCCGGCCGGGTATTCGTGAGGTCGGCGGGATGTGGGATGTCCGCGACCTCTGTGGGATCCGCCGAGGCCGAACGTTGCTGCCGGGCGATTGCCGCACTCGCTTTTCGCAGATTTACTGTTGTCGGTACTGCATCGGCGGTATCAGGTCCACAGCGTCGCGATCAGCACATTGACGATCGCGAGTCCACCGGCCGCATCGGGCATCCACGCCGCATCCCTGCCGCGTTTCGCATCGGCACGTGCCATCTCCGCGAACGCGGCCACCAGTACCGAGATCACCAGTTTGATCCCGATTTTCACCATGTTCAGGTCTTTGTCCAGCGAGGACACCGATTCGGCCAGGCCGACCAGGACCACACCCGTGATCAGTTGGGCCCGTGCGCCCCAGACCATCACCTCATTGACCGCCGGGCGCCCGGCCGCGTATCCGCCGACGACGGCCGCCATCCCGAGCAGATGGGTGACGACCACAACGTTGTAGACGAGTTCCATGATCGGAACGCTACTCGATCTACGCGCGGGCTACTACGCAGAGTCGTAAATCGGTGCCGGCATCCGATTACCACGGACCGCACAGGCCCCGACGCTCCCTCGCTGTGCCCGGCCGGACAGGCCGTTACCGCACCGGCGGACGGATCAACCGACGAACTCCGCGGCCCGGCCGGCCATGTCCAGCAGCGGTTGTGGCGCGATACCCAGAACCAGTGTGACCACGCCGGCGACCGCGATCGACGCCATCGTGGCCGGCGGCCTGACCACGATCGGTGCATCGACGGGTGGGTCGGTGAAGAACATCAGCACGATCACCCGGATATAGAAGAAGGCCGCCACCGCACTGGCCAGCACACCCACGATCACGAGCAGCCCCGCATCGCCGGCGGCCGCCGCCTGGAAAACCGCGAACTTCGCGACGAACCCCGCGGTGACCGGGATCCCGGCGAACGACAGCAGCAGCAGGGCGAACACCGACGCGAGCCACGGCGCACGCCGGCCGAGGCCGGCCCAGCGCGACAGTGCGGTGGCTTCGGTCCCGTCGGGTTCGCGCACCATACTCACGACCGCGAACGCGCCGAGCGTGCCCAATCCGTACACGAACAGGTAGAACAGCGTCGACGAGATACCGCGGTCGTTGGCCGCGACCAGCGCGGTCAGCAGGAAACCGGTATGCGCGATCGAGGAATACGCGAGCATACGTTTCATATCGGTCTGGGTGATCGCCAGTACTGCACCGACCACCATCGTTGCCACGGCAACGGCGGCCAGCACCGGCCGCCAATCATCGGCGATCTCGGCGACACCGACGTGCAGCACCCGCAGCAGGGCGCCGATCGCCGCGATCTTGGTGGCCGCCGCCATGAAGGCGGTGATCGGTGTGGGCGCGCCCTGGTACACATCGGGCACCCAGGCCTGGAACGGGACCGCACCGATCTTGAACAGCAGACCCACCGCCAGCATGGCGACACCGAGCAATGCGAGCGTGGGCGCACCGGATTCGGCCGCGAGCGCCTCGGCGATACCGGTCAGCCGGACGGTTCCGGCCTGTCCGTAGAGCAGCGCCACTCCGTACAGGAAGAACGCCGACGAGAACGCGCCGAGCAGGAAGTATTTCAGCGCTGCTTCCTGCGAGAGCAACCGGCGCCGCCGCGCCAGCCCGCACAGCAGGTACAGCGGCAGCGAGAGCACCTCGAGCGCGACGAACATGGTGAGTAGATCGTTGGCCGCCGGGAACAGCAGCAATCCGCCCAGCGCCAGGAGCAGCAGCGGGAACACTTCGGTGGGTGTGAGACCCGCTGTTGCCGCGGACCGTTCGGCGCCGCTCCCGGGCACCGCGGACGCCTGCGGGGTGAACGCGTCCATTCCGTAGTCGGGTACGGCGGCGGCCCGGCTCCACGTACCGGGGCCCGAGCGCGGGCGGGGCAGCGGTCCGCGTTCGGCGACGAAAAGCACCGCCAGGATTCCGACGACCAGCAGCGTGCCCTGGAGGAACAGGGTCACCCCGTCGACGGCGACCGCGTCGGCGACGGCGGTCATCCTGGTTCCGGACAGGAGCACCACCGCGATCAACGCGGCGACCAGAGCGGTGAGGGTGAGCACCAACTGGGCGGGATACCGGCGGGACCGCGGGACGAAGGCGTCCATCAGGACGCCCAGGACAGCGGCCCCGAAAACGATCAGAATCGGTGCCAGTGCGTGGTATTCGATACTCGGCGTGGGTATCGAGGCGGCCAGGATTCCACTGCCGTGCGGATCAGCGCTCATGGGGCACACCTCCGGTATTCGCCGCTTCCGGTTGTACCGGGACCGGCGGTGGGGGATCGACACTGCCGATGGTGGTGAGGGTCTGATGTACCGCGGGATCGATGAAATCGAGAACCGGCTTCGGATACACCCCGAGGAAGATCAGGGCACCGACCAGCGGCACCACCACGACCAGTTCTCGAGGCACCAGATCGCGGATACCCTCGTTGCCCTCGGCCACGGGCCCGGTCATCATCCGCTGGTAGAGCCACAGCACATAGATCGCGGCCAACACCAGGGCCCCGGTGGCGAGGATCGCGGCCACCTGGTAGCGGCTGAATGTGCCGACGAGAACCAGGAATTCGCTGACGAACGGCGCGAGACCGGGTAGCGACAGCGTGGCCAGGCCGGCGACGAAGAACGTTCCGGCCAGGACCGGCGCCACCTTCTGCACCCCGCCGTAGTCGGCGATGAGCCGGCTGCCCCGGCGCGACACCAGGAACCCGGCCACGAGGAACAACGCCGCCGTGGAAATTCCGTGGTTCACCATGTACAGGGTCGCCCCGGTCTGGCTCTGGCTGGTCATCGCGAAGATGCCGAGCACGATGAAACCGAAATGCGAGATCGACGTGTAGGCGATCAGTCGCATGACATCGGTCTGCCCGATGGCCAGCAGCGCACCATAGAGGATGCCGATGACGGCGAGGGCGATCACCAACGGTGCGTAGGTATCCGAGGCGGCCGGGAACAGCAGCAGGCAGTAGCGCAGCATGCCGAAGGTACCGACCTTGTCCACCACGGCCATCATCAGCACCGCGCTGGCCGGTGTCGCGGAGACCGCGGCATCCGGCAGCCAGGTGTGCAGTGGCCACAGCGGCGCCTTCACGGCGAACGCGAACATGAAGCCCAGGAACAGGGCATTGAGCACCGCCGGTCCGGCGCCGAGCTCGCCGGCGTTCGCGGCTGCCACCACCGCGCGCAGATCGAAAGTACCCGCCCCGTCCACGCCGAGATCCTGCTGGACGGTGAGTACGTATAGACCGACCACCGCCGCCAGCATGATCAACCCACCGAGCAGGTTGTACAGCAGGAATTTCACCGCGGCACGCGAACGCTGCTGCCGGACGGCCGCGCTGTCGGTGCGCGGCCCGAATCCGCCGATGAGGAAATACATCGGAATGAGCATGGCCTCGAAGAACACGTAGAACAGCAAGATATCGAGGGCCAGGAACGAGACCAGCACCATTCCCTCGACGAGCAGGGTGAGGGCGATATAGATATGTGCCACGCGTTTCCCGGAGCCCACCTCGCGGTCGTCGTGCCAGCCCGCGACGATCAGCAGCGGCACCAGTCCGGCGGTGAGCAGCGTCAGCACCAGCGCGATCCCGTCGACGCCGAGGGTGTAGCCCGCGCCGAACGCCGGTATCCAGGTGTGCGATTCGACGAACTGGAATTGTTCCCCGCCCGGCTGGAAGGCCATGGCGACGCCGAGTGCCACGGTCAGTGTCGCCACCGCGAACACAAGCCCGGTCCAGCGGGCCACGTTCGGCCGGGTGGTGGGCAGTAGAAGCACGACTGCCGCACCCACCACGGGAAGCAGCCAGAGCACGGTCAACCAGGGCACGGCGCTCACCAGATCCTTACGGCCAGCAGGGCGGCGGCCACCAGGGCCGCGCCGGTGAACATGGACAGGGCATACGAACGGACGAACCCGGTCTGCACCCGGCGCGCCCGCGCGGACAGTCCGCCGATGAAGGCGGCGCAACCGTTGACGAGTCCGTCGATACCGCGGTTGTCGAGGAAAACCAGGGCCCGGGTGAGATGCCGGCCGGGCCGCATGAACGCCGCCTCGTTGACCGCGTCCCCGTAGAGGTCACGGCGAGCGGCCACGGTCAAGGCAGACACTGGCGCCGGCGCGGTGGCGGGAACCGTCGCGCGGCCGTACTGCCGGTAGGCGAGCCCGAAACCGATCGCGACCACCCCGAGCGCGAGTGCGGTGATCACGGGCACCGGCAAGGCGGGTTCGCCGTGGTGTTCGCCGACGACCGGGGCCAGCCAGTGCTGCAGAGAGGAGCCCCAGACGAATACCGCACCGGCGCCGACGGAACCGAGCGCCAGCAGAATCATCGGGCCGGTCATCACGCCGGGGGATTCGTGCGGGTGGGTATCGGGTTTCCAGCGGCGCTCACCGAAGAACGTGAGCAGCATGACCCGGGTCATGTAGAAGGCAGTGAGTCCGGCGCCGATCAGGGTGACAGTGCCCAGAATCGGCCCCGCGATACCCTCTGCGGCGAACGCGGCCTCGATGATGCGGTCCTTGGAGAAGAACCCGGCGAACGGCGGTACGCCGATGATCGCGAGATACCCCAGTCCGAAGGTGACATAGGTGATCGGCAGCAGGGTGCGCAGACCGCCGTAGCGGCGCATATCGGTTTCGTCGTCCATGGCGTGCATCACCGACCCGGCGCCCAGGAACAGGCCGGCTTTGAAGAAGCCGTGGGTCAGCAGATGCATGATGGCCACCGCGTAACCGGCGGGTCCGAGGCCGACGGCCAGGACCATATAGCCGATCTGGCTCATGGTCGACGCGGCGAGCGCCTTCTTGATGTCGTCCTTTGCGCAGCCGATGATCGCGCCGAACAGCAGGGTCACCGCACCGACCAGCACCACCGCGACCTGCGCGGTGGGTGCGAGATTGTAGATCGGATTGGACCGGGCGATCAGGTACACACCGGCGGTGACCATGGTCGCCGCGTGGATGAGCGCCGACACCGGGGTGGGGCCCTCCATCGCATCCCCGAGCCAGGACTGCAGCGGAACCTGCGCGGATTTACCACAGGCGGCCAGCAGCAGGAGCAGCCCGATCACGGTGAGGGTGCCATCGCTCGCGGCGGAGGCCGACCCGAACACCGCGTCGAAATCGACCGAGCCGAAGGTGGCGAACATGACCATCATGGCCAGCGCCAGCCCCATGTCGCCGACCCGGTTCACCACGAATGCCTTCTTGGCCGCCGTCGCCGCGGTCGGTTTGTGATACCAGAAGCCGATCAGCAGGTACGAGGCGAGACCGACGCCTTCCCAGCCCAGGTACAGCACCAGGTAGTTGTTCGCCAGCACCAGCAGCAGCATGGCCGCGAGGAACAGGTTGAGATAGGCGAAGAAGCGCCGACGGCCGGGGTCTTCGCTCATATAACCGACCGAGTAGATGTGGATCAGCGAGCCGACGCCGGTGATGAGCAGGGCGAAACAGATCGACAACTGGTCCAGTGCCAGCCCGAAATCGACCTGCAGCCCGGCCACCGGAACCCAGCTGAACAGATCCGCCGCCACCGCGCGGTCCGGATCGGCGCGGCCCAGCATCCCCACGAAGCCCACGATCGCGACGGCGAAGGAGGCGAGCGCGGCGAAGGTCGCGAGCAGATGGCCCCAGGTATCGGCGCGACGGCCGGCGAGCAGCAGTACGGCGGCGCCGGCGAGAGGCAGGGCGGGCAGCAGCCACAGCGTTGCGGTATCCACGTCAGTGTCCTTTCGACCTGTTCGGGAGCGCTGCGTGGTGACACTGCGCTACCGCCTGCGCGTTCGATCCGAACATGTCAGAACTTCAGGAGGTTGGCGTCGTCGACCGAGGTCGAGCGGCGGGCGCGGAAAATGGTGATGATGATGGCCAGCCCGACCACGACCTCGGCCGCGGCCACCACCATCGTGAAGAACGCGAAAACCTGACCGTCGAGATTCGCGTGCATCCGGGCGAAGGTCACGAACGCGAGATTGACCGCGTTGAGCATGAGCTCGATGCACATGAACACGATGATGGCGTTGCTACGCAACAACACTCCCGCGGCGCCGATCGTGAACAACAGCGCGGACAGGAACAGATAGTTCTCGGGATTCACCGGGTACCTTCCTCGTCGGCCGGGCGAGCGGTGGAGTGGCCCGCGCCGGGCGGCGCGGTACCCCCGGCGCCGGGGGGCGCGGTATCACCGATGGTGCTGTCCGTCGCCGGGGTCCCGACGGACAGGACGGCCGCATCGGTGAGCGCCCGGGTGCGGCGATGCCGCAGGATGGTGGAAACGGATAATTCCTCGAAAGAGCCGTCCGGGAGCCGGGCGGGGATATCGACGGCATTGTGCCGGGCGTAGACACCGGGCGTCGGTAGCGGTGTCGGCCGGTGCCCGGCGTCGCGGAACCGCCGCCGGGACAGTTCGCGCTGGCCGAGTTTCGGGCCGAACTGTTCGCGGTGCGCCAGCAGCATGGCGCCGATGGTGGCGGCGATGAGCAGGGCTCCGGTGAGCTCGAACGCCCACACATAACGCACGAAGATCAACTCCGCGAGCGCGCCGATCACATCCTGTCCCGGGAAACCAGTGGCGGGGAAGGCGATATCGGAACGCCGGATACCGTGCGCGATCCCGGTGCACAGCAGGATGCCGAATCCGATTCCCACCACGGCGGCGGCGATCCGCTGCCCCCGCAGGGGCTCCCGCAGGGATTCCGCGGAATCGACACCTACCAGCATGAGCACGAACAGGAACAGCATCATGACGGCACCGGTGTACACGACGATCTGGACGACACCGAGGAACAGTGCGTCCTGGGCGATATAGAAAACCGCCAGGCTGATCATGGTGGCGGCCAGGCAGATCGCCGAATGTACGGCCTTGGCGGCGAAGACCATACCGAGTGCGCCGAGTACTGCCAGCGGCGCCAGGATCCAGAACTGTACGGCCTCGCCGGTTCCCGTCTCGGTCAGAGGTGCGGCGGCCAGGAGTGCGGTCGCGGGGCTCATCGGGTGCCTCCCTGCCCCGCTCCGGCGACAGGTCGTGCGGTGTCGCCGTGTACCCGGCCGAGGTAGTAGTCCGCCTCCGTGGTGCCCGGTTGCATGGCGTGCGGCGGGGCCTGCATATCGGGTGCCAAGGGCGCGAGGAGCCGGTCTTTCTCGTAGATGAGATCGGCCCGGTTGTCGTCGGTGAGCTCGTAGTCGTTGGTCATCGTCAGGGCCCGGGTGGGGCAGGCCTCGATGCACAGACCGCATCCGATACAGCGCAGATAGTTGATCTGATACACGCGGCCGTAGCGTTCACCGGGAGAGAAGCGTTCCTCCTCGGTGTTGTCGGCGCCCTCGACGTAGATCGCGTCGGCCGGGCAGGCCCAGGCGCACAGTTCGCAGCCGATACATTTCTCCAGCCCGTCCGGGTGCCGGTTGAGCTGGTGCCGGCCGTGATATCGCGGCGCGGTGGGCACCTTCTCCTCGGGATAGAACTCGGTATTCGGCTTCTTGAACATGGTGCCGGCGGTGACCGCGAAACCCGCCAGCGGTTCGAAGAGCCCGGGGGAGGAGGTGATGGTGGAGGTCCGCGCCGGAAGTGGCGGGGTCGGGAAGCCGAGGAAAACTTCGGAACCGCTCGGCCGCCCCGCGGCCGATGCGGCGATATCGTCCTCCGGCGGAAATTCCGGAGCCGGCGCGGGAGTACGGCCGGCGCGGAGGAACAACCCGACCAACAGCGCGGTGACCAGCAGTCCGGCGATCACCAGGATCGGCGTGGCCGCCGAATAACCTTCCAGATCGAGGACGCGGGCGGTGGCCACGACCATCACCCACGCCAGCGAGGTCGGAATCAGCAGCTTCCAGCCGAGGTTCATGAACTGGTCGTAGCGCAGCCGCGGGAGGGTGCCGCGCAACCAGATGAAGACGAACAGGAACATCCACACCTTGGCGGTGAACCAGAGCAGCGGCCACCAGCCCGAATTCGCGCCCTCCCAGAGGTTGATCGGGAACGGCGCGCGCCAGCCACCCAGGAACATGGTGGTCGCCAGCGCGGAGACCGTCGCCATGTTCACGTACTCGGCGAGCATGAACATGGCGAACTTCAGCGACGAGTACTCGGTGTGGAAGCCGCCGACGAGCTCGCCTTCCGCTTCGGGAAGGTCGAACGGCGCACGGTTGGTCTCGCCGACCATGGAGATGCAGTAGATCAGGAACGACGGCAGCAGCAGGAACACATACCAGGTGGGCTGCTGGGCGGCGATGATCCCCGAGGTCGCCATGGTGCCGCCGAGCAGGAACACGGCCGCGAAACACAGTGCCATGGCGATCTCGTAGGAGATCACCTGAGCAGTGGAGCGCAGGCCGCCGAGCAGCGGGTAGGTCGAACCGGAGGCCCAGCCGGCCAGCACGATTCCGTATACCCCGATCGAGGTGATCGCCAGGATATAGAGCACGCCCACAGGCAGGTCGGTGAGCTGGAGGGCGGTGTTGTTCCCGAGGATCGATACCTCCGGTCCGAACGGGATCACCGCGAATGCCATGACCGCGGCGATCACCGAGATTATCGGGGCGAGCACGAAAATGGGTTTGTCGACGATCGCGGGGACGATGTCTTCCTTGAACGCCATCTTCACCCCGTCGGCCGCGCTCTGCAGCAGGCCCTTGGGGCCGACCCGGTTGGGTCCCACCCGCATCTGCATCCAGGCGACGACCTTGCGTTCGACCAGCACCCCGAACAGGACGGTCAGCAGCAGGAACACGAAAATGGCGACGGCTTTGGCGGCGACCAGCCACAGCGGGTCGAGGCCGAAGAGAGAAAGATCAGTCATGGTCGGAGGCCTCCGTCCGTTCGGCGCGCCGCACGGTGACGACACTGCCCGGTCCGGCGCCCAGATCGGTGTGAACCGAACAGCCGGGTGAATTCATCGGCAGCCACACCACCCGGTCGGGCATGGGCGTGACCACCAATGGCAGGGTGACGGCGCCCTGTTCGGTGGCGACCGTCACCGGGTCACCGTCGGCCGCGCCCGCTTCCGCGGCGGTGGCCGCCGACATGCGGGCGACCGGTGCCCGGGCGATACCCGCGAGATTCGGCTCACCGTCCTGTAACCGGCCGCGGTCGAGCAACATCCGCCAGCCGGCCAGCACCGCGGTCCCGGCCGCGGGTTCGGTCACCCGGCCGGCCGGATACGCGGGCGCGGTGAGGGTGGTTCCGGACCAGCCCGCGAACCGGTCGAGCTCGGCGCGGGCGGCGGCGGTATCGGGCAGGCCCAGCGCTACACCGAGTTCCGCGGCGAGGCTGTGCAGTACCCGCAGGTCCGACATCGGCGCCGCGGTGCGCCGCACCGTACTGTCGGTCAGTGCCGCGGTGAACGGCCGCGGGCGCCCCTCCCAGGTGCGGTAGGTTCCGGATTTCTCCATCGCCGTCGCCACCGGGAACACCACATCGGCGTATGCGGTCACCTCGCTGTGCCGTTGCTCCAGGGAGATCACGAAATCCGCGCGCGCGAGCGCGGCCCGGGCCGTGGCCGGATCGGGAAGGTCGGCGAGTTCGACACCGCCGACGACGAGGCTGCCGACCTCGCCGGTGCCGTCGAGAACCGAACCCGTATCGCGTCCCGGAGTCTTCGGCAGTTCGTCGATATTCCAGACCTCGCAGACCTGCCGCCGCGCTTCCGCGTCGGTGACCGGACGACCGCCCGGGAGCAGACCGGGCAGGGCACCCGCTTCCACGGCGCCGCGTTCCCCGGCCCGCCGTGGCACCCACGCCAGCGCGGCACCGGTATCGGCGGCCAGCCGGAGCACCGCCGACAGCGCGCCGGGGGCGGCGGCCAATCGTTCGCCCGCCAGGATCACCGCGCCGGGTTCACGCAGCAGCCGGGCCAGGTTCGCCGAAACAGGCTCCGGTACAGCCGAGGGTGCCGGCCCGCCGACTTCGCCGAGCGCGGCGAGGGCCTGTGCTTCGGCACCCGGCACCGTCGGAAGCAGGGTGCCCGACATCCGTTCCAGACCGCGGGAGGAGTACGCGGCGACGGAGTAGACGGGCAGGGCGCGAGTGCGCGCCTGCTTGCGCAGCCGCAGGTAGACGATGGGCGATTCCTCTTCCGGCTCGAAACCCGCGAGCAGCACCACCGGCGCCGTGTCCAGGCTGTCGTAGGTGACGGAGTCGGGATGGCCGGCGACCCACGCGCCGAGGAACTCGGCTTCCTCCGCGGAATGGGCGCGGGCGCGGAAATCGATATCGTTCGTGCCCAGCACCACCCGAGCGAACTTGGCGTAGGCGTAGGCCTCCTCCTCGGTGATCCGCCCGCCCGGCAGTACCGCCGTGTTCCCCGCTCCGGTGCGCAGCCCACGCGCGGCGGCGGCCAGTGCCTCCGACCACGAACACGGCGCCAGTTCGCCGTCGGAACCACGCAGTAGCGGGCTGGTGATCCGGTCCCGTTCGGTGGCGTAGGCAAAGGCCCAGCGGCCCTTGTCGCAGTTCCATTCCTCGTTGACCTGCGGGTCGTCACCCGCCAGCCGGCGCATCACCTTCCCGCGCCGGTGATCGGTGCGTTGTGCGCACCCCGAGGCGCAGTGTTCGCAGACACTGGGGCTGGACACCAGATCGAAGGGACGGGCCCGGAAGCGGTAGCTGGTCCCGGTGAGGGCGCCGACCGGGCAGATCTGCACCGTGTTGCCGGAGAAGTACGAATCGAGCGGTTCGTGCTCGGCGGTGCCGACCTGTTGCAACGCACCGCGGTCGAGTAGTTCGATGAACGGATCCCCGGCGATCTGCTGCGAGAAACGGGTGCAGCGTGCGCACAGCACACAGCGTTCCCGATCCAGCAGTACCGCGCTCGACAGCGGAATCGGTTTGGGGAAGGTACGTTTCACGCCTTCGAATCGGGTTTCGGTACGCCCGGTGGACATGGCCTGGTTCTGCAGCGGGCATTCGCCGCCCTTATCGCACACCGGGCAGTCCAGCGGATGGTTGATCAGCAGCAGTTCCATCACACCCTGCTGTGCCTTCTCCGCGGCCGGTGAACTCAACTGGGTGCGGGCCACCATGCCCTCGGTGACCGCCATGGTGCAGGACGCCACCGGTTTGCGCTGGCCCTCCACTTCCACCAGGCATTGCCGGCAGGCGCCCACGGGCGCGAGCAACGGGTGGTCGCAGAATCGCGGGATCTGGACGCCGATCAGTTCGGCGGCCCGGATGAGCAGCGTCCCGGCCGGGACGCTCACGGTGGTGCCGTCGATGGTGAGGGTGACCAGGTCGGCGTGCTGCAGATCGGCGGAATCGGAACGGACGGTAGCTGTCATCGGATTACCTCTCCGGCCGCGGTCGGGGCCCAGGCGGTGGCGCGCGCGGGGTCGAAGGGGCAGCCACCTCGTTCCAGATGGGCGATGTACTCGTCGCGGAAGTACTTCATGGAGGACACGATCGGGCTGGCAGCACCGTCGCCGAGCGCGCAGAACGACTTACCGTTGATGTTGTCGGCGATATCCAGGAGTTTGTCCAGATCGGCGGGTGTGCCGAGACCGGCTTCGAGCCGGGTGAGCAGCTGCACCAGCCAGTAGGTGCCTTCCCGGCACGGCGTGCATTTGCCGCATGATTCGTGCGCATAGAACTCCGTCCAGCGCAGCACGGCCCGCACCACACAGGTGGTGTCGTCGAAGATCTGCAGGGCTTTCGTGCCCAGCATCGACCCGTGCGCCATCACATTCTCGTAATCCAGTGGTACATCGAGATGTTCGGCGGTGAACAGTGGGGTCGAGGAGCCGCCCGGTGTCCAGAACTTCAGCTGATGGCCCGCCCGGACGCCATCCGCGTAGCCGAGTAGCTCCCGCAGGGTCACGCCGAGCGGCGCTTCGTACTGACCCGGCCGGGTGACGTGTCCGGACAGCGAGTACAGCGTGAAGCCCGGCGATTTCTCGGTGCCCATGGCGCGGAACCAGCCCGGCCCGTTGCGGAGTATCGGCGGCACGCTGGCGATCGACTCGACATTGTTGACCACGGTCGGGCTGGCGTAGAGCCCGGCGACCGCGGGAAACGGCGGCCGCAGCCGGGGCTGGCCGCGGCGGCCCTCCAGTGAATCCAGAAGCGCGGTTTCCTCACCACAGATATAGGCGCCGGCGCCCGCGTGGACGGTGAGTTCGAGGTCGTATCCCGACCCCAGGATATCGGATCCCAGCAGCCCGGCGGCATAGGCCTCGGTGACGGCGGCCTGTAGTCGGCGCAGCACCGGCACCACTTCACCGCGTAGGTAGATGAACGCATGCGCGGCCCGGATGGCATAGGCCGCGATGATCACACCTTCGACGAGCGAATGCGGGGACGCGAGCATCAAGGGGATGTCCTTGCAGGTGCCCGGTTCGGATTCGTCGGCGTTGACCACCAGATAGTGCGGTTTCACCGTGCCGTCGGGTTCCGGCCCCTGCGGGATGAATCCCCATTTCATCCCGGTGGGGAAGCCCGCTCCGCCACGACCGCGCAGCCCGGCGTCCTTGACCGTGGCGATGACGTCGTCGGGCGTCATGGCGAACGCGATCGACAGTGCTTCGTATCCCTGGTGCGCGCGGTAGGTGTCGAGAGTCCAGGAGTTCGGCAGATTCCAATACCTGCTCAGTACCGGAGTCAAGCTCATCGGGCACCGTCCTCACCGGTTTCCGGGATCTCGGGGGCACGCATTCCCTGTTCGCGTGCGAGATCCAGACCTGCCAGCGTGGGACCGCCCGGGTCGCCGTCGAGCACGCCGGGGCGGGTATCGGGGAATCCGGCCAGTACGCGTGCGGTCTCGCGGAAGGTGCACAGTGGCGCTCCCCGGGTCGGCCGGACCGATTGCCCGTCGCGGAGGTCGTCGACCAGGGTCTTCGCCGATTCGGGCGTCTGATTGTCGAAGAATTCCCAGTTCACCATGACGACCGGCGCGTAATCACAGGCCGCGTTGCATTCGATGTGCTCGAGGGTGATCTTGCCGTCGGCGGTGGTCTCCCCGTGCGCGATGCCCAGATGCTCGCGCAGTGTCGCGAGGATGGAGTCGCCGCCCAGAACCGCGCACAGCGTGTTCGTGCAGACACCGACGTGGTAATCCCCGGTCGGGGTGCGCCGGTACATGGAGTAGAAGGTCGCCACCGCCGTCACCTCGGCACCGGTGAGGCCCAGCAGTTCGGCGCAGAACTCGATACCGGTACTGCTCACGAAGCCCTCTTCCGACTGCACCAGATGCAGCAGCGGCAGCAGGGCCGACCGCGGCTGCGGGTACCGGCCGATGATCTCCTTCGCATCCGGTTCCAGCCGGGCCCGGACCTCGTCCGGATAGGGTTGTGGCCGGGTACTCAGGCGCAGCAGGATCTCGGTCATGGAGCCTCCTTCGAAGCCGTGGCACGCCGTCGGCGGCCGGCGAGCCGGCAGGGGGATCGCATCATCGGTCCACCCCGCCCATCACCGGGTCGATACTGGCCACGGCGGCGATCACATCGGCGACCATGCCGCCCTCGCACATCGCGGCCACCGCCTGCAGATTGGTGAACGACGGATCGCGGTAGTGCACGCGATACGGCCGGGTACCGCCGTCGCTGACCATATGCACGCCCAGTTCCCCGCGCGGTGATTCCACTGCGGCGTAGACCTGTCCCGGCGGCACCCGGATACCCTCGGTGACCAGTTTGAAATGGTGGATGAGACCCTCCATGGAGGTGCCCATGATCTTGCCGATATGCCGCGGCGAGTTTCCGAGGCCGTCCTCCCCGAGGGTGAGATCAGCGGGCCAGGCGATCTTCTTGTCCGAGATCATCACAGGGCCGGGACGCAGCCGGTCCAGGCACTGTTCCACGATCTTCAGCGACTCCTTCATCTCCTCGATCCGGATGAGGTAGCGGCCGTAGCAGTCACACGTATCGGTGGTGGGGATATCGAATTCGTAGTTCTCGTATCCGCAGTAGGGCATGGCCTTGCGCAGATCGTGCGGGAGCCCGGTGGAGCGCAGCACCGGGCCGGTGACACCGAGGGCGATACATCCGGTGAGGTCCAGATAGCCGATGCCCTGGGTGCGGGCCTTGAAGATCGGATTGTGGGTGAGCAGATGCTCCATATCGCGGAGCCGTTTCGGCATCAGCTCGAGCAGTTCCCGCACCTTCGTGACCCCGTCGTCGGGCAGGTCCTGGGCGATACCGCCGGGCCGGATATAGGCGTGGTTCATCCGCAGGCCGGTGATGGCTTCGAAAACATCCAGAATCAGTTCCCGTTCCCGGAAACCGAACAGCATGGGAGTGAGCGCACCGAGCTCCATACCTCCGGTGGCGAGAGCCACAAGGTGCGAGGAGATGCGGTTGAGTTCCATGAGCAGTACCCGGATCACGGTGGCGCGCTCGGGGATATCGTCGGTGATCCCGAGGAGCCGTTCCACGCCGAGGCAGAAGGCCGTCTCGTTGTAGAACGGAGCCAGATAGTCCATCCGGGTGACGAAGGTGACGCCCTGGGCCCAGGTCCGGAACTCCAGATTCTTCTCGATCCCGGTGTGCAGGTAGCCGATTCCGCAGCGGGCCTCCACCACGGTTTCGCCCTCGATCTCCAGAATGAGCCGAAGCACGCCGTGCGTGGAGGGATGCTGCGGCCCCATATTGACGACGATGCGTTCCTCGCCGGCGCCGCGCAGCGCATCGGCGACTTCGTCCCAGTCCTGACCCGCGACCGTCACCACCTGCTGACCGGAATCCGTACCCGGTGCGGCCGGGGTGGTACCGGTACCGGAGTCGTCGTGGTCCGGCCCGCCGGAAACGCCGGGCCGGATATCGATTTCACTCATCAGCTGTAGGCCCTCCGCTCATCGGGCGGCGGGATGCGCGCGCCCTTGTATTCGACCGGTATCCCGCCGAGCGGGTAGTCCTTGCGCTGTGGGTGACCGCGCCAGTCGTCGGGCATGGTGATACGGGTCAGCGAGGGATGCCCGTCGAACCGGATACCGAAGAAGTCGTAGGTTTCCCGTTCGTGCCAGTCGCAGGTGGGGTACACGCGGTACAGCGACGGGATATGCGGATCCGCATCGGGTGCCGCCACCTCGAGCCGCAGCCGCCGGCCGTGCGTGATCGAGTTCAGGTGGTAGACGGTGTGCAATTCGCGTCCGGTCTCGTCGGGGTAGTGCACGCCGCTCACTCCGAGGCACAGTTCGAAACGCAGGGCGGGATCGTCACGTAAGGCCCGCGCCACTGCCACCAGATGGTCCCGGCGCACATGCAGGGTGAGTTCGTCGCGGTCCACGACCACTTTCTCGATCGCCGCGTCGAATCCGGCGCCGGTGCTCAGGGCGGTGCGCAGCAGGTCGACCACCGTATCGAAATAACCCCCATAGGGCGGGGGAGTGCCGCCGGGCAGGGCGATCTCGTGGACGAGGCGCCCGTACCCGGAGGTGTCACCGCTGCCGGAGATGCCGAACATGCCGCGGCGTCGGCCGATCACCTCGTCGTGGGGCCCGATGGGCTGTTCCGGTTCGACGGCTCGGCTGTCGGTGGATTCGGGACGATCGGTGCTCATCGCAGCAATCCCTCCATCCGGATCGTCGGGGTGGCGGCGAGGGCGGCTTGCTCCGCCGCCCGGATCGCCTCGGCGCGATTCACGCCCATCGGGGTGTGCTGGATCTTGTCGTGCAGGGCGATGATCGCGTTCAGCAGCATTTCCGGTCGCGGGGGGCAGCCGGGCAGGTAGATATCGACCGGCACCACATGGTCCACGCCCTGCACGATCGCGTAGTTGTTGAACATTCCGCCCGACGACGCGCAGACCCCCATGGCCAGTACCCATTTCGGCTCGGTCATCTGGTCGTAGACCTGCCGCAGCACCGGCGCCATCTTCTGGCTGACCCGTCCGGCGACGATCATCAGATCGGCCTGCCGTGGTGAGGCGCGGAAGACCTCCATACCGAAACGGGCCGAATCGAATCGGCCGCCGCCGGTGGCCATCATCTCGATGGCGCAGCAGGCCAGGCCGAAGGTGGCCGGCCACAGCGACCCCTTGCGCATGTACCCCGCCATGGCCTCGACCGTGCTGAGCACGAAACCGCTGGGCAGTTTCTCTTCCAAACCCATATCCGACTACTCCCTGGGCTATGGGCCCGCGCCGGAGCGCGGGCCGCGGCTGATCGGAGGTGCGCGACTCAGTCCCAGCCGAGGCCGCCGCGCCGCCATTCGTAGGCGTAGGCGACCGAGACATTGACGATGAACAGTGCCATCGCGACCAGGCCGAACACCCCGAGCGCATCGATATGGACCGCCCACGGGTAGAGGAACACGATCTCGATATCGAAAATGATGAACAGCATCGCGGTGAGGTAGTACTTCACCGGAAAACGTTGCCCGGTAGTGCTTCCCGCGCCTCCGGCCACCGCGTGCGGGGTCGGTTCGATACCGCATTCGTAGGCTTGTAGTTTCGCGCGGTTGTAGCGTTTCGGGCCGATGAGGCCGGCGATCAGGATCGAGATGATCGCGAACGCGGCGGCAACCGCGCCGAGGACCAGTATCGGCAATTCGGTGTTCACGACTGCGCTTCCCCTCCTTGCGAACTCCGGACCCGGCGGTTGTGCCGCCGGGCCCGCGAACGGGGTCGGGCGGTCGATGGGTACGGCCCGCGCCGCCGGCTCGCCCCCGGAATCGAGAATGGGCTGGGAGGCGGATTTCGGCGTCGCGGGTTATATATCATCTCCCGCGCTCATGTGAGCTAAAGCACAGCCTACAACTGTCGCGGCAGCATGAACGCGGATTCACAGACCGGTTTGATCGAATTCGGGACTGAGATTTATGAGCGAATGAACCTAATCAGCTCGAGGCTGTTCCCATCCCGCCTGAGTGCGAGTCCTACCGTGGTCACGCTGCGCTACCGCCTTCGGGCCGGACGCGCTCAGGCGGCCGGGCGGCGCCGCAGCAGATCGACCACGATCTCGGTGAGCCGCAGCGGGTCGATCGGGTGCGCAGCGACGGCCTCGGCCCGTGACCAGTTCGCCAGCCACGCATCATCGGCACGGCCGGTGAGCACGATCAGCGGCGGGCATTCGGCGAGCTCGTCCTTGAGCTGCTTGGCCAGGCCCATACCGCCGACGGGGGCGGATTCACCGTCCAGAACAGCGAGATCGGCCGCGCCGGCGTCCATCCGCTCCAGTACCACCGGTGCGGTCGCGACCTCGAGGTACTCGAGCGGCGGTAGGTCCGGATGCGGGCGGCGCCCGAGCGCAAGCATCACCTGACTCCGGGTGTCGGCGTCGTTGCTGTAGACCAGGACCCGCAGCACGGCGGGAGGATTCGCATCGGCCACGTCCGCATGGTACGTCCGCGACCGCGCGGTTGGGGGCAGCTTGGCCGAGATGGTCCGCGCGCGGTGCTGGTCTAAGCTGCCGGCGTGACGGACGAAATGGTCGGCGAACTCATCGATACGGTCGCCTGGGTGCTGATCGTGGACGGGCGGATCCTGTGTGCCCGCCCGGCGGGTAAGGAGATCTTCTACATCCCGGGCGGCAAACGCGAAGCGGGCGAATCCGATGAACAGACCCTGGTGCGCGAGATCGCCGAAGAGCTCACCGTCGCGCTGATCACCGAAACCGTCGAACCGGTCGGCGTCTACGAGGCCGTCGACGGTACGGCCCGGGTCCGGATGAGCTGTTACCGCGCCGACTACCGCGGGCAGCTGACCGCGAGCAGTGAAATCGCCGAACTGGCCTGGTTCGGCTACGCCGACCGCCCGCACGTACCCCCGGTGGACCAGCTGCTGTTCGACGAACTGCATACCGCGGGCGCCCTGCGCTGAGTAGCGGCTGTGTCTGTTGCGCCTGAGCGCGGGCCCTGCGTGGTTACGCTGCGCTACCGCCTCCGGGCCTGACGCGCTCAGGCGGAGCCGGCGAGCGGCTCCGCCCGGCGGATCAGCCGGGGTTGGCCGTCAGGTCGGTCCGGGTCGCCCGGTCGATCAGATACTCGATCAAACTGAGCAGCACATTCTTCGCCGAAACCCGATCACGAGCATCGCACAGCATCACCGGCATCGAGCCGTCGAGATCGAGGGCGTCCCGGACCTCGTCGACGGTGTAGCGGGGTGCGCCGTCGAAACAGTTGACCGCCACGAGGAACGGCAGTCCGCGGCGTTCGAAATAGTCGATGGCGGCGAACGAGTTGCCGAGCCTGCGGGTATCGGCCAGGACCACCGCCCCCAGTGCACCCCGCGCCAATTCGTCCCACAGGAACCAGAAACGGTCCTGTCCGGGCGTGCCGAAGAGATACAGGACCAGGTCCTTGTCGATGGTGATCCGGCCGAAGTCCAGGGCCACCGTCGTCGTGGTCTTCGATTCGACACCGGACAGATCGTCGATCCCCGTACTGAGTTCGGTGATCATCTCCTCGGTCCGCAGCGGCGGAATCTCACTGATCGAGGCCACCATGGTGGTTTTGCCGACGCCGAAGCCGCCGGCGATGAGGACCTTGACCGACGCGGCCAGGGCCGGCGCCGCGGGGTCCATCCGGGCAGGGTCAAATTTTTCGGATTCCATCCAGTACCGCTCGCAATATGTTGAAGTCGCCGGGTCCGGACTCCATCTGCACCGGAGTCCGGAAGATCAGATGGCTGTCACCGATCAGATCTCCGACGAGAATCTTGGTCACCGCCAGCGGCAGTTTCAAGGCGGCTGCCACCTCCGCCACTGTCTGTGGTTCCGTGCACAACTGCACGATATCGAGATATTCGGGTTCGGTACGACGTAGTGGCGGGGCTCCGCGGGCTCTGACCACGATCGTGAGCATATCCAGATCGTGTCCGGCACCGACGGTCCGGCCCCGGGTGATCGCATACGGCCGCACCAGTGGCCCGGCGTCGTCGTCGAACCAGGAATCCCGTGTACCGGTCATCGCCGTATCGCTGTTCTCACGGTTGCTGTGGTCGGTCCCCGGTTCCGCTGCGGGAACTGGTCGAGAGATGGGTACCGACCCGCTGCACGGTCAGATTCATCTCGTAGGCCACCATGCCGAGGTTGGCGTCCGCGGCGGCCTGGACCGCGATACAAGCGTTGTCGCCGGCGGAGGTCACGAACAGCACGGCCCGATCGAGTTCGATCACCGCCTGCCGGACGTTACCGCCCTCGAACCGTGCGCCCGCGCTACGGGCCAAGCCGTGCAGGGTCGACGACATGGCCGCGAAATGCTCGGCCTCGGTGCGGTCCATTTTCGAGGAGTGGCCGAGCAGCATTCCGTCGGTGGACAGCACGACCGCCAGCCGGACCCCCGCGAGTCGCTCGACGAGATCATCGAGCAGCCAGTTCAGGTCACCTTGAGTGGAAGTTGACACTTAGCCTTCCTGTTCATCCGGGGATGCGCCGTCCGGCGCCGGGTTCGCGGCGCCGGAATCCGTGGCGGGCAGAGGCCTGCGGCCCTGCCGGGTACCGTTCTCGATCGCCGCCATCAGATCTCGGGCTTGTTCGGCCGAGCGCGGCCGCGCCGTTGCGGCCTGCTGGGCGCCCGAATCTTCCGGTCGCGGTGCGACTTTAGCCTGCCTGGTACGGCGTGGTAAAGCCGGACGACCGTCGGGCAGGACCTCCGGTTCGGCGGCGGTCGCGCCGGTCTCCGCCGCCTGGGTGTCCGGCGGCGCCGGATCGGGGTGTCCGGCGGGCCGCGGGCGGTCCTCGACGAGGGTGGCCGCCGGAGCTTCGGCGCGCTCTTCGGTCGCCGGGACCGGTACCGGCGCCGCCGGGCGCGTCAACCCGGTCAGCGGCGCGGTCTCCTCCGCGGGGTCGGTGAGCAGGGCAGACGGAATGATCACCACCGCGCGCACGCCGCCGTACTCCGATTCCCACAGGCGTACCGAGATGCCGTGCCGGTGGGCCAGCTGCGCGACCACGAAGATTCCCAGCCGCGAATCCCGCTGCAGCGAAGCGACCTCGAAGTCGGGCGGATTCTGCAGGATCTCGTTGAGCCGGTCGCGGCTGTCCGCCGGGATCCCCATGCCCTGATCGGTGATCTCGACGGCCACCCCCTTGCCGATGACCGACCCGGTCACCTGGACCCGCGACTGCGGCGGTGAGAACGAGGTCGCGTTGTCGACGAGTTCGGCGAGCAGATGGATGAGATCACCGACCGCGCTACCCGCCACCCGCAACTCGGGCAGCCGGGCCAGCCGCACCCGCGGATAGTCCTGGGTTTCGCCGACGGCGCTGCGCACCAGGTCCACCAGCGGTACCGGGGTGCGCCACTGACGTCCCGGTTTGCCACCGCCGAGCACGATGAGGTTCTCCGCGTTACGGCGTTCGCGGGTGGCCAGATGGTCGAGTTTGAACAACACGTCCAGCATCGCCGGATCCTCTTCGCGCCGCTCGGCCTCGTCGAGGATCTCCAGCTGTTTGTGGACTACGATCTGGCTTCGGTGCGCAATGTTCAGGAAGATCGATTTGACGCCTTCCCGGTTGCGCGCCTCGGTGACCGCGGCCGTGACGGCCACCGCGTGTGCATGCTCGAAGGCCGTGGCCACCGCGCCGAGTTCGTCGTGGCCGAAGTCGAGTTTCGCCGCGGCCGCGGTGTCGTCGATGTCCTCCCCGGCGCGGAGCCGGTCGAGCATATCCGGCAACCGCTCGTCGGCCAGGGCGAGCGTATGGTCGCGCAACCGCACCAGGCGGTGGATGAACCGGTTGGCCAATACCAGGGAGATACCGAACGCTGCCGCGGAGATCACCAGGACGGCGAGGCCGATCAGCAGGGACTGCGTTGTGGTGCGGGCCGCGGCGTCGAGCGAGGCCTGCTGCATGACCACGTTCTGCTCGTCCCATAGTTCGAGCATTTCGTGATCGAGATGGTCGGCCGCGTCCTGCCAGGCGGCGAGCTGGGCGGGCGGCAGCGCCGAGGAGTCGTCGCCGTCCGTGCCCGGGAGGCTGCGGGCGATGAGGGTGCTCTCGGTGCGGGTCAGCAGCTGCCACTGCGGACTGCTGAGCAGATTGTTCAGCCGCTCGCCGAGCTCGGGGTCGAGCTCGCGCGCCAGCAGCGCTGTTTCGGTGTGGTAGAAGCCGGTCTGCTGGATGTACTCGTCGGGCAGCGCCACCGGCCGGCCGGACCGCAACGCCGCTCCGGCCAGCGCATGGCTGCGGGAGGTGGACTCCAGCATGTGCATGATGCGGGTGGCGAGGGTGAGCTGGGTGGCCGAATGCGCATCCGGGGCGAAAGACTGCGAGACCTGCGCACCGATCGCCAGTGCGTCGAGCAGACGGGCGTAGAACGTGTAGGCGTCGCCCGCGGAGACCGAGCGGCTGTCCACCGCCCCTCGGATATTGCCCAGCTGCTGAGTGAGCGTGGCGAACGAGCCGACATCATCGGTGATCTGATCGGGTTGCAGGCTGCGCAGCTCCTGGGAGGCGTCGAGGAGTCCGCGTAGCGCCTGTTCACTGTCGGGCCGCACGGCGGCCAGCGCATCGGCCGCGGCCGAATCACCGGCGAGGTAGGCGAGAGTGAGCCGGCGCTCGTTCTGCACGATTTCGTATACCGTGCGGGTAGGGCCGGCCGCCGCTCGCATCGCCTCGGTCACCTGGCGGTCGTGCTGGCCCTGGTCGATCAGATAGCCGGTCGCGCCCACACCGACCACCAACAGGGTCAAACTCGGGATGAGCGCGATCGCCAGGATCCGGGCGCGGACACCGAGCCTCGCTCTGAACATCGCCACAAAGTAACCTTTCGACCCGCTTCCGGCACATCGGATCCCATTGAACAGGACTCCCTTCGACCTCGCGACCGGCGGCGGTATCGGCCGCATGCCCGCATCGAGGGCGCCGAGTGGGTAGATTCGTCCACATCGTGTGGAATACCGACCAGGTAGGAGGCACCGATGCCCGCCCCGGATACCGCGGTCTTCGACCGCTTGAGCGCATTGGCCGCGATCGACGACACCGAGGTACGCGCTCGGCGCACGATCGATGAGGTTTTCACGGGGAACCCGTTGGGCTCGGTGCCGGTGGGGACAGCAACGGATGTGGAAACCGCGGTAACGCGGGCCCGGGCCGCGCAAACCCACTGGGCGGCCCGCCCGGCCGCGGAACGTGCCCGGGTGCTGCACCGTTTCCGGGAACTGGTCGTCGCACAGCGAGCGGCGCTGATGGACGTCATCCAGGCAGAAACCGGTAAGGCCCGGTGGGCTGCGCAGGAAGAGGTCATGGGGCTGATGTTCGCGGCCCGCTATTTCGCGCGAATCGCGCCCCGGTTGCTGGACGAGCAGCAGGTGGCCGGCGCTTTTCCGATCCTCAACCGGGCCCGGGTCGGTGTTCGGCCCACCGGGGTCGTCGCGGTGATCTCACCGTGGAACTACCCGCTCGTGTTATCGCTCGGCGATGCGATACCGGCACTGCTGGCCGGTAACGCGGTGCTACTGAAACCGGACAGCCGGACGCCGTTCTCCGCGCTCGCGGGAGCCGAACTGCTCTACCGCGCGGGCCTGCCCCGGGACCTGCTGGCGATCGTTCCCGGTCCCGGCCCGGTGGTGGGCGAGGCCATGGTGGCCCGCTGCGACTACCTGATGTTCACCGGCTCCACGGAGACCGGCCGGGCACTCGCGCAGCAGTGCGGTGCGCGGTTGATCGGATTCTCCGCGGAACTGGGCGGTAAGAATCCGATGATCGTCACCGCGGGGGCGAATATCGGCCGTGCCGCCCGCGCGGCGGTGCGGGCGTGCTTCTCCAACGCCGGGCAGCTGTGTATCTCCATCGAACGGATCTATGTCGAGAAAGCCGTTGCCGACGAGTTCACCGAGAAGTTCACGGCCGCCGCCGAGGCAGCGAAACTGGGTGCCGCCTACGATAATTCGGCCGATATCGGTTCGCTCATCTCGAAGCCGCAGCTGGAAACCGTCACCGCCCATCTCACCGATGCCGTCGCCCGGGGCGCGCGGGTACTCACCGGTGGCAATCCCCGGCCCGATATCGGGCCGCTGTTCTTCGAACCGACCGTGCTCGCGGGGGTCACCGACGAGATGATCTGTGGCCGCAACGAAACCTTCGGACCACTGGTGGCCGTCTACCCCGTCGAATCCGTGGGCGAGGCGGTCGCGGCGGCCAACGATACCGACTACGGGCTCAACGCCAGTGTGTGGGCCGCCACGCCGGCCGAGGGCGAGCGAATCGCCCGCCGGCTGCGGACCGGCACGGTCTGCGTGAACGAGGGCTACGCCCCGGCCTGGGGGACCACCGCCGCCCCGATGGGCGGTATGGGAGCGTCCGGGGTCGGCCGCCGGCACGGTCCCGGCGGACTGTTGAAATTCACCGAGCCACAGTCGGTGGTGACCACCCGGTTCCTGAATCTGGATGCGCCGCCGCTGATCCAGCAGGAGCTGTGGCAGCGGATCCTGATGACCATCGCGCGCGGGCTGAAATACCTGCCCGGCCGGTGAGCGCGAAGATCGAGCGGTTCAGCCCCGGCTGCGTCTGCGGGTTTCGAACGCAGCGGCCTCGGCGGCGCTGAGCCGGCGGGCGCGCAGCAGGAAAACCGCGGTATCCGCGTCCGGTTCGTCACCGCGCGCCGGTGGCCCGGCGTCGGCGGGGACGTCCACGGTCAGGTGGTCGCGTTCGAAATGTTTGTACGCCTGCTCACTCATCCACAGTTCGGTATGCCAGGCCAGCCGCCCGAAGAGGGTATCGCCCTCGGCCGCGCGGAAATCGCGGATGGGCAGCCAGTCGGGCGCCGGTTCGCCCGTCTCGTGATGGGGCAGGTAGAGCAGGATGGGGCCGTGCTGTTCGATCAATTCGCGTAGTGCGTTGCGGGCCCTGTCGGTCACCGCCACCCGGTCGCTGCGATACGCCATCAGGAACTCCGCGCCACGCCGGGGCACCGCGTCGCTACCGATCCGATCCGATGAAACATTGCGCGCTCCTTGCACCTAGTTTCCGGCGCCGGCACCGGCCGGGCACACCGATTCCGGCTCGCCGTAGCCCGGTATCCGGATTGCTACTTCGCCAGCACTTTTGCGAACACATTCTTGCGTATCGCGTTTTCCGGGGCGAGGGGGTGTCGATGGCCCGGCGAAAACGCTTGTGGTATAAGGGCATATGCTCGCGCAGGAGCGATCGGCGACCCGCTCTTCCGGCGCCGGCGAGGGCAGTCGCGGCGGCCGGTTATTTCCGGATGAAGATGCCCGCCAGATCGGCCCGCTCGATGGGGGTATCGGCGTTGGCCTGCACGGTGCACAGGCCGTCGACGGCGGCCATGGACAGATCCACATTCGTACCGGTCGGCGCCTGTCCGTGCTGTTCTTCCAGGAACTTGGTGATGGTGACGCGTTTGGTTTTCGGATCCTGCGCGATGTACTCGCGGCAGGGTGTATCCCCGCCCTTGTTCAGTGCCTGCTCGATCTCGGTGCACCCGGCCAGTGCGAGCGCGGCGGCCGCGATCAACAGGCCGTACCGGGCTTTCGTGGCGTTCATCGACAATCCTCCTGGTGGCTCGGACCGGCGCCGCGCCTGCCCGGAACGAGTACCCACCCTATGTCCGGTGACTCGCCGGTGCCGAGGCGGCGCGGGGAAGTCGTGCGGAGTATGCAGAAGGTATGAGCTCACCGACGGAATTCCGGTTCGGCGTCAACATGGTGGTGCCGCATTCGCGCGACGAATGGGTACGCAAATGCCGGCGGGCCGAAGAACTGGGGTACGACGTGATCGGCGTAGCGGACCATCTCGGCCTCGCGCCGCCGTTCCCGGCGCTGGTACTGGCGGCCGAGAACACCGAACGGGTGCGCCTGAACACGTTCGTCCTCAATGTGCCCTTCTACAATCCGGTGTTGCTGGCCAGGGAGATCGCCGGGACGGACCGATTCGTCGAGGGCCGGTTGGAACTGGGCCTGGGCGCGGGCTATGTCCGCGACGAATTCGACAGCGCCGGTATCCCGTTCGGTACCGGGGCGAGCCGGGTGGCGTATGTCGAGCAGACCGTGCGGACGCTGCGTGATCTGTTCGCCGACCCCGGCTATCGGCCGCAGCCCGCGCGGCCGGGCGGCCCGCCGCTGCTCATCGGCGGATGGGGTGATCGGATGCTCACCCTGGCCGCCCGCCATGCCTCCGTCGTGGCGCTGACGGGTGCCGCCGCCACCACTGCGGGCCGGCTGCGGTTGGCCGGGCCGGCGGAAATCGATGAGCGGGTCCGGTTCGTCCGCGCTGCGCTGGGGGAGCGTGCCCCGGAGGTGGAGTTGAACATTCTGGTCCAGTCGGTGGTGCCCTCCGGGCAGCGGGCCGAATTCCTCGACAGGTACGGCTCGGCCGTCGAGCCCGAGGTGCTGGCCGCAGTGGACGAACTGCCCACCGTGCTGCTGGGCAGTTCCCGGGAGATCGCCGACCGGCTGCGGCTGAACCGGGAACGGTTCGGCTTCGGCTACATCACCGTGCTCGAACCCGATCTGGAGGCTTTCGCGCCGGTCATCGCCGAATTCCGGTGATCATTGCCGGGGATTGCGCGGCGCCGGTGGCGGACCTTTATAGAAAGAAGGAAAAATTGAGGTAAATATCACGGTGATCGAGGTGATGGCCGGGTGGACAGGACGTGCTTCCCGGTCGGATGCGTGGGGTGTGCCCCGGCTCGCACTGATGTCAGATACTCTCGGTTACAGGTAAAAGGTGCGTCTGTCATGATCGACGACGAACCCGGCACGAGCAGACGAGGAACGCAATGACGCGGCATGTCGACGTACTGATCATCGGAGCCGGTCTGTCCGGTATCGATGTGGCCTGTCACCTGGAGAAGGAGAACACCGGGCGCAGCTACGCGATCCTGGAGCGGCGGACCGCCATCGGCGGAACCTGGGACCTCTTCCGGTATCCGGGGATCCGATCGGATTCCGATATGTACTCCTTCGGCTACGGTTTCCGGCCCTGGCGCGGAACGAAGATGCTCGCCGACGGCGCGGGTATCCGCCGCTATATCGAGGAGACCGCCGACGAGTACGGGGTCACCCCGCATATCCACTTCGGCCGGAAGGTGGTCTCGGCGAGCTGGTCCAGCCCGGACAACCGGTGGACCGTCCGGGTCGTCGAGGAAGCGAGCGGCGCCGAGGAAGTGTGGACCGCCGGCTTCCTGGTCGGCTGTACCGGCTATTACGACTACGACAAGGGCTACCGGCCGTCGTTCCCGGGGGAAGAGAACTTCACCGGGCAGATCGTCCACCCCCAGCACTGGCCCGAGGACCTCGACTACCGGGGGAAGAAGGTCGTGGTGATCGGCAGCGGGGCCACCGCGATCACCCTGGTGCCGTCGATGGTCGCCGATGCCGGACACGTGACGATGCTGCAGCGTTCGCCTACCTATATCGCCTCGATCCCGGCCGATGACCCGGTCGCGATCGGCCTGACGAAGGTCAAGTCCCCGGCCGGCCTCACCTATCACGTCGGTCGCGCGCGCAATATCGCCGTCCAGCAGGCCAGCTATCAGCTCTCGCGCAAACAACCGGCCCTGGCGCGGAAATTGTTCCTGAACTGGGTCCGGATGGCGGTCGGATCCGGTATCGATATGCGGCATTTCAGCCCGGACTACGCACCCTGGGACCAGCGGCTGTGCGTGGTGCCCGACGGCGACCTGTTCAAGGCGCTGCGCCGCGGGCAGGCAACGATCGTCACCGACACCATCGACACATTCACCGAGAACGGTATCCGCCTCTCCTCGGGTACCGAGATCGAAGCCGATATCGTCGTTACCGCCACCGGCCTGACCATCCAGATCCTGGGCGGCGCCGAACTGGAAGTCGACGGGGAACCGGTGGTGACCCGAGAGCGGGTCATGTACAAGGGCTCGCTGCTCGACGGCGTACCGAACGCGCTGATGGTTCTCGGATACACCAACGCCTCGTGGACCCTGAAAGCCGACCTCGCCGCGGAGTACTTCTGCAAGGTGCTGAATCGGATGCGGGACCGCGGCTACACGCGGTTCGTGGTGAACGCGCGTGACAGCGACCGCTCCGAGGTGTCGGTGATGGGCGGGGCGCTCAGCTCCGGCTATATCCAGCGCGGCGACGCGGTGATGCCGCGACAGGGCACCGGCGGCCCGTGGAAGGTGGTCAACAGCTATTTCCGCGACCGTGCCTATCTGCGTAAGAGCCCGATCGAAGACGGCATCCTGACCTTCACCGACAGTGAAGGCCGGCCGACCACCGGCTCACCCCGCCCCACCCGCACGGCCATGGACAGGCTCCCGCTGATCGGTTCACGCACCGCCTGACGCGCTGTGCCACCGGATATCCGGCAGCGGGTGAGTGGCGCGACGGTCCATGCCCGGTGGTACGGGGCGCGGGGGTTGCCGGTCGTATCGTGGGGAACCACCGCCGACTGGGTAGGTTGATCATATGACCGAGCGGTTGGTGATCGTCGGCGGTGACGCGGCCGGCATGTCGGCGGCCGCGCAGGCACGCCGGTACCGGGAGGCCGGCGACCTCGAGATCGTGGTGTTCGAACGCGGGCATTTCACCTCGTATTCCGCCTGCGGGATCCCGTACTGGGTCGGCGGGCAGGTCGGCGACAGAGACCAGTTGATCGCGCGCACACCGGCCGAGCACCGGGCGCGGGCGATCGACGTGCGGTTGCGCAGCGAGGTCGTCGAACTCGATATCGCGGGCGGCCGCGTGCGCAGCCGCGATCTCGCGACGGGTGTCGAAACCTGGACCGGTTACGACCAGCTCGTGCTCGCGACCGGCGCCCGGCCGATCCGTCCGCCGCTGCCCGGTATCGACGCACCCGGTGTGCACGGGGTACAGACCCTGGACGACGGCGAAGCGCTCATCGCGGCCCTGGCCGCCACCGGCGGTCGCCGCGCCGTGGTGGTCGGTGCGGGATATATCGGGGTCGAAATGGCGGAGGCCTTGATCCGCCGGGGTTTCGAGGTCACCATCGTGCACCGCGGGGCCGAGCCGATGTCGACGCTGGACCCCGATATGGGCGCCCTGGTTCGTGACGCACTGGGCGGGCTGGACGTCGTAGTGGCCGGCGACCGGGAGGTCACCGGGATTCGGACCGGAGCCGACGGCCGCGCCCGCGCAGTGGTCTCGGGTAGCGGCGAATACCCCGCCGATATCGTGGTGCTCGGGATCGGTGTCGCCCCCGAGACCGAGCTGGCCCGCGCGGCGGGATTACCGATCGGCGGACACGGGGGGATCCTGACCGATACCGCCCTGCGGGTACTCGGGTACGACAACATCTGGGCCGGTGGCGATTGCGTGGAGGTGCTCGATCTCGTCTCCGGGATGCGCCGCCATATTCCCCTGGGCACCCATGCCAACAAACACGGCCAGATCATCGGCGCCAATATCGGTGGGGGTTACGCGACCTTTCCCGGTGTGGTCGGCACCGCGGTCAGCAAGGTGTGCGATCTCGAGGTGGCGCGAACCGGGCTACGGGAGAAGGACGCCCGCACCGCCGGGCTGCAGTACGTCACGGCGACGATCGAATCCACCAGTCGTGCCGGTTATTATCCGGACCCCGCCCCGATGACGGTCAAGATGCTGGCCGAACGTCTCACCGGACGCCTCCTCGGTGTGCAGATCGTCGGCCGGGAAGGTGCCGGTAAACGGGTCGATATCGCGGCGGTCGCGCTGACCGCGGGAATGACCGTGGCGCAGATGACCACACTCGATCTGGGATACGCCCCACCGTTCTCGCCGGTCTGGGATCCGGTGCTGGTGGCGGCCCGCAAAGCCGTTCGCGCGGTTGGGGAGCGCGGATGAACGCGCCCACCCGGCCACCGCGTACTATCTTCGATCGTCAGAACGGAACGGGTCCAACGAAGGGGGGCGGTGTGCGGACTCGCGGTATCCGGGTCGGGGGGCGCCGGGAACTACTCGAGAGTGTGGTGGCCGGATGAACGCGGAGACCAACGCCGGGGGCGCCGAACCGGGCGACATCCTGGACGCGGTGACCGAACCCATGCCGGCGGTCCGCGATACCTTGGACACTCGCCGCCGGGCCGCGGCCGCGGAACGGACAGTTCCGCGCCAGGCGGTCACCCCGGGAATCCACCGCGTCGCGCTGCCGGACGACGGTCTGGCGGAAGTGGTCTGCGTGCACTGCGGGACCCAGGGTCATGGCCCGCGTTGCCCCGCCTGTGATCATCCGCATCGGCTGCAGGATCGGTTCGAGGCCGATCTCGGGGTGGCCGGGCTGGTCACCGATCGCGGAATCGTGCACGCGCGCAACGAGGACGCGGTGGCCGCGGCGGTGGTACCCGACGACAGCGGGCAACCGGAAACCCTTGTGCTGGTGGTGTGCGACGGTGTTTCCTCCTCGCCGGACCCGCAGGCCGCCTCCGGGACCGCCGTCCGCACCGGCGTGGATGCCTGCCTTGCCGCGCTCGCCGAGAACCGGACGGCCGAGGAGGCCACGGCCGCGGGTATGGCGGCCGCGTCGGAGGCGGTGCGCAATCTGGTCGGGCCGGACGGGGACGCACCGTCGTGCACCTATGTTTCGGCGATCGTGCGCACCGAGGCCGACGGCCGGGTTTCGGTCACCGTATCGAATATCGGTGACAGCCGTGCCTACTGGCTGGCCGCCGGGGACCGGGTTTCCGAGCACCCGGCGCGTCCGGGCCATCCCGGTCCGCTCACCGGGCCGCAGAAACTGACGGTCGACGATTCGTGGGCGCAGACGCTGGTCGAAGCGGGTGCGATGGACGAGCAGGCGGCCATGGCCGATCCCCGGGCGCATACGCTGATGCGCTGGCTGGGCGCGGACGCCGGTCAGCAGCCTTGGTCGGGCGACAGTATCCGATCCTATTACGTGGAGGGCCCGGGTTCGCTGCTGCTGTGCACCGACGGCCTGTGGAATTATCTGCCCGGGCCGGTCGAGCTGTCGCAACGGGCACTCGGGATGCCGACGAGCGACGGCGCGCGGGCGCTCGTCGACTACGCGGTCGTCTGCGGGGGCAGCGATAACATCACGGTGGCTCTGGCTCCGATTTCCGGCGGTAGGTGACCGTTTTCCCATCTCGGCGAACCCCCGGCAAACCCGAGGTACCGCTGGAGCCGGGGTTTTCGGCCGCCGGTTCGGCGGTGCGGACACGCAGGACATCTGCCTGTCCGGTGTGTTTGCAAGAGTGCGAAGTCGGGTACAAGTCCGGAAAGCCGGTGTGACCACCGAGGGTTGCACGGTGAGCACGTACGCACCTACCGCAAGGAGGTTCGTCATGAAGGGTGGCCTTTCCGCCGCTCCCGGAACAACCATGGTCACCACGAATCATGAGATCATCCGCCAGTGGGCTCAGCGGCGCGGTGCTAATCCGGCGACGACGCCCGGCAGTCAGTACGACGGCGAGGTGGGGGTCCTGCGCCTGGACTTCCCGCACTACGGCGGCGCGGTACTCCAGCCCGTCAGCTGGGCCGACTGGTTCGCAACCTTCGACGCACGCAAACTGAGCTTCCGTTATCAGGAACTCCGCGCCGACGGCACCCCGAGCAATTTCTTTCGTTTGGAGCATGCGCGCGACATCTGACAGTGAGGCATTTCACTTCGGGGGTTTACTTCGCAGGCATTGCGGCTACTCGTATAACCGGAAGGTTGCTCGAGTAAAACTGAGTAGCGGGCTGTCGCGTCGGTTTGGGGATGCGAAACCCGCGCCGCGGCACGCCACGTGCGTCTGCAAGGGATTGAAAATTGAGCGCGAACCTGATGATCGTGGAAGACGACGACCGGGTCCGGGGTGCGTTACGCCTGGCCATGGAGGACGAAGGCTACGACGTCGCAGAGGCCGAGGAAGCCGAGGCCGCGCTCACCCATCTGCGCACGATCGGCGTACCCGATGTGATGATCGTCGATCTGATGCTGGGCGGAATGGACGGATTCACCTGTATCCGGGAGATCCGCCGCGAGCACGATGTGCCGATCATCGTGGTGAGCGCACGTGACGATACCCATGATGTGGTGGCAGCCCTGGAGGCCGGCGCCGACGATTTCGTCACCAAACCGTTCGAAATCAAGGAGATCACCGCGCGGATGCGTGCGCTGCGGCGCCGTGCGCGGCTGTCGGTGGAACGCGAGACGGCGCCCATCGAGGTCGTCCTGGACGCCGACCCCGCCGCGCCACTGATCCTCTCGCCGGAAGGTGGCGCCGTCCGCCGCGGCGAGGAGCCGATCAACCTCACCATCACCGAATTCCGGCTGCTGTGCGAACTCGCCGATGCGCCGGGCCGGGTCTTGAGCCGTGATGTCCTGCTGGAGCGCGTCTGGGATCGGGGGTTCTTCGGTGACGAGCGAATTGTGGATGTGCATATGCGCAGGTTGCGCACCAAAATCGAGCGCGACCCCTCCGATCCGCAGATCGTGGTCACCGTCCGTGGCCTCGGTTACCGGCTGGACGTGCAGCGCTGAACGATGGTCGGTATAACGAACGCGGTCCGGGTCGAACGCGACGCGGGGCGCTGGAGTCTGCGCAGCCGGGTGACGACCGCGTTCGCGGCGTCCTCCGGATTGATGGCGCTGGTCCTCGTCTTGGCGGTGTTCGCCGTGGTCAGCGAAGAAAGCCGCACTTTCAGCGAACGGCTGCATCACCGTCCGGCACTGCTGGTGGGGTGTGCCCTCGCCGCGGCGCTTGTCGGCGCCGCTGTCGGGGTCGGGGTGAGCCGGCGGATGCTCAAGCCGCTACGCGACGTCGCCGAGGCGGCGGCTCTCATCGCCTCCGGCGAACTGGGTACCCGCCTGCCGGACAGCAACGACCAGGACCTCTCGAGTACGGTCGCGTCGTTCAACCGGATGGTCGATTCGCTACAGCGCCGGATCGATCGCGAACACCGGCTCTTCGGTGATGTGAGCCATGAACTGCGCACCCCGATGACCACCTTGACGACGGCGGTGGGCGTGCTGGAGCGCTCACGTGCGGAACTTCCGCCGCGGTCGCAGCAAGCTCTGGACCTGGTGAGCGCCGAGGTGGCCCATCTGCGCCGGCTGCTCGACGATCTACTCGCCCTGGCGCGGGTGGAGGCAGGTATGCATCACGGTGATGCGGATCCCGTTTCGGTGGGAGATCTGCTGGTACACACCTTGCGCGACAGTCACCGGCCTGCCGAACTTCTCACAGTGGCCGACCCCGTCACGGTGCTGGGCCGTAAACTGGAGCTGGAGCGCGCCCTGCTGAATGTGCTGAAGAATGCCGACCGGCACGGCGGGGGAGCGGTGGCGGTGACAGTGCGCCGCGACGGCGCGGATGCCGTCATCGAGGTGGACGACGCCGGCCCCGGGGGCGCGGCGGCCGACCGCGACCGAATTTTCGAACGTTTCGCGACTTCCCGTAACAGCCGCCGGTCCACCACCGGTGGCACCGGAATCGGTCTGGCGCTCGTCGCGGAGACCGTGGCCACCCACCGTGGCCGGGTCGAATGTACGGAACGCCCCGGTGGGGGCGCCCGGTTCGTCATCCGGCTTCCTGCTATCGATCGAGAGGGGCGTCATCAGCCTGTAACACAATCGTAAAGAACTCGACCAGGCCACCTCAAAGTTGATTCGTAAGCCTGGGAAAGTACTGCAAGCAGACATCGGAGTTGTATGTCTTTACACACTGAGTCCACGCAGATTGCCGGTTCGACCGGCACGCAGACCGCCGGTCCGACCGGCACCGGCTCGACCACTTCGTCCACCGCGACCGATGCGGAGCCCGCCAGTACCGGCGTGCGCTTGCGCGCACCGCGGATCACGGATGCCGCGCGATTGTGGCAGATCGCCGACGAGTCGCAGGTCCTGGACGTCAATTCGAGCTATGCCTATCTTCTGTGGTGCCGAGATTTCGCCGCCACCTCGGTGGTGGCCGAGAGCGACGGCCGCGTCGTCGGTTTCGTCACCGGCTACCTGAGACCCGATGCGCCCGGCACCCTGTTCGTCTGGCAGGTTGCCGTGGACGCCGACCAGCGTGGTCGCGGAACCGGGGTCGCCATGCTGGACTGGTTGGTCGCCACCGTCACCGCGCCGGACCATCCGGCCGGCGGTGCCGTCGATGCGCTGGAGACCACCGTGTCCCCCGATAATCCCGCCTCGATTGCCATGTTCGCCTCGCTGGCTCGCCGCCGCGGTGCCGAAATGGTGCGCAGCGAACTGTTCGAACCGGACGTGTTCCCGGACAGTCACGCCGCCGAGGACCTCTACACCATCTCCCCGATCGCCCGTAAAAACGAAAGGGATCACTGATGATTACCCCTGAAACGACGATCTTCGACGATCTGGAATCCAATGTCCGCGGCTACTGCCGCTCCTGGCCCGCGGTGTTCGAGACCGCCCAGGGCGCCTGGCTCCGCGACGAGAACGGCCGGGATTTCCTCGATTTCTTCGCCGGAGCGGGCGCGCTGAACTACGGCCACAACAACCCGCTGCTCAAGACGGCGCTGATCGACTATCTGTCCGGTGACGGGATAACCCATGGTCTGGACATGTCCACTGTCGCCAAGCGCAAACTGCTGGAGACCATCCGGGATACCCTGCTGGCGCCGCGCGGCCTGGACTACAAGGTCCAGTTCCCCGGCCCGACCGGCGCGAACGCGGTGGAAGCCGCGCTGAAGCTGGCCCGCAAGGTCACCGGTCGTCAGACCATTCTCAGCTTCACCAACGCATTCCACGGGATGACCCTGGGCGCGCTGTCGGTGACCGGTAACGCCATGAAGCGCGCCGGTGCCGGTGTTCCGCTCAATCACGCGACACCGATGCCCTACGACGGCTACTTCGACGGCACCACCGCGGACTTCCAGTGGATGGAGCGGGTGCTCGACGATTCCTCGTCCGGCCTGGACCGGCCGGCCGCCGTGATCGTGGAAACCGTGCAGGGTGAGGGCGGGGTGAACCTGGCCCGCGCCGAATGGCTGCGGCACCTGGCCTCGCTGTGCTCCGCTCGCGGCATCCTGCTCATCGTCGACGACGTGCAGATGGGCTGCGGTCGCACCGGCCCGTTCTTCTCCTTCGAGGCGGCCGGAATCACTCCCGATATCGTCACCCTGTCGAAGTCGATCGGCGGTTACGGCCTGCCGATGGCGCTGGTGCTGTTCAAGCCGGAGCACGATGTGTGGTCACCGGGTGAACACAACGGCACCTTCCGGGGTAACAATCCGTCCTTCGTGACCGCGCAGGTGGCGCTCGAGCATTATTGGTCCGATGATGTATTGGAGAAGTCCACCGGCGCCAAGGGTAAGCGGGTGGCCGCGGCGTTGAACGATATCGCCGTGGCCGCACCGGGAATCTCGACCCGGGGCCGCGGCTTGGTGCACGGCCTGGTCTTCGACGACGCCTCGCAGGCCGGAAAGGTTTGCCAGGTCGCGTTCGAACGTGGCCTGCTGGCCGAGACCTCCGGAGCGTCGGATGAAGTTGTAAAACTGCTGCCGCCGTTGACCATCGCCGACGACGAACTGGACCACGGTCTTCGCATCCTGGGCGATGCCGTCGAAACCGTCTGCAGCTGAGAGGAACTACAGAATGATCGTGCGCACCACCGACGAGATCACCGGCACCCACCGCGATGTCGGTGCGGAGGGCTGGCGTAGCAAACGGATCGTGCTGGGCGGTGATGGGGTGGGGTTCTCGTTCCACGAGACCACCATCGAGGCCGGCACCACCCACGTCTTCCACTATCAGAACCATGTGGAAGCGGTCTGGTTGGTCGAGGGTGAAGGCACCCTCACCGATCTGACGAACGACCGCACCTACGATCTCGCGCCGGGCACCATGTACCTGCTCGACGGGCACGAGAAGCACGAGGTGCGGACACGGACACGGATGCGGATGCTGTGCGTGTTCAACCCTCCTGTCACGGGGCAGGAGGTGCACGACGAGAACGGCGTTTATCCGTTGATCGCCGTTCCGGCCGACTGAGAGGAAGGACGAACGACGTTGTTTGACAATCGGATCGATCGCTATCCGACCAGAACCGCCGAGCGGTTGCCGCTGCAGGAGCGACACGACGCGACGGTGTGGGGCCGGATCGACAACGCGGAGCTGGCTGCGTTCGATACCGACGGTTACGCGATTCTGGATCGTTTGCTCAGCCCCGAGGAGGTGGCCGAGTTCGCCGCCGAGATCGATCGGCTGGCAAACGATCCGGATTTGCGGGGTGACGACCGGCTCATCGTGGAGAAGACGTCGCAGCAGGTGCGCTCGGTTTTCGATGTGCATTCGCTGAGCCCGGCAGTGAAAGAGCTGGTGCGCGAATCCCGGGTCGTGGAGCTGGCCCGACAGGTTCTGGGTTCGGATGTGTACATCCACCAGAGCCGGGTCAATTACCTTCCCGGATTCGGTACCGGTTTCTACTGGCATTCCGATTTCGAGACCTGGCACGCCGAAGACGGAATGCCGACGCCGCGGGCGGTGAGTCTGTCCATCGCGTTGACGGACAACTATCCGTACAACGGCAGTCTGATGGTAATGCCCGGATCGCATCGAACTTTCGTCCCCTGCGTGGGCGAAACACCGGCGGATCACTACCGCGAATCACTGCGTGAGCAGGAGATCGGGGTACCGAGCCAGGCCGATATCACCGAACTGGCCCATAAGTACGGAATCGAGCAGTTCACCGGTCCGGCCGGGTCGGCGCTGCTGTTCGATTCGAACATCATGCACGCGTCGGCGAACAACATCACGCCGTTCCCGCGGTCGAATATCTTCCTCGTGTTCAACAGTGTGGAGAACACTCTGGAAGAGCCGTTCGCCGCACCGGCGCGCCGACCGGCATATATCGCGAGTCGCGACTTCACGGCGGTGTAGAAGGGACATCTCGCCCATGGCGACGGGGACGAATCCCGGCGGGTTCGTCCCCGTCGTCGTGTCCGGGTCAGCGGCGTCGGCGGGTAGCGGGCCGGTCGAGTTCCGGGGAGGCTGCTCCGTACAGCCGCTGGTACAGGGTGAGCCATGCGGCCGGCGGAACCAGCCCCACCGGCAGGTCGGTCGCGATACCGGCCGCCGCGCAAGCCCGGATCACCGCCCGAGCCGAATGTGTGCGCCGGAGTGAGGCGGCCAGTGATCCGCCGACTCCCGAGAAGCCCAGGTCCACCATTCGCCGGTAGTCGTCGCGGGCATCGGCCGGTAGAAGCGGGACCGGCCGGCGCACGATCCGCAGTATCGCGCCGTCGACCCGGGGGACGGGGAAGAATTCCTCGCGGCCGATCCGGTCTCCCATAGCCGGTACCCAATCCGGCCAGTGGATAATGGTCGATTTTGTCCAGCGGCCGTAATCGCCGCTGTATTTACGGGCGAATTCGTATTGGGTGAGCAAGGTGGCCGCGGTGAGCCGGTGCGCGGTCAGACACCAGCGCAGGATCTCGGTGCTCGCACCGAACGGGATATTGCCGACAACGGCGAACGGCTGCTCCGGCGGTTCGGTGAAACGGAAATCCTTGTGTACGACGCGGACTCGTTCGTCAGCGGCATAACGTACGGCGAGCCGGTGGGCATAATGCCGATCTTTTTCGTAGGCCACCACCCGCCCCGCGTGACGGATCAGATGACGGGTGAGCATCCCGTCGCCGGGCCCGATCTCCAGGACGAGATCGGCTCGGCCGACGCCGGCGGCCGCCACGATGCGGTGGGCGGTGGCGGGCTCGGTCAGGAAATTCTGGGACAGCCTTTTACGGGTCGCGGACATACGGGTACGCGAGCGGGCCATGGGGGTCCTCCGGAGGAGTGGGCCGAATCGATGTGCGCAGATTCGCCCGGACCCATGCCGGTGCTGTACGCGGCGCCGAAGCGCCGGATGATCGCGACGGGATATCGGTCGGGGGGGACCGGTATCACCTACGGCCGGGTGCTCCCGTCGGTGGGACGACCCGGCGGCGTCAGCGGAGTGTGGGGTGCGCCGGCAGAGTCCGAGCTGCCGTGCGCAGGCGGATGTAGTACGCGCCCGCGCACACTCCGCTGGTGCACAAAGTTCCCATGCCGGCCACCTTAGGTCGATCCGTCGAAATCCGTCCAACGATTTTCCGGATATGACACGAGGTCACCGGCCGTCGATCGGGTGACGCCCCGTTCCGGGGTTTCACCGCACCCCGGCGGTTTCGCATCCCGTCGGGTCACACCGTTCGCCCGGGATCAGGGCGGAGAGTTCGGCATCGAGATCGGCCCGGTCGGCAAGCGGTATGCCGGTTCCGGCGGAGTTCGCGGCGTCCTCGAGGACAGCGAACTCCGGATCGTCCACCTCCGGAACCGGCACCGGATCCTCGACGCTCGGGCCGTTCGTACGGTAGCTGCGGCTCAGGTGCCGGTAATGCTTGCTGCCGAGTGCGTAACCGGTGAACAGCACGCCGAGCACACCGAGCAGGACGAACACCAGCGCCATACCGCGGGCCTCCCCGGTGCCGAACCAGCCGCCGATCCAGCGGGCGCCCGACCCGTCGGTCATGAACGGGATGAAGAAGAACTGCGCCAGCGGGCTGATCAAGAAAGCCGTCAGCGGAGAGGCGGCCTGTTCCACGCTCTGTGCGAAACCGAAGACCCGGCCTTGCCTTTCGTACGGGACGACCTTCTGCAGGACGGTCTGTTCGGCGGCCTCCGCGAACGGCATCAGCACCATGAACACTGCCATGCCGCCCACCAGCAGCAGCACCGAATCCCGTAGCGGGAATACCAGCATCACCGCCCACAGCGCCAGGTTGATCAACAGGATCAACCGCACCGGATTCGACGAGGTACCGGTTCTGGCCACGAGCAGGCCCCCGACGATCATCACCGCGCTCAACGCGCCCCAGATGATGCCCCAGGCCTGTACCGACATCATCGACAGTGCATAGGGGTCCATCAGCGCCATCAACCCGCCGAAAAGCAGATTGTTCAACGCCGCGAAGGCGATCAGCGGGATCATGCCCGGAATCCCGCGGATGATCCGCACCGTCCCGCGCAGGTCGACCCGTTTGGGTTCGCCCGCGGCCGCGGCCCGGGACAGCGTGTCCGGGAGAGCGAGCCGCCGCAGGTGCAGGACGGCTCCCGCGAGGACGATGACGGCCATCACCAGCACACCGAGCATCCCGTTCCAGCCGACGAGCAGCGCACTGGCAACCGATGTCGCCAGTTGCGATATACCGGTGGTCGTGCCGACCAGGCCGTTGGCCCTATCCCGGACCCGGGCGTCGAACATGGCGGTGACGACGGTCGGCAGCGCGATCGTACGCAGCCCGCCGGCGATCACGCCGGCCATCACCAGCAAAATGAGCACCCACAGGCGGATACCGGCCGGATCGCGCCATTCCTCGGCCGGAGTGACCAGGTAGAACGCCAGCGCGATCGCGTAGATCGCGAGGGACACCAGCGCCGACGCCTGCATCACGGACTTCTTGCGGTGGTGGTCGACGATACTGCCGAACCAGACGCCGGTGCCGGCCATTGCGACCAGGAAGATCCCGGCGATCATTCCGGTGGCGAAAACGGACCGGGTCTCCAGGTAGACGAAGAACGTGATGCCGAACCAGACCGTGAAATTGATGAACGAGACGAGCAGCACGTTCACCAGCAGCTGCGCGAACATCCGGACGGTGGGGTCGGCGAGGTCGAGGCGGGTACCGGTCGCGCCGGCAGGCCGATTCGGGGCTTCCATACTCATGAACTCAACAACCTCGACAATGGTTCAGGTCAAGTGGCGACCGGTGGGCATATCACCACCTTGGACCGCCGCCGAGCCCGAAACTCATCGGAGCCGGTGCCGCGTGTCACCGCACGACAACCTCGCCGGGGTTGCGGCGGCCATCGTGTCCGTCGCTGCCGCGGTGGGTGGACGGTCGTCGAACGGTGACGAGGTCGACCGGCGACTTGGACGCCAATCCTGTTCCGGAGCGGCCGGGCCGACGGCGGGATCCGTCGCGGGAGATCGACAGTGGTGGTCCTGCCGTCGGCCGGTGCCGGGCCGCTACGCACCGGTCGGCCGGCGTCGCGCGATCCGGCGGATGTATCCATGATGGTCGCGATATCGTCGTCGAAGCTCGGCTGCCGTTTCAAATGATTTTCCGGCCGGAACGGTCCCCGTCTTCCCTCAGCGCATACCGGTGAGTGTTTCGCCACCGGCCGGGCGTCGGGTCGCGGTGGCGATCACCTCTTCGGCAACGGCCTGGGTACGCCACATCCGGGCCTCCGCCAGGGCACCGCGTTGTTCCAGGAGCGTTGCCAGTTCGGCCATGGCGGGGATCATCCGCCGGCCGGCCGCGGCCCGCCACCACCGCTCCGCGGCCCCGGGATCGTCGCGGCGCAACGACAGCGCGCCGAGATCGTAGATGGCGCCGAGATGCCCGGCCCGGGCGGCGCGGGTCCACAGCAGGTGTGCGCGATCGTCGTCACCCTGGGCGTGCGCTACCGCACCGAGCGAATGGAGCCGTGCGGGGTCCACCTCGTCGTCCACGGGCAGTTGATCGACCGGCCGCACGGGCGCGAGCGAATCGTCGGCGAGGGTGTCGACGAGCGAATGGTCGTCGCGCGTCGTGAATTCCGGGGCCGCTGCGTCTCCGGCGAGGAGCGGCGTGCGGTAACGGGAGGTGGTAGCGGCGGCATCGGTCGCTGCCGGCCGGGGCGGCTCCGGACCGTAGTCGGTGAACCCGGCATCGCGGATGACCGGCACGAGGCCGGTCAGTTCCGGACTCTCGGCCCATCCGTGCCGCCCGATGGCCGGATACGATTCTCCGGCCGTGTCATCCGGGACTCGGCGATCCGCGCCCGTCCCGGTGAGCGGGTCGTCGTAGCCGTCGAAATCATCCACCGGAATGCGATGCGGTGCGGTGGCTTCCAGGGCCCCGCTGTCGTCCGATTCGTCTTCGTACGCTGGTGCGGAGAGCTGAATATCGGCGAAACTGCAGGGATAGCCTTGTATCTCGGCATCGTCTCCGGCGGATTTCGGCACGGAATCCGGTGCGGCGGCTGCCATCGTAGTTCCGCTTTCGCGGGATTCGGCCGGGTGGCCGGCGGTGGCGGGTGCTGTCGCGTCATCGCCCGAGTTCGCCGCCAGAGGAGATTTGTGCGTCGTCGTTGCCGACTGCGCGCCGCGGGTGGTTACAGCGAGGGAACCCTGATCTGTGGGCATGGTGGTGGCCACCGCAGTGCACACAGGCCGAACCTCGGCCGGGATGGGGTCCGGTGCGAGTTCGTGTGCCGGAGGTTCGCCCGTGGTGGGTGATGTCGCAGAGTCGGCTGTGGTCAGCGCCGGCGGGGAGTCGTAGCCAGTGGGTTCGCTGGTGAAGGTGTACGTGGTCGGCGGCCGGATGGTGGGTACGGACAGGGCGCCGGCTGCGGTAGGCGCGAGTGCGGGTTCGTGTGCGACCGTTGCGGATTCGCGTGTGGCGGATGCCGTTACGGGGTCGTCTGTGACCGGTGCCGAGGTGGAGTCGTCTGCAACCGGTGGCGTGCGGGATTCGATTGCGGTCGGCTCCGCCGCGGGTTCGTCGAGGTGTGGTGTCTCCGGGGAGTCGTCCACGGCGCGTTCGTAATGCGCTGTCCACGGGTCGAGTTCGAGGGCATCGTCCGGGGCGGGCTCATCGGGTTCCACCCAGTGGTGCCGATTGCCCCGGCGCTGCGAGGGTGTGGGCGTGGAGATGGTGGGGATGGTCCCGGACGTGAAGAGGTGCGGGTGCGGATCCAGCGGAGTGCTCCGCACCTCGATCACCAGGTCGGCGAAATGGGGTGGGCCTTCGCCCATACTGCACCACAGGACGGTGCGGCCCATCTCCGTGCGCTCGACGACGATTCCGTAATTGCCGGACCACGATTGGGGCTCTCCCGCCGCGTTCGACCAGACCGGTGTGAGCGCGAACAGAGCGTCCGGTGAGTCCGCGGCCAGATCGAAGGTGATTCCGCGTTCGAGTGCGTCGCGCCAGATATCGACCCCGGCCAGGTGCCGGTCGTCGAGATCGATATAGCCGTCGATCACCGACAGGCCGATACCGACGGCGGCCAGCCCCGCCGGCGGCGTCGCCGAGAGCAGGGTCATGGTCAGTGCCGACGCCGGGGTCGGCAACTGCTCGCTGTACATGGGATATACCGTGGCGCCGTCGAGATCGATGGGATCGGCGCTGCGATATCGGGCGGCGAGCGTGCGGCGCTGCGGTGCCGGTTCGGCGCTGTGCCGCGGTCCGGATGACGGTCGTGGTACACCCGTCAGCAACGGTGTGGCATCGCGGTATCCGCCGCGTAGATACCTGGGCAGCTGACCGGCTCCCGAAACCGGTGCGGACCTGTCGGCCTGCGACGGAATGAATCCGATACCCGGCGATCCCGGATCGTGCATATCCTGTGCCCCGCCTTTCCCACCGCTTCGATTCACCCCGCAGCAATGCGGTGGCTATACCGTACTCGCCGAATCCACGGCGTGTGGGGCGATTCCGTGGGCCACCACACGTTCGAGTGCGGCGATATCGCTTTCGAGGGTCCGGAAGAGCAGATATACGACCGCGAACGCGAGTGCGCTGCCCAGCAGCAGCACCCGCAATGCCGGCAGGACCTCCACCACATCGGCGGCCGGCAGGAACGTCGCACCGGCCGCACCGAGCAACGGGACCGCCGCGGCGAGCAGGAGAAAGTAGGTACTGCGCCGATCCAGTGCGCGCAACTGTTCCACATCGCTGCCGAACGCACCACCCAGCGGCAGGAACGCCGGATACAGCGATCGCACCGCATAGCTTCCGACCAGGAAGTACGGATAGGCCATTGCCATCGCGCCACAAATGATCTGGGTCCCGAAGAAATGCGCCGAGGCCGCGGCCCCCAGCGTGCTGCCGGACGCCTGCACCGTGACCGGGACCGCGATTCCGGTGATCGCCCAGAGCAGGAAACAGGCCAGCACGGTACGACTGCTCAGCAACAGGGTGTCGCGGCGGGCACGGGCCAGCGTGGCGGTCTCGTAGCCGCGACCGTCCCGACCGCTCCCGCCGCGGCGGAGCCCGCGCAGCACCGATCCCAGATGTGCGGTGAGCACGGTGGTGACGACGAAGCCGGCGAGGAACGCGAGGCCGTAGGTGATCGGCGCGACTCGCTGGAAGATCTCGTGCGCTCCGGTATCGAGGCCGTCGATGATGAGGACCCGGTTGTGGTAGTAGCTGTACCAGATGGCGAGGGCGTTCGGCACCGCGATGGACAGGAACATGATCGGATGCAGCAGGGCACGGGCCCGCCGCCGGAGACTGCTCCGTGGCGGGTCCACCAGATCTCGTGCGCGGGGGTCGAGGCAGATCCGCAGCTGTCGCGCCATATCGGCTCCGTGGGCCCAGCGCCGGTCCGGATCCGGATCGAGGGCGCGCACCAGCGTGCGGCGCAGAGCGTCGGGACAGTCCGGCGGTAGATCGCGATAGGGGAGAGCCCGGGCGCCACGGCGGCGCAGCGAGAGCATGGCCTCCAGGGTGGTCCGGTCTCCGGGTGCCGGCTGTGGTGGTTCCGTGGTCACGGAGGCGGCCGGTGTGTGCGGCGGTCCGGCCGCGGTGTCGTCGCGGGTGGCCGAGATCGGTGGTCGTGTGTCGGGTTTTGCCGCGGCGTCGGCGGTGACTTCCGGGCGGCCTGTTGCGGGACCGGTGGCGGTGGCGGTGTCGTCGAACGGCCGGCGCCCGGTGAGCAGTTCCCACAGCACCACCGCGAGCGCGTAGAGATCGCTGCGGGTGTCCAGATCGGCGGCGGTACCCGGTAGGCCGGGGTGGATGACGGCGAGTTGTTCGGGCGACATGTAGGCAAGGGACCCGCCGAAATACGCCACCGGGCTCGAACCGGCGACGTTCGCCCCGAAACTGATGTTGAAGTCCGCGAGTTTCGGTACCGCGTCCGCCGTGAGCAGGACATTTGCCGGTTTCACGTCGCGATGCAGTACCCCCGCCCGGTCGGCGTGATCCAGCGCCCGGGCCAGCCGGGTACCCAGCCAGGCAACGGTTTCCGGCCAGGTCAGCGCCGAGATCGTGGTGCGGGCAGCCGATTCGGCGGGGCGGATCTCACCCTTGTCGTCGAGGACCTCGTCGATCGATTCGAGTAGCAGTGCGCCGGTGCGTTCCGTCGGCCGGGTGTCGCGGACCTTGTCGAGTACGGTGAGCAGGGTTCCACCGGGGACGTACTGCATGTACAGGAGTCGCAGGCGTGGCTCTGGCAGAATGTGCCGGTCGAAGACCCGCACGATGTAATCGTGGTCGAGTTGGGCGAGTGTCTGCGGTTCGGTGCCGGAGTCGGCGGAGATCTTCACCGCGACCAGTCGCTGCATCGTGCGTTGCCGGGCCAGGAAGACTTTGGCGAAAGCACCGCGTCCGAGCAGAGTGAGCAGATCGAAATCGTCGATACGGGTACCCGCATCGATATCGTCCACGGTGGCCGGTTTCTCATCGGCCCGGTTCCCGAACAGCGTGCTCCGGTACTCGCCGGTGGCCAGGAGTTCGGACAGTTCTGCGGCCTGACCGGGGAACTCGGCCGTGTATTCGCCGGGATCGACCGGCTGGCCGGCGCGACGCCGCTGGTGGTATTCCTCGTAGATCAGGTCCGGGGGCAGTGGCCGATCGCCCAGTTCCGGGAACTCGGCCACATAATCGGCGAGTCGTTTGCTCTGCCCCGTATATCGTCGGCGGTGGACGAGATCGATCTTGATCAGCTCGATGAGCGCCACCCGCCGGAGCGCGGCCGACCCGGGCAGATACCGGGAGAGATCAGGTGGCGGGGGCGAATCCTGCCACGCCGCGGTGAACAGGCGCAGGGTTTCCGCGAGCTGATCGCCGTGCGATCGCCCGAGGGTGTCCGCGCGTGGTGTGGCGGGTTGCCCCATCTGCGCATGGTAACGCCGCGCGGTGTCGAGAAACGACCGGATTGCCGAGGGCTCCGGCTTTCCAATTTATCTGTAACCGCCGGTTACAGATAAATCGGTTCTGTGGGAAGAGTTCGCCGAACGGCAATTGGCGTCAGCGTACACCACGCAACCTCGGCCGGTCGAACGTGGCTACCTACCTGATGACCATGCAGCCTTCGCCCGACGACAGAGAGCACAGCAGCCGGTTCAACTCCATGAGCAGGGCCTGCACCGGGTTGGACGGGACAACGGCCGGAGTGATCATCGGTAACCTCCGCGGTCGGATCGGTGAACTGGTCTACCGGGATGATCGGCCACGCGGTGCCGGGCGTTAGGGGACCGGCGTCCCGGCCCCACCGGCAATGCTCGTCCGATGGCCATCACGGTGTCATCCGGCGGCCACGGGGTTGTCAGCCGGGTGCGGGATCCCTTGATGATGGACACCACGCGCAGGCGATTCCTCGGACGGGGCGCCGCGGCGGCTGCGGCGCTGCTCGTGGGCACCGGCGCGGCGGCCGCAGGACGGTTCCGGGCACCGCGCTGTCTGGATGATCCCTTCACCCTGGGGGTCGCCTCGGGCGACCCCACCTCGGACGGAGTGGTGTTGTGGACCAGGCTTGCGCCGGATCCGCTCGCTCCGGACGGGTTCGGCGGGATGGGCCGGGATCCGGTCACCGTGGACTACGAGGTCGCCGCCGACTCCGCATTCCGCCGGGTGGTGCGGCGCGGGTCGGCGGTTGCCGATCGAGCGCTCGGCCATTCGGTCCATCCGGAAGTACGCGGACTGGAACCGGATCGCTGGTACTTCTACCGCTTCCGGGCGGGGACGGCGATCTCACCGACCGGGCGCACCCGCACGGCTCCGGCGCCCGGCGTTTCCGTGCGCCGGCTCCGGTTCGCGTTCGCTTCGTGCCAGAACTGGAGCGACGGCTGGTACACCGCCTACGACCATATCTGTAACGAGGATCTGGACCTGCTCGTTCATCTCGGCGACTATCTGTACGAGTACCCGGTCACCGGCGCGGTGCGGGGAGTGCGGGCGGATTCGTGGCTGCGGCACGAACCGCGTGACCTCAACGGGTACCGCGTGCATTACGGCTGGTACAAGTCGGATCCGGAATTGCGGCGGGCACACGCGTCCTTCCCGTGGCTGGTCACCATGGACGATCACGAACTCGCCGACGACTGGGCGGGCGATCGTGCCCAGAACCGGGCCGACCTCGATCTGCTCGCGCCGATGTTCCGGGCCCGGCGGGCGGCGGCCTTCCAGGCGATGTACGAACACCAGCCGTTACGCCTGGCGCAGCTGCCGGCGGGTCCGCGGATACGCCTGCACCGCCGCTACCGCTTCGGTGCACTCGCCGATATCACCATGCTGGATACGCGGCAGTACCGCCGTGGGGGTTCGATTCTGGGTGCGCGGCAACGGGAATGGCTGGTGGACGGATTCGCGACATCATCGGCGCGCTGGCAGATCATCGGCAATCAGGTGGTGCTCGGCCGGACGGATCACGACGCCGGGGCCGGTGCGGCGCTGTCCGCCGATGCGTGGGACGGCTTTCCCGCCGAGCGGGCCGCCGTACTGTCCGCCGCCGCTGCGCGTGCCGTGCCGAACCTCGTGGTGATCACCGGTGATCGGCACGAGAACTACGCCGCCGACCTGCGCGCGGATCCGGCGGACCCGAGTAGCCCGGTGGTGGCCGCGGAATTCACCGGTACCTCCCTCACCAGCGGCGGCGACGGCGTGGACACCTACGCGCGCGGCGCCGAACTGCTGGCAGCCAACCCGGACCTGAAATTCTTCAACGCGCAACGCGGCTACGTCCGGGTCGAAGTGGATCGGCAGCTCTGGCGCACGGATTTCCGGGTGGTGCCCTATGTGAGCCGTCCCGGTGCCCCGGTGTTCACCCGTGCGTCGTATGTAGTCGCGCACGGCGTGCCGGGGGTCGTCCCGGCCGGGGAGGATCGGATCCGCCGGGACGACTCGCCACCGCCTTCGACCCTGGGTGCGGCCCCTGGCGGGGAGATCGGTGCGGTGGGCTGAACCCTGTGCGGTGTCGCAGGGTTCGTTACCGCTGATCAGCCGACGGGCATTCCCGGTGTGGGCGGGAATCGGACCGGGAGCGCGATGAGTGCGCGATGGAACGGACCCGGCCGCCAGATCGTTCGATCCGGGTCGAATGCGGGAGTCAGATCGGGTAGCGCGTCGAGCAACTGATCGACGGCTTCCTCGGCGAGCAGACGGGATATCGTCCGGGCATGCGCCGGGCACGCGTGTGGTCCGCGGCCCCAGGCCAGGTTCCGGTCCTCAGGAGAAACAGGTGTAGTCGACCGGTCCAGGTCCCCGTGGCAGGCGGCCGCGCCGATGAGTACCGGCTGATCTGAGGGCAGCAGGACATCGCCGACCATGACGGGAAGCGGGGGATAGCTGATGCTGTGATTCGCCAGCGGCGGGTCGCCGGCCAGCACTTCGTCGAGTGCGTCGCGGGCCGGTGGCGCGAACCCGGTCTGATTACTGGTGAACCGCGGATCGGTGAGGATCAGCAGCAGCGTGTTGGCGATCAGGTTGCGCGGCGGTTCGACCCCGGTCCAGTACAGGCCCAGCAGTTGGTGAACGAGCTCCTCGTCGGACAGGTCCGCCGGATGCCGGATCAGCCGGCTGGTGACATCGTCGCCGGGTTCGGCTCGTTTACGGTCGATCAGCTCGGCGAGCAGCCGCTGGATCCGGGCCTCGGAATCGTCGTCGCCGGCCCCGTCGATTATTTCGGTGAGCCCGATACGCAGCAGGTCACCGAGTTCGGGCGGACAACCGAGAATATGGTCCATCGTCCGGAACACCAGCGGCACCACATACCGGTCGAGCAGATCGGCGGCACCCTCGGAGCAGAAGCCGTTGATGAGCCCCATGGCGATTCGCGAAATGATGGTGTGCAACGAATTCGGGTCCACACCGGCCAGCGCCTCCACGGTGGCGGCGCGGTAGCGATCGTGGTCGGGGCCGTGGCTGCGCAGTGGGTTGGGCCGCCACTGCATCATCGGCACGATCGGCAGTCCGGCCGGTGCCTTCTGCTGCCAGGCGCGGGGGTCGGCGGGGAAATGGGCGGGGTCGTCCAGGATTCGCCGTGCCGTCCGGTCATCCACCACGAGGGTGGCGGGGATACCGGGCGCGAGATCCACCGGGACCAGCGCGCCGAATCGCCGTCGCATCCATTGATAGAACCCGTGGGGGTCGGTCGCGAATTCGCGAGAGTAGAGCGGGATGCGGGAGCCGGTGGAATCCGCCGGTGTGACGGTACTATCGCTACGGCGAGTGGACGCCGGCCGGGACTGCCCTGGCACTGGTACCCCCTGCGGTCGTGCGCCGGGACACTCCGGGCGCAGTCCGGAACGGCCGGAACGACCTGCTCGAAAGGGTTCGGCCGGTACACGTTTCGTGTACGGCCGGAAATGATACCCACGCGCGAGGCAGTCGTGCGGGACCCCGTCGCATTGTGGGGCGCCGCGGGAGCTCAGCGTTCCCGGCGTACCGGGGCCGGTGCCTGCCGGAGTTCGATTGCGACGAGTAGTTCGACGAGATCGGTGACGGTGCGGATGTTGCGGCCGGTCAGCTGCTGGATCCGGCGCAGCCGGTACTTGGCGGTGTTGTGGTGGATCCGCAGGGCGTCGGCGGCTTCGCGCAGGTTCGTATCGGCGGCGATGAACGCCCGGATGGTGTCGGCGAGTACCCCGCCCTTGGCCTGGTCGTCGGCGAGTGTGCGGGCGATCCGCGGGTCGACGAGGCTGCGCGCCGTCTCGTCCGAGCTCAGGACCAGATACCGGAACGGGGTGAGCTCGGGGAGCGCCAGGACGCCACCGCCGTCGGGCAGCAGGTCCAGCGCCGAGAGTGCTTCCTGCCGGCCGCGCGGGAGCCGGCCGACCCCGGTGATCACCGTGCTGATCCCGAACGCGGTGGTGATTCCCTCTGTGAGGAGGGCCTCGCGGGTACGTCGCAGCCGGGTGCACAGCTCGCCGGCGGTGGCGCGGCCGAGCCCGGCGACGGCGACGATATCGGTATCGCGGACGACGGCCGGAGTGCGGTGCCCGTTGACCCCGGTGCGTGCCAGCGCGGAGGAAACGATATGCGGCGCGTCGATCTCGGAATGTCCGCCGGTATCGCGCTCGCTGCTGCTGTCCAGGACGGTGGCCGCGATGACGACGAGGCGTTCCCCGGGGGCGGGACCGATACCGTGGGCGGCCGCGGCCGCCAGGAGTGGTCCACGGTCGGGGAGCGTGCCGCCGAGCAGCGCTTCGATCAGATCGTGGTCGTCGCGACCGGCTTCGGCCGATTGATGCTGCTGGAAATCCAGATACGCGTGGGTGGCCTGGGTGCTGATCAGATCGCAGTAGCGGGTGAGCGGCAGCACCATCGACAGTGTCGCCTCCCGGGCGGTGGGCGAATCGTCGGCATGCACCATCAGGTTCTTCCAGAAAGTTTGCTGGCCGAGCCGGAACGCGGTGATGTAGTCGGCCAGCGGTAGCCCGGATCGGGCCCGCCGCACCGCCGCCCGGCGGGTGTGGGCGAGATCCGCCGCGGAGACCCGGCGCTGGGCCAACAGCGCACCCAGGCCGGTGCGGCAGAGGCGGGCCACCTGATCGTGGACATCCGCACGGAATTCGCTGTCGCGGCCGGCGTAGCCGGGGACCTGGGCGAGGATGGCGGCGCTGCCCTGTTCGGCGATCTCCTCGGTGCGGTCGTAGACGACACCGGCGATCCTGGTGCGCGCGAGTTGTACCGGTTCGGAGAGTGACGCGGTGACCGTATGTGATCCAGCGGACATAGTCGGATGGTCCACGCACTCCGAGGCAAAGTCAACATTCGCCCGCTTATGTATCAAATTATGCCCTGCTCGCTTGTCCTTCGAGGACAAATCCGGCGCCGATAATTGGGACGAAAGGGCTGATGTGTTTCAATCCTATCGCTCTTACGCTGGCCTGACCCATAGCCGATGTGACGGACTGTGTGCTGTCCCACAGTGTTTCGCCGCAACCCCCGACCCGGAGGATTCATGCTCGAGATATCCGGTCTGACCGTCCGATTCGGCGGTATCACGGCCCTCGACGATGTCGGATTCGCCGTGCCGTCCGGCGAAATGACGGGTCTCATCGGCCCCAACGGGGCGGGTAAGACCACGCTGTTCAACTGTCTGACGAGGCGGTGCGCCCCCACCGCCGGCACACTGCGCTATCTCGGAACCGACCTGCTGGCCGTACGGCCCGATCTCATGGCCCGGCTCGGTATCGCGCGGACATTCCAGAATCTCGGCCTGTTCACCCGTATGTCCGTCCGGGACAACGTACTCGTCGGTGCCCACCACCGGGCGCGCGCAGGGTTTCTCGCTGCAAGTCTTTTCCTGCCGCCGGTCCACGCCGAGGAACGCCGGCTCCGTACGCAGGTCGACGGCTTGCTCGAACGCCTCGAGCTGGCCGATATCGCCGACCACCCGGCGGCCGGCCTGCCGTTCGGGACGCTGAAACGGATCGAACTGGCGCGGGCACTGGCCTCCGGTCCACGGCTGCTGCTGCTCGACGAGCCGGTCAACGGGCTCAGCCACGGGGAAGTCGGCGAATTCGCGGAACTCCTCGCCGGCCTGCGGGTGGATTTCGATCTGACCGTGGTCGTGGTCGAACACCATATGGGCTTCGTCATGAGCCTCTGCGACCGCGTGATCTGCCTGGAATTCGGCCGGGTCATCGCCGATGGAGCACCCGAAGAAGTCCAGCGCGACCCCGCCGTCGTCGAGGCCTATCTGGGGACGCCGGCATGACCCGCCACCTACCCAGCGGCGAACCCCTTCTCGCCGTATCCGGTCTCACCGCGGGTTACGGCGCGGGTGAGGTGCTGCACGGGATCGATTTCTCCGTGGCCACCGGTGAGATATGCGCCGTGCTCGGCCCCAATGGTGCCGGTAAGACGACACTGCTGCGGGCGCTCAGCGGTCTGATCCGGGTACGCGGATCGGTCACTCTGGCCGGCGCCGGAATCGGCGGGCGCTCACCGGAGAAGATCGCCCGGAGAGGGGTCGCGCATGTTCCGGAGGGACGCGGCACCTTCGCGCCGCTGACCGTCGAGGAGAACCTCCGCCTGGGCGCCTACTCCCGCGGCCGTGCGGAGTTCCGGCGCGGCGGTCTCGATACCGACCTGCGTCGCGTCTACGGCTACTTCCCGGTCCTGCGGGACAAACTGCACGAAAAGGCGGGCCGCCTCTCCGGCGGGCAGCAGCAGATGCTGGCGCTGGGCCGGGCGCTCATGTCCCGGCCGCGACTGCTGCTCCTGGACGAACCGTCCTTGGGCCTCGCACCGCTGGTCACCCGGGAACTCTTCCGCATCGTGCACACCATCAACTCGGAGGAACGCACCACCGTGATCGTTGTCGAGCAGAACGCTCAGCTGGCGTTGCGCACCGCGCATCGGGCGCATGTTCTGGAAAGCGGGCGGATCGTCCTGTCCGGCGCCGCGGCCGATATCGCCGCCGACGAACAGGTCGCCCGGTCCTATCTCGGATACCGGGTGTGACCGTGTCCGGATTCGCGCAGCAGATCATCGAAGGCCTCAGCGCCGGCGCGCTCTACGCGGGTATGGCACTAGCCCTCGTCCTCATCTACCGGTTCACCGGGATCGTCAACTTCGCGCAGGGTGAGCTGGCCATGTTCTCGGCGTTCCTGGCCTGGCAGCTGGTACAGAGCGGGACACCGTTCTGGCTGGCACTTCCGGTCACCCTCGCCATCTCCTTCGCGGGCGGCATGCTGATCGAACGGATCGTGATCCGGCCGGTCGAAGGGGCCCCGGAACTCACGCTGGTCATCGTCACCGTGGGATTGTTCTTCTTCGTCAACGCCGCCGCGGGCTGGATCTGGTCGTATCAGCTGAAGAGTTTCCCCAACCCGTTCCCGGAAGGTGCGTTGCGGGCCGGTGGCGTCACCGCCGGATACGGCAATCTGGGCATCCTCGCCGTGGTGACGGTGGTGATGGCGCTTTTGTATCTGCTGTTCCGTTACACCCGGACGGGTTTGGCGATGCGCGCGGTCGCCGCGAACCCGCAGTCGGCCCGGTTGGTGGGTATCGGTGTCGGCACCGTGCTCGCCCTCGGCTGGGGACTTGCCGCCGCCGTCGGTGCCGTCTCCGGGGTGCTGTCGGCGCCGCTGCTGTTCCTGGAACCCAACATGATGGGCGGCGTTCTCATCTACGCCTTCGCGGCGGCCACCCTGGGCGGTTTCGACAGTCCCGGCGGGGCGGTGGCCGGGGGGCTGATCGTCGGCGTCACGGAAACCCTGGCCGGGGCGTATCTCGATGTCATCGGCACCGAACTGAAGATCGGTGTGCCACTGGTGATCATCCTCGGCGTACTGCTGATCCGGCCGCAGGGCCTCTTCGGCACGCCGGCGGTGGAAAGGGTATGAGCGATATGGGAATCCCGAACACCGCGGTGGCCCCGGAGGACTACCTTCCCGCGGCCGAATCGACCCGGCCGCGGGCCAGGTTCCGGCGGATCGGCAGGCCGTGGGTCGCGGTGGCCGCGCTGCTGGTGGTGGCCTGCTGGGCGCCGTTCGAACTGGCCCCTTTCCACACCTTTCAGCTGTCGCTGGCGATGATCTACGCGGTCGCACTGCTCGGACTGAACCTGCTGGTGGGGCATACCGGGCAGATATCTCTCGGACACGGGGCCTTCTTCGCGGTGGGTGCCTACACCACGGCGATCATGATGGACCGCTGGGAGGCGCCCTACCCGGTGACCCTGCCGGTCGCGGCGGCGGTCGCGTTCGTGCTCGGAATCGGCCTGGGCATCCCGGCACTGCGATTACGCGGACTCTATCTCGCACTGGTCACCTTGGCCATCGCGATATTCCTGGTGCCCTTGCTGAAACGCTTCGAATCGGTCACCGGTGGCTCGATGGGCCTGACCCTGGACAAACCGCAGCCACCGGCGTGGACCGGGCTGGCCGAAGACCAGTGGTTGTACTTCCTGGTTCTCGCGGTCACCGCGGTGAGCTATCTGCTCGTCGCCGGGCTGCTGCGGTCGCGGGTGGGGCGGGCGCTGCACGCGGTGCGGGACAACGAGACCGCCGCCGAGGTCACCGGAGTGCGGCCGGCGTTCTACAAGACACTGGCGTTCGCCTGGGGCGCCATGTTCGCCGGAGCCGCCGGCTGCGTCTACATCTGGGTGATCGGGTACGTATCCCCGGACTCCTTCACGCTCACCTTCTCCATAACCCTGCTGGCCGGACTGGTCGTCGGAGGACTCGGCGGGCAGTGGGGCCCGCTGCTGGGGGGTCTGTTCGTCATGTACGTGCCGACCGTCGCCCAGGACATCAATCAAGCCGCGCCGGGGGTCGTCTTCGGGCTCCTCATCATCGCGGTCATGTACCTCGCGCCGAATGGATTGGCCGGACTCGTCGGCCGGGCGGCGCACTGGCTCGGACACCGGGCCCGGAAAGGAAGAACCGATGCGCACTAGAGCGATACAGGCGGCGCTCGCCGCCGCGATCGTCATCGCCGTCGCCGGCTGCGGGGGTCGTGACGACACCACCGGCGAGACGGCCTCCGGCGACTGCCAAGGCCAGCAGACGACGGGACTCACCGACAGCACCGTGAAACTGGGCGGTGTATTCCCGCTGTCCGGCCCGGCCTCCGCCTATGCCGAACTCCCGAAGGGCATCCAGGCCTACTTCGAGTACGTGAACAACGAACAGGGCGGTATCGACGGCCGCAAGGTCGAATACCTGCTGCGCGACGACGGCTATCAGCCCCCGAAAACCGTGGAGGAGACCCGGCGGCTGGTCGAACAGGACCAGGTCTTCGCTGTCCTGTCCACGCTCGGTACCCCCACCTCGGCGGCGGTCTGGGACTACCTGAATCAGCGCGAGGTGCCACAGATCTTCGTCGCCGGCGGGGCGACCCAGTGGGGTGTCGGCGACGGGCATCCGTGGACCATCGGCTGGCAGCCCAGCTACCGGGCCGAGGGCCAGGTGTTCGCCCGGTACGTCACCGAGCAGAAGCCCGACGCGACCGTCGCGGTCCTGTACCAGAACGACGATTTCGGCAAGGATCTGCTGGCCAGTTTCACCGAGGCCACCGCGGGCAGCGGGGTGCGGGTGATCGCCGAACAGAGCTACGAGGTCACCGACCCGACCGTAGACCCCCAGCTGCGTAACCTGGCGAACTCGAAAGCCGATGTGCTGCTGAACTTCGCCACCCCGAAGTTCGCGGCGCAGACCCTCGCGGCGGACGCGCGCAACCCCGAATGGAATCCGCTGCACATCCTCACCCAGGTCTCCAGCACCATGAGCGTGCTCGCGCCGGTCGGGTTCCCGAATGTGCAGAACGTCGTCACCTCGGTCTTCGTGAAGGACCCGGCCGATCCGCAGTGGGCCGAGGACCCCGGGATGAAGCTCTACCGCGACAAACTCGCCCAGTACGTACCCGGTGCCGATCCTGCCGACGGATACACCCTCGTGGGCTGGGCCATGGCCCAGAGTTTCCACAGAACCTTCGCCGCGGCGGCGTGCAAAACCCGTGAGGGCCTCCGTGATTCGATGCGCTCGCTCGACGATGTCGAGATCGATCTGCTATTGCCCGGGATCACCCTGCAGACCGGCGAAGGCGACGGCTTTCCGATGGAGGCCATGCAGATTCAGCGCTTCCAAGGCGACCGCTGGGTGCTGGCCGGTGACCTGATCGACACATCCGGCCGGTGACCACCCCGAAAAAACGTCCGTGGCGCATTCCGGCGCCGACGGCCGCCTCGATATCAACCGATGAGGACACAACCATGAAACTCCGAACCAGTGTCGCCGCCGCGGCTCTCGCGGTAGCGGCCCTCGGCGCCACCGCCGCCCCGGTCTCCGCGCAACCCGCGCCTGCCCCGCGGGAACTCACCTACGAGATCACGCACTCCGGTGCCGGCGCCGTGGTGAAGACGAACGGGAAATGGCAGGTGGCGGGCGATCAGCTCATCCTGCAGGCCATCGACGACACCCTGCTCACCACGGTGCCGCTCACCTACCGCAAGGACAATATCGCCTTCCCCATCGCCGCGAAGATCGACGGCGGCACGGCAGTGCTCACCCCACAGCGCGAAGGTGGTGTGCCGGTCGCACCGGTGAGCGCACCTGTGGTCACGCCCGAACAGGCGGGCAAGGAGGTGGCCGAACAATTCACGCCCCGCGATATGCAGGCGTTGGGTGTGTTCACCCAGCGGGCGACGATGAGTGCGGCGATCGCCGGTGCGATCGGCGCCGTGATCGGCGGCAGCCTGGGCTGTGTGCTCGGCGCGGCGACCGGTGCGCTCGTCTCCAGCCCCATCGCCCTGTTGCTGGTGCCGTTCGTCGGCGCCACGATCGGCGGCTGTGTCGCCGGTGCCGCGACGCTGGGTGCGGCGGGCGGCATCATCGGCGCGTTCCTGATCGGTGGCCCGGTCGCAGTTTTCGCAGCCTTCCAGTACTTCTCGACCATCTTGTCCCCGTGCCCGCCGGAACATCCGGCGTGCCGGCCGACGACCCCGTAGTCCGAACGACACTCCGCCCGTCCCGGCCCGCCGGGACGGGCAGAGCTTTGTGCGAAGGTTCGATCCGGCGAAAGGTGTCGACAGGCCGTGCCCCCGGGGCGCATCCAGGTAGGAAGCGATCCGATCGGGCGGACTGTCCGGGACACACGTGGCATGCTGTCGGCTATGTCCGATATTCGCCTCGCTGTTTCCGGTTCCGTTGCCACCATCACCCTTGATCGCCCGGCTCAGCTCAATGCTTTCACCACCGCTATGGGTGAGGAGTTGATCGAGGCATTCGACACCTGCGATCGCGACGACCGGGTGCGCGCGGTCGTCGTCACCGGCGCCGGCCGGGCCTTCTGTGCCGGCGCGGACCTGTCCGCCGGCGCGGACACCTTCGCCGCGCCCGAGGACGGGGAACCGGAATCCTTCCGCGACGGCGGTGGCGAGGTCGTGCTGCGCATGTTCGAATCGCGTAAACCCATCATTGCCGCCATCAACGGTCCGGCCGTGGGGGTCGGTATCACCATGACCCTCGCCGCCGATTTCCGGCTGGCGGTGGAGGGCGCCCGGATCGGGTTCGTCTTCAACCGGCGCGGTATCGTCCCCGAATCCTGTTCCAGCTGGTTCCTGCCGCGGCTGGTGTCGATGCAGAAGGCGCTGGACTGGGTGTACTCCGGCCGGCTCGTGGAGGCGTCCGAAGCGTACGAGGCGGGGTTGTTCTACGGGGTGTATCCACCGGAAAGCCTGCTGGACGAGGCCGATGCGCTGGCTCGGCGGCTCACCGAGCATTCGGCGCCGGTGTCGGTGGGGTTGTCGCGGCAGATGCTGTGGCGCGGGCTGGGCGCGGATCATCCGATGATCGCGCACCGGGTCGAATCGCGGGGTATCCGCATCCGTGGGGCCGGCGCCGATGCGCAAGAAGGTGTTTCGTCGTTTCTGGAGAAGCGGCCCGCGCAGTTCCCCGGCAGTGTGCTGCGCGATACCCCGGATATCTTCGGCGCGGATCTGCCGGTACCGCCGTTCCGGGAATGACCGGAAATGCCAGGGCGAGTGTACTTTCGGTACCAGTTAACTCCGGAATAGTGAGTTCGCAAAAGTGCGCGGACCCGGTGTCTGTTGTCTAGGATCTGTGGCACAACGATTTTCGGAGGTGCTGCATGCCGGACGACGTCCTGGCGCCCAATATCGAGCTCTTCTCCCGCAACGGTTTCGCAGGCCCGAACACCACCATCGTCCGGGCCCAGTACCGGCCTCGGTTCCTGCGGGCCCGCGGCGAATACCTACCGCGTCGTTTCCACACCTGGGATCTACCGGACCAGGTGTTCGCCGAACCGAAAGCCCTTCCGGTAGCGATCCTGGAGGGCGAGGGTATCGGTTTCGAACTGAGCCGCCGCACCGCCGCCATGACCTTCGGCTACGTCAACGTCTGGGCCGACGAACTGCACTACATCGTCTCCGGTCGCGGCCGGCTCGATACCGAAGTCGGCACACTCGACGTCCGCGCGGGCGATTTCGTGCTCATCCCGCGTGCCGTCACCTACCGGTGGGGCGAAATCGCCGAAGAGATCAACGAATTCATCGTGGTCACCACCAGCGAGCTACGCCTGGACCCCGAGGGCGCACCCGCGACCTTCAATCCCGACCTCCACCTGGATCGCCCGGTCCCGCACGGCCGGCCGGGGGACCCCGTGGACGACGAGTACGAGATCGTGGTCCGCACCGGCGACAAGTTCACGTCCTACTTCTACGATGTCGACCCGATCCCGTGCCTCGATGTCATCGGCGCTCCGCTGGTGGTTCGGTTCAATATCGAGAATGTGCAGGGGCTCGGTGTCGCCGCGGGGGGATTGGCGCCCGCCCAGCTGATGAGCAGCACCTCCGGCCGCGATTTCGTGTTCGGCGTCGGCAGCCGGCACAGCGCCCGGCCCCCGGTACATCACAACGCCGATTTCGACGAGGTCATCTGCTACGGCATGGGCCCCTCGCCGTGGGGTTCCGTCGATACGCCCGGAACGATCACCTGGACCCCGAAGGGCATCCTGCACCAGGGACCGGAAGAGAACGTCCAGCCCGGCTACCGGGCCTGGCTGCTGGAAACCCGGTCCTCGCTGACGATGACCCCGGCCGGCCGGGATATCGCGCATCTGATGGAAACCGACCAATACGGGGTTCATCCGGCCGAAGGGCAACCGGCCGCCGCACGCTGACTTCGGTTTCCGCCGGGCGAAGTCGCGGTATCTCCGGGCCGGGCGCCGCGTTCCCGGTAGTGCGCACCTAGCCGTTGCGCGCCGTCCGGTCGAGCCAGTCGAGCAGCGAGTCGATCCCGGCCCGGAAACCGGGCGAATCGGGTCGGTCGAGGAAACCGTGCCGGGTACCGGCGACGACGCGGTGTTCGGCCGGCACCCCGGCCTCGGTGAGTTCACCGGCGAAGGCGGTACTCGACGCGCTCAGGGTGTCGTAGGCGGCATCGAGCAGCAGTACCGGCGGCAGCCCGGCGAGTTTACCGCCGCCCGGGAAGACCTCCGGATCCGTGAGCAGTTCCGGCGACCCCACATAGTTGGTGTTCATCCGGCGGATCATCTGCGGCGTGTAGGTGGCGATCCGGCGCCGCCCCCGCACCCGGGCCCGGACGGAATCGGGCAGCGGCGGCAGTTCGGCGTGCAGGGTCGCGTAGGCGAGGATCATGCCGACCGGCACCTCCGCGGACCGGTCCCGCAGGCGCAGCGCGGCAGAGGCAGCGAGGCAGGCCCCCGCGCTGGCGCCGCCGATCACGATCCGCTGCCCCTCCGCCATGAGGTCGGTGGCGGCGGTGAGAACATCGTCCAACGGCGCCGGGTAGCGGTTGTCCGACGGCCGCAGTACCGGCGGACCCCAGATCCGGAACCGCGGAACCAGCGCATAGTCCACGGTGCGTACCCGCCGGCCGGCCGCGGCCACCCGCAACGCCACCGCATGTGACTCGTGCTGATCGAGCCCGCCGGAGACGAACGCGCCACCGTGGATCCACAGCAGTGGTTCTGCGGCCGGATCGGGGTCCGGGGGCAGGTACTCCCGGATCTGGACCGCGCCGCGGCGTCCGTCGAGGGTCCGGTCCCGGACCTGTGGGTCGTTCATCCGCCGTCCTCATCTGTGGCGTGCCGCTCGAGCTTCGGGTGGTACGGAAGTCCCCCGGCTGTTCGCCGACGGGAGCGCCGGAACTTCATTGGCCACGGCGATCGTATCGTCCGGACCGCCGGGCCGAATGCCAGGTCGGTGGGCGAACTCACAGCGCGGATGAGGAAACCTGCCCGCGGACCACCTGTTGCACCGAAGCGTGACTTCTACCGCTACCGGCACAGCCACGACCCCGGGACCCACGGCTCGCACCAGCTGGCATATCCCGGCGATGCTGGCGCTGGCGCTGGGCGGATTCGGGATCGGTACCACCGAATTCGTGACGATGGGGCTGCTGCCCGATATCGCGGACGCGTTCACCGTGTCCGAGCCCACCGCCGGGCACGCCGTCTCGGCCTATGCGCTCGGGGTGGTGGTCGGGGCGCCGGTGATCGCGGCGGCCTGCGCGTCGGTGGCGCGCAAACGTCTCCTGATCGTCCTCATGGTGGCGTTCACGGTCGGCAATCTGGCCTCGGCTTTCGCGCCGAATTTCGCGACCCTCGTCGCGGCGCGTTTCGTGGCCGGTCTGCCGCACGGCGCGTACTTCGGCGTCGCGTCGCTGGCCGCGGCCACGCTGGCGCCGGCGGGGCAGCGGGCCAAGGCGGTCGCGGCGGTGATGCTCGGGCTGAGCACCGCGAATGTCGTCGGGGTCCCGGCCGCGACCTGGCTGGGGCAACATCTCGGCTGGCGCAGTGCCTTCGTCCTGGTCGGGGCGATCGGAGCGGCCACTGTCGCGGCCCTGTTGCGCTATGTACCGGCGTTGACGGGGATCGCCATCACCAACCCGCTCACCGAATTGGGGGCACTGCGCCGCCCGCAGGTGCTGCTCACCCTCGCGGTGGGCGCCATCGGGTTCGGTGGCATGTTCGCGGTCTACACGTATGTGAGCACGACGCTCACCGATGTGGCCGGGATGAGCACGGGCCTGGTGCCGTTGGTGCTGATGCTGTTCGGGGTGGGCATGGTGCTGGGCAATATCGTCGGTGGTGTCCTCGCCGATCGCGGGGTGGATCGGTCGATCTTCCTGGCCATGGGCGCGATGATGGTGATCTTGACGGTGTTCGTGGCGGCTGCGCACCATCCGGTCACCGCCGGGATCGGTGCCCTGCTGGTCGGGGCGGCGGGGGCCGCTCTCGCGCCCGGTCTGCAGACCCGGCTCATGGATGTGGCCGCCGACGCGCAGACTCTGGCTGCGGCGCTCAACCACGCCGCCCTGAACATCGCGAACGCGGCCGGTGCCTGGCTCGGCGGGCTGGTGATCGCCGCGGGCTACGGCTATACGGCGCCCGCAGTGGTCGGGGCAGGACTCGCTCTCCTGGGTGTTCTGCTCTTCACCGTCACAGTGTGGGCGGCGCGGCGCGCCTGACGGCGGACCGGTCGACCAGTCCCGGGACCGGTGGGCGGTTCGGTCGGTGCTCGTCGTCCCCTGTGCCGTCGCGGCTGCGGCAATCAGGGAAGGCCGGCATATGTGATGCCCGGCCGGTCATCGTGTCCGTTCGTACGGCACGCCCGCACAACCGCTCCGGTTGGCCCGCGAATCCATACCTGTACGGCATCATCGGTCATGAGCGTCGGCGAATGATCTGCGGTGTCACTCGGTAACGGGTAAGCGGAGAGGTCGTGTGGATGGCCCAGCAACAAGCGCCGGTACGAGCGGCGAAGGTTACGGTTCTCACTCTCACGGCGATGGTCGTCGGGTCGATGGTGGGCGCCGGCGTGTTCTCGTTGCCGCGGCGGTTCGCGCAGGAAACCGGTGTCGGTGGTGCACTCATCGCCTGGACGATCGCCGGTACCGGCATGCTCATGCTGGCGCTGGTGTTCCAGCGGCTCGCCGTCCGCAAGCCCGGCCTGGATGCCGGTGTCTACGCCTATGCCAAGGCCGGGTTCGGCGAATTCACCGGATTCTTCTCGGCCGCCGGCTACTGGGCCAGCGCCTGCGTCGGAAACGTCACCTACTGGGTGCTGATCATGAGCACGCTGGGCGAATGGATTCCAGCGCTCGGCAAAGGGGACACGCTGATCGCGGTCATCCTTTCCTCGTTCGGTCTATGGGGTTTCTTCTTCCTGATCCGGCGTGGCACGAAAGAGGCCGCCGCCATAAACCGGATCGTCACCGTCGCCAAACTCGTCCCGATCCTGGTGTTCGTACTGCTCGCCGTTTTCCTGCTGGATCCGGCGGTTTTCGCGGACAATTTCCGCGGCGCGGACTACGCGGGTTCACTGTTCGAGCAGGTGAGCGACACCATGCTGGTGACGGTATTCGTATTCCTCGGGGTCGAGGGTGCGAGCGTGTACTCCCGGCACGCCCGGCGCCGCGAGGACGTCGGACGGGCCACGATCCTCGGATTTCTCGGTGTGCTCGCGATCTTCGCCTCGGTGACCGTGGTGTCCTACGGCATCATGCCCAGCGCGCAGATCGCCGAACTGCGCCAGCCGTCGATGGCGGGGGTGCTGGACACGGCGGTCGGTTCCTGGGGTACCGCATTCGTCAGCGCGGGGTTGATCGTGTCGGTGCTCGGCGCCTATCTGGCCTGGGCGCTGATGGCCGCGGAAGTGCTGTTCGTGGCGGCCGGGGATGCCGATATGCCGGCGTTCCTGGCGCGCTCCACCGACAGCGATGTCCCGATCAACGCGTTGCTGCTGAGTACCTCGCTGTCGCAGCTGGTCCTGATCATCACCATGTTCTCGCAGGACGCCTTCGATTTCGCACTCGATCTGACCGCCTCCCTCACGCTGATCCCGTTCCTGCTCGCCGCGCTCTACGCGGTGAAACTCTGCCTGACCCGCGAAACCTATGCCGATGCCCGGCCCGCGACCTGGCGCGGTGATCTCACGATCGCGATCCTGGCCACTCTCTACACCGCATTCCTGTTGTACGCGGCGGGCCCGAAGTTCGTGCTCGTCTCGCTGATCTTCTACGCGCCCGCGACCGTACTGTTCGTCCTCGCCCGCCGCGAACAGGGCCGCCGGGTCTTTGCGCCCCCCGAGGCCGCGCTGTTCGGGCTGGTGACCGTGGGAGCGGCGATCGGCATCGTCGCCCTCGCGGCGGGCTGGGTGACCTTGTGACCGCGTCCCACTCGCCCCGGAACCCCGGTTCAGAGACGGAAGGTAGCGCAATGACCGTGAACGCTCCCCGCATCCGGCACGGCGTCCATTCGGAGGTCGGGCAGTTACGCAAAGTGCTCGTCTGCTCACCCGGTCTGGCACACGAACGGCTGACCCCCACCAATTCCGACGAACTGCTGTTCGACGATGTGATGTGGATCGAGGCCGCCCAGCGCGATCACCTCGATTTCGTCAACAAACTGACCAACCGTGGGGTAGAGGTGGTCGAACTACACGATCTGCTGGCCGAAACCATGGCCGTTCCCGAGGCCCGCACCTGGCTGCTGGACCGCAAGATCATCGCGAACCGGGTCGGGCTGGGGCTGCTCGACGCCACTCGGGACTATCTCGATTCCCTGACACCGCGCGAGTTGTCCCGATTCCTCATCGGCGGTCTGTCGACCAGGGACCTGCCTGCCGACTATCGCAGCCCCTACCTCGCGCTGGTCCGCGAATCGCTCGGCACCCCCGAATATCTGATGCCGCCCCTGCCCAATACCCTCTACACCCGGGACACCACCTGCTGGGTCTACGGTGGCCTGACCCTCAATCCGCTGTACTGGCCGGCCCGCCACGACGAAACGCTGTTGATGAAAGCGATCTACCGGTTCCATCCCGGCTACTCCGATTCCACCGTGTGGTGGGGTGATCCCGAAAACGACTGGGGGCAAGCCACTCTCGAAGGTGGCGATGTGATGCCCGTCGGTAACGGCGCGGTGCTGGTGGGAATGAGCGAACGGACCTCCCGTCAGGCGATCACTCAGTTCGCGAAGGCATTGTTCGAGGCCCAGGCCGCCGACACCGTAGTCGTGGCCGGTATGCCCAAGCTGCGGGCCGCGATGCACCTGGATACGGTGTTCACCTTCGCCGACCGCGACCTCGTCACCGTCCATCCCGGAATCGTCGACGGTATCCACCCGTTCACTCTCCGGCCGGCCGACAAGGCGCCGGGCGTGGAAGTCACCGACGAACAAGGGACGCCGTTCGTGGATGTGGTCGCCCGGGCGCTCGGGTTCCCGGCGCTGCGGGTCGTCGAAACCGCCGGCGATATCTACGCCTCCGAACGTCAACAGTGGGATTCGGGTAACAACGCGGTCGCGCTCGCCCCCGGGGTGGTGTTCACCTACGACCGCAACACCCAGACCAATGCCGCACTACGCCGCGCGGGGGTCGAGGTCATCACGATCGTGGGCGCCGAACTCGGCCGCGGCCGCGGAGGTGGTCACTGTATGACCTGCCCGATCGCCCGCGACCCCATCGACTGAGGCCCACGTGCACGCGCCCTGGACCACGCCGGTCCGGGGCGGCCTGCGTCGGCGGACGTATCCTTCGTGAGTCCGCGAGAGGCGGTCAGTCTGTGGCTACGGCTTGTTCTTCCAGGCGCTGCAGAAGCTGCCGGGCGCCTTCGATCGCATGGAAGTCCTCGACATGCTTGCGTTTGTCTTCCGCGGAGGAAAAGAACGACCGCAGGGTGACTCGTGTCCGGTCGCCGAGTGCCTCGAGGTCGACGATGGATTGAAAAGCGGCCAGACCGAATTGTTTCGAACCGATATTGGTGTACACGAGTTGTGTGGGCGGCACGACGCGATCGAAGAGATAGATATTCGGGTAGTCGGTTCCATCGGGCCCGTGCATGACCACATCGAATCGTCCACCGGCGCGCACATCCAATTCATTCACAGTGCTGTGAAAATCGCTTGGACCCCACCATTTCGCCATCTTCCGGGGATCGTGCCACGCGTCCCATACCCGCGCTATCGGTGCGCCGATGACCCGGGTTGTTTCCAGGGCGAGGGAATCACTCATTCAGTTGCTCCAGGACTCGAGGGTTTCCGATGGGTGTTCCTACTCGTTATTACCAGTGATCCCGTCCGTCTCGGCTACCGCTGTCTCCTGCAGGGCCAGCCAGTGAAAGGAACGCCCCGGATTCACTCGGAGAACCGCGGTCGTACGCCGGTACTCCGGCTCGCCATTGCCGCGCTGGCACTCGACGAAGCGGACCACGGCGGTATCCCCGGTGGCACATAAAGTTTCGACTTCGGATATTTCGATCACCAGACCGGGCCGGCCGTTGCGCGCGCGGTGCAACCCGGACAGCAGTTCACGTTTGCGGATCACCGTGCCCGCGGTCGTCACCATCGAGAAATCCTCGTCGTGGGCGGCGGCGAAGGCGTCCAGCACCCGTGGCGACGCGGCCGAACCCAGCCAGGCCGCCAGCAGATCGTGGACCCGCTCGATTTCGGCCGCGATATCGATATCACCGGTGCGGCCGGGTGACCGGGGAGATTCCGTCATCCGAGCAGGATAGTGCTGCGACGGCCGGGTACGGACCACCGAGCCGGTTTCCGCGCGGCGGTCGGCGGGTGGGGCTTGCCCCGGAGGGCCGCGGCGGCACACGGTCGCCGCCGCAGGTGACACCAACTGCTTGCGCTGGACCGCCCCGCACCGGCGGCCCAGCGCAGCGAGCGCCTACCGCAGGTTCGCTGTCGGCGTGCTCGAAGCGACCGTCCGGGGCTCGGTCGCGGCATCGGCGGCGGCCAAGCCGAAGACGAGTGCGGGGGCGATCCCGCCGGCATAGGCATGGTCGTAGAGACCGCCGGTATCGGACCCCGCTGCGAAAAGCCCGGGAATCGTGCCGCCGGCCGCGGACAGGACCCGTGCGGTGGCGTCGATGCGGATGCCGTGGAACGGGAAGGTCAGCGCCGGGCAGGTTTCGATGAGGTAGTACGGGCCGGTGTCCAGCAGCTGGGAATCGTGCGTCCTGGTGGGCCGGACCGCGGCACCGGCGGCATCGACCTGCCGGATCTGCTCGGCGACGGCCGCCCCGTCGTAACCCCACTCCGGCGGCAGATAGGCGAAGTCCTCGAGGGTTTCCGCGACACCGCAGCGGCCCCCGCGGCGCTGGGTGAGCTCGAACTTGTCCACCGCGACCGCTCCCTCGACATAGCTGCCGAGAACCCATTCCCGGTACACCCGTTCGTCGGCTACCAGCAATCCGCGGGATTCCGGCTGGTCGAGCAGATACATGGCGGTGAGGTGATCACCCTGGGTTTCATCGGTGAATCGGCGGTTGTCGAGGTTGAACAGCAGCGCGTGCTCGCTGTAGTACAGCGACAGGGCCACGAAGTCGGCAGGGTCACGGAACGAAACCTGCGTCGGCACCAGATGCCCGTAGAAGCCGGAGCGCGAGGTCCCGGTCGCGGCGCCCACGCTTTCGGCCAGGCGCAGCCCGGCCCCCGCGCTCACCGGGTTGGAGCGCACCTGCATCTCGGTGGCGCGGGGATGGATGTGCTCGGCGACGAGCGCACTGTCGGCCTGGAAACCGCCGGTGGCCAGGACTACCGCAGTACTGGATACCTCGATTTCGGTGCCGTCGGGTAAGCGCACTCGGGCACCGGTCACCGCACCGTCGGCGGTGCGCAGGGCCAGAGTGTCGGTGCCGGTGAACAGCTGTCCGCCGACGCTCACCCGGCGCCGGCATTCGTCGATGTACTGGTTGGTGTCGAATTGGTGGCCGCGGCCGTAGCGCAGGATCGGCACCGCATCGGCGCAGTGCACGCCGAGCGCCCGGATCCATGCGATACCGTCGGCGAAACCGTCGACGAGGGCGTTGCGCAGCGCCGGGTCGCCGTTCGGATTCACCTCGTCCATCACCGCCCGATCGGGTGCGGTCCAGGCGTAGCCGGCGAAGCGCGCCGACCCTCCGACGGTATCGGCCTTCTCGACCACCACGACCGAAGCGCCGCGGTCGAGCGAGCGAACCGCCGCGGTGAGGCCGGCCATACCCGCGCCGATCACCAGGACGTCGGTTTCTATCCTCTGCATTCTTGCTCCTTTGTTGCTCGATCCGGCGGTTCAGACCGTGAACCGGCCACCGTTGCTCAACAGCACGGCGCCCACGACATTGGCGGCGGCCGGTGCGGCGAGGTACAGGATGTTGTCGGCCAGCTCCTCGGCGGTGGCGTAACCGCGGGTGGTGCCTTCGGCCATGGCCGCCCGCAGATGCGGCGGAGTACGCCGGGCCATCCCCGTATCGACCGGCCCCGGTGCGACGGTGTTCACCCGGATCCCGAATTGAGCTACTTCTTTCGCCACCGACTGGCTGAGTGCGTGCACACCGGCTTTGGACGCGGCGTAGTGCGGATAGCCGGCCAGGGTGTCGAATGCCGCGGACGACCCCACAGTGACGATCGCACCGCCGCCGGTTCCTTTCATCGCGCGTACCGCGGCGCGCAGGACATGGAAGGTGCCGTCCAGGTTGATCGAGAGAATGCGCCGCCAGTCGGTGTCCTCCAGATGGGCGAGCACGTCCGGTGGGCGGTGTTCGGCGGCGGCTTCGTAGATGCGCTGTTTACTGCGCGGATCGTCGACACCGGCCGCGTGGACGACGATATCGACGCGACCGTGTTCGGCGAGCACAGTGGCGAAGGCCCGGTCGACCTGCGCCGAATCGGCCACATCCAGTTCCACCGCGGTGCCGCCCGTGATGTCCGCCGCCACCTGAGCAGCGGCCTGCCGATCGATATCGCAGATGTGGACCGCCGTAGCACCGCGCTGCGCGAGCAGTCGCGCGGTGGCGGCCCCGATGCCCGACCCGGCGCCGGTCACCAGCGCCACCTTCCCGGTGAACTGCTGTGCCGGCGCGACTGTTTCCTCCTGTGGTGTGGGTGTCTCGGTGCTCACTGGAAGATGTCCTCCCAGTCGTTGCGGTACTTCTCGGCGCCTTCGCCGATGGTCACCGCGAGGTTCTGGCCGGGAACGTCCTGCGCCACCGCCAGCGCGCCTTCGATACCGGGCAGGACCGACCCGTAACCCGGCGAGGTCGCCCGTTGGCCGGGGCGGCTCACCATGAAATCGGCGAGCACCTGCGCTGCATTGGGGTGGGGTGCGGAGCCGAGCGCCAGCCCGTACCAGCGCGCGCCCCATACGTGCGGTCCCGCGGTCCAGTCGACAGGTGCACCCGCGGAGCGTTCCGGCAGCATCGGGTTGCACATCAGCGCGGCCACGATCTCCCCGGAGGCGAGTGCCTGCCCGAGTGGTTGTGAGCTCGGGTAGATGCGCGGTTCGTTCTGCGCGAGCTTTTCGAGGAATCCGCGGCCGCCGTAATGCTCCTCGATATGGTCGTAGTAGTCGATATAGGTCGGCGAGGTGGCCGGTGTGACGATGCCGATCCTGCCTTTCAGTGCGGGGTCGAGCAGATCCGCGGCCGTCCGGATGCCCTGGGGGTATGTGCCGGTGTTCCAGCCGAAACCGAGGATCACCGCGCCCTCGAGAAAGAACCTCCCGCCGACGATGCTGTCGGCGCGCCGGTATTCGGGCGCGTCGAACGCGGGGCCGATCACCTCCACTGCCCGGTCGGTGTCCGCGGCCGTCTGCATCCAGGCGACATCGGTGATCACCGCGATATCGCCGGCGCCCTTGCCCGTCCGGGCCTCGGCGTCGATCCGGGACAGCAGATCGGCATCCACGCCCCGGACCACGTTCAGGTCGATTCGTGGATAGGCCGTTTCGAAGGCATTCTCCAGATCCGCGAGCACCGGTTGCGCCTGAGTGGAATAGATCGTGACGGCACCTTCTTTGTTCGCCGCCGCCACCACCCCGTCCCAAGACCCCGAAACCGGCCGGGAGACCGCGGTGGAACCACCGCATCCGGCCAGCGTCAGGGTGAGCGCACCCAGCACCGCTGCCGTTCCGAGAGCCTTCGTTCGAAGGGTTTTCCGCATGTGTACCTCATTCTTTTCCATGGCGTGCGGGGCCGGGCCCGATACCTCCGCGGCCCGGGCTGCTCGCCTGTCACGCCGGTACCGGCGCGGTTTTGTGGCGTCCCCTCACTCCACCGCCGCGGGCATCGGCCGCGCGCTGCCGATAATCGTTTCGGCGGCCGCGTATCCCTCGGCGACGGCGTGCGATACCCGCCGGGGGACGAGGGCGTCGCCGATGATCTGCACCCTCGCCCGCGGCAGCCGCTCCGGAAATGACCGCCACTCGGTGGCAACCCGCTCACCGGCGACCACCACGCGGTCGCAGGCCAGCTCACGCGACTGCCCGGACAACACGTTTCGGTAGCTCACGCCGGTGTCAGGTCCGTCGCCGCGTATCTCGACCGGCGCGGCCTGGACGACGAAATCCACCGGGCGGCCGGCCAGCCGGCGCAGCAACTGCACCCGGCTCTCCGCCGGGATCCCCGCCGCGATCGCCGGGGCCGGGGTGAGCACGGTGACCAGGCCGGCGCCTCCGGTGAGCGCCGCTTCCACGGCGCCGAGTGCGGGCCAGTAGCCGAACCCGTCGTCGACCACCACCACGCGATGGCCGGGCCAGATCTGCCGCGGATCGGTCAGGACCGAGGTGGCGGTCAGGGCGCCGGGGGTTTCGGATTCGGTGGCCCCGGTCGCCACGACGACCTCGGCGAAATCGGTGAGATCCGCCGGTGATACCCGGTGTCCGAGTTCTGTCCGGACGCCGTCCAGGTTGTCCTGGTAGAAGCGGAGCAGCGCCGGCCAGCCCGAACGGTTCGGTGCCTGCGCGGCGGTGCGCAGCTGGCCACCGATCCAGGAACTCGCGTCGAAGAGGGTGACGTCGTGCGACGGTGCCAGCCGGAAGGCGGCTTCCAGGCCCGCTGGTCCGGCGCCGACGACGGCAACCCGCCCCGTTCGGTAGCGGGACCGGCCGAAGCGCAAAGGCCGCGCCGGACGGGCCGAGTGGCCGGGCGGCGCCAAAGCCGGATTCACCGAGCACAGCAGCACCGGGGTGAACGAACGGCAGTCCTCGTTGCAGGACACGCACGGCCGGATCCGGGAATCGGCGCCGCGGAGCAGTTTCGCCGCGATATCCGGGTCGGCGATGAAGGGCCGTGCCATCCCGATCAGATCGGCACCGGCGGCGAGGGCGCCCTCGATATCCGGCCGCGACCGGAACGCCTGGGAAACCAGCAACGGGCGGGTGGTCGCTGCGCGCAGCCGGCCGAGCAGGGGGAGCAATGGAGGACCGGCAGTCGCCATATCGCGGACGTAGGTGGTGCGCACACCGGCCGTGACGTTGAGGTAGTCGAACATGTCCAGCAGTGGCAGCAGTTCGCACAAACCTTCGGCGTCCAGTCCGGCTTCCTCCGCTCCGTCGAGCGAAACCCGCACTCCGACAACCAGTCCGGGGCAGGCCGCGGTGATTGCGGTGTGCAGCCGGTGCAGGATCGCCACCCGCCCGGCGGGGGTTGCGGCATCGGCTCGGGTGTTCGTGACGGGGGACAGGAACTGCGCCAGCAGGTATCCGTGGGCGGCGTGTAGTTCCACGGCGGCGAAACCCGCTTCGGCGGCGTGGCGGGAACTGAGTACGAAATCGGCGATCACCCGGTCGATATCGGGGTCCGACATCACCCGCGCGCGGACCGGTTCGCGCGGGGACCGGACGGCCGACGGTGCGATCGGATGTTCCCAGATCTCGGCGCCCAGGGTCTCGCGCCCGAGATGCACGAGCTGGCAGACCGGTACGGCGCCGCCCTCGCTGATCGCCCGGGCGCGCCGGCGCAGTCCGGGAACCGCATCGGGCAGGGAGGCATCGGTGATGTTTCCTGTCCGGTTGCCGGAGTCCGATCCGACCACCGTCCCGCCCGCGATCACCATGGCTGCGCCCCCGGCGGCGCAGCGTCGCCAGTAGTCGTCGTCGCCGGGCTGGGCGGTGCCTTTGCTGACCACACCGGAGCCGTGTGCGGTCGCGACCAGGCGATTACGCAGCTCGAGGCCGCCTATCCGTAGTGGTGACGACAGGAGCGGGGAGACCAAAGTTCCTCCTTGAACTGGATTCACTTCATATTATTGCCACAAGGTGATTGACACCACAATGGGTATGGCATAGTTTCAAACTGACATCAGTTCAGTTCTGCGGGATGTGGGTATTCGCACTATGAAGTTGCTGTTCCAGGCCACGGCGGCCGCCGCGGCCCTCGCTGTCACTTCGGTCCTCGCCGCCTGTGGGGCGAGCCCCGGAACGACGGCGCCGGTATCGGGCACATGGGACGACGTGGTCGCCGCCGCCGAAAACGAAGGCAGCGTTCTGCTCTACTCGAGCCAGAAACCGGCCAATCTCGAGCGGCTGGAAAAGGCGTTCGAATCGTCGTATCCCCGCATCGATCTGGAATTCGTCCGGGGCACCGACGCCGATATCAATCCGCGCGTGGAGACCGAGAACCGTACCGGTCGCGGTACCGCGGACGTCCATATGCTCACCGATGCCACCTGGATCGGCAATGCGGCTCAATCGGGGAACTATTCGACCGAGCTCGCCGGCCCCAATGTGCGGGCACCGGAATACCGGCCGGAGACCAGCGTGCTGGAAAACCGGTTCGCACTCAGCAGCGCGGCCGTCTTCGCTCTGGGCTGGAACACCGAGGCAGTGCCCGGCGGCCTGAGTTCACCGCGCGACATCCTCGACCCCAAGTACACCGGCAAGATCGGCATCGTCAACCCGACCGGTATCGCCTCGTATGTCGATCTCTACCGCTACTACGCCGCGACTTACGGCGCCGACTACTGGGACCGGATGGCCGAGCTGAAACCCCGCATATATCCGAGCGCACTCGGTATCGCGCAGGCACTCACCTCGGGCGAGATCGCGGTGACCCCCTCGGTACAACCGCTGGTTACCGAAGTTGCCGCGGGCGCCCCGGTCGACTGGGCTCTCCCGCCACAACCATGGGGAACACCCTGGTACAGCCACGTGGTGAGTGTGGCGCCGCATCCGAACGCGGCTCAGCTACTGGTCGATTTCATGGCGACCCGTGAAGGGCAGACGGCGCTCAACGACGGCTACGCAGCGGCGCTGCCCGATATCCCCGGCGCGGTGGTCCAGGCGCAGGATATTGCCGCACCGGACACCCGCGATCTGACACCGGACAAGGTCGCGCAGTACTCCCAGGAATGGGCCAGGCGTTTCCAGAGCTGATCCGGCTCCACCGTTCCCTATACATCGACGAAGGACAGGTATGGACGAGACGGCCGAGCCCTGGCACGGCACCCACGTACTGGTGACCGGGGCATCCGGGGGGATTGGCGGGGCGACCGCCGAACTGTTCGTCGCGAAGGGCGCGACGGTCTACCTCACCGATATCGACGATATCGCCGGCCGGAAACGGGCGCTGGCGCTGGGCCCGCGCGCCCACTACCACTCTCTCGATGTCACCGACGAAGCCGGCTGGCATGCCGTGGCCACCGCGATGGAGCAGTCCGGTCATCGGATGAACGTACTGGTCAACAGTGCTGGAACCGCAATGAAAGCGACGCTGGCGCAGACCACGCTCGACGACTTCCGCCGGATGGTCGACCAGCATCTGGTCGGGACGTTCCTCGGATTGCGGACCGCGGCAGCGGCGATGACCGATGGCGGGTCGGTCGTGAACATCTCGTCGCTGCGCGGTGTGCTCGCCACCGCCGAACTCGGCGCCTACGGTGCCGCGAAATCCGGCGTGCGGGCGCTGACCAAGGTCGCCGCGCTGGAACTGGCCGAACAGGGTGTCCGGGTGAATTCGGTATGCCCCGGCAGTATCACCACCGAGATCACCGCGGCACCGGGTTTCGCCGCCGACGATGTAGCGGCGTATGTCCGCAGCATTCCGATGCAGCGCCGGGGCGCCCCCGCCGAAGTGGCGTCGGTGATCGCATTCCTGGCGGGTGCCGAGAGCAGCTATGTCACCGGAACCGATCTCCTCGTCGACGGCGGAATCGCCGCCGGCGTACGCACTCCGAAACTTTCGACCCAGAAGGCATGAGATGACGTCGCAATTCACCGTTTCCGGCCTGACCAAGACCTATGGCAGCAACGTTGTGGTCGACCGGCTCGACCTCACCATCGAGGAGGGGGAATTCCTGGTTCTGCTCGGGCCGAGCGGGTGCGGGAAGACGACGACATTGCGCTGTCTGGCCGGGCTGGAAACACCCCAGGGCGGTGCGATCGCGTTCAAGGACCGGCCCGTTTTCGACGCCGACGCCCGCCTGAACGTGCCTGCTCACAAACGCAATATCGGGATGGTGTTCCAGTCGTACGCGCTGTGGCCGCATATGACCGTCCGCAACAATATCCGCTACCCGCTGAAGGTGCGGAAGATGAAAGAGGCCGTTGCCGAGGGCGCGGTGGAAGCCGCCGCCGAAATGGTCGATTGCGGACAGTTGCTCGACCGGTATCCCGCACAGCTCAGCGGTGGGCAGCAACAGCGGGTCGCGGTCGCCCGCGGTCTGGTGGCACGTCCCGATCTGGTGCTGTTCGACGAACCGTTGAGCAATCTCGATGCCAGGTTGCGTGATCAGGTGCGCACCCAGATCCACCAGTTGCACCAGAAACTCGGATTCACGGCCGTATTCGTCACCCACGACCAGTCCGAGGCCTTCGCGCTGGGCGACCGGCTGGCCATCATGAAGGCGGGCAAGATCGAACAGTACGACGCCCCCGAAGAGGTCTTCGAGAACCCGGTATCGGACTATGTCGCCGCCTTCATCGGGATGAGCAACCGCCTGTCGCTGCGGCGCGGACACGACGGCTGGGAGACCTCCGCCGGCGACCCGATCGACCTCACCCACGCCGTGGTACGCGATTCCGCCGACCGGCACACCGCCGCGATCGCCCGGTTGCGCCCCGACGATGTGCTGCTGCACGCCACGGCCGACGAGGTGCCGCTGGGCAATGTGGCCGTGCACGCCGAACTGGTGACCTACGAATACGGTGGCCGGTACTTCGATGTCACCGTCGAAACCGGCGGTGAACAACTGATCCTGCGGGCACCGGCCGCGCAGCACAGTGCGGCGCTGCGCGGCAGCCGGCCCGGTGCGCCGCTGGTCGTGAGTTTCTCCCCGGCGAGCCTGCGTGTTTTCGCGGTGCACGGGGACGATACCGCCGCCCCGGCGCCGGTCGCCGTCGCTGCGGGAGGGCACGCCTGATGGCCACCGTAACCACCGCCGTGAACCGCTCTTTCGCGATGCCGGCGCAATGGCGGACCCGGCTCGGGTACTTCGCCCTGCTGGCCGTGCTGGCCTATCTCGTGGTGCTGCCGATGGTGCAGTTGCAGTCGCTGGCCTTCGAAGACGGCGCCCGCGGCTACCGGGCGCAGTACACCCGCTTCGATATCGCCGAAACCATCCGGACCACCGTCGCGCTCGCGCTGGGTTCGCTGGTGATCGCCATGGTGCTCGGTACGCTGCTCGCTTTCGCGGCGAGCCGGCTACCGCAACGCTTCGGGTTCCTGCGGATCATCCCGATCCTGCCGATCGTGATGCCCGCGGTCGCCAATGTCGTGGGCTGGGCGTTCCTGCTCTCACCCGGGCCGGGCTACCTGAATGTGCTGCTCCGGAAGCTGCCCTGGTGGAGTGGTTCGGATTCCGGGCCGATCGATGTGTACACGGTTCCGTGGATCATCATCCTCACCGGTTTCGGGCTCACCTCGTTCGTGTACCTGTTCGTCAGCGCCGGAATGCAGAACATCGGCGCCGAACATATCGAGGCCGCGCAGATCAGCGGATCCTCCACCGTCGGGGTGTTCTTCCGGGTCGTGCTACCGCTGCTGCGGCCGTCACTGATCTACGGCGGCGGTATCGCACTACTGCTGGGGCTGGGCCAGTTCACGGGTCCGTTGCTGCTCGGCCAGAACTACGGCGTGAAAGTACTGACGACCGAAATGTATCGCCGGGTCTCGGAATCGCCGTCGGATTTCGCCGCGGCGGCCGCCGCCGGTTCGCCGCTGGTGATCTTCGGACTGGTGCTGGTACTGATCCAGAAAGGACTGCTGGGCAACCAATCCCGTTTCGTCACCCACGGCGGGAAGTCCTTCGCGCCGGCGGCGGGCCGTTCGCTGTGGGCCACGGTGACCATCGTCGTCTACGCCCTGTTCGCACTGATCATCCCGCTGCTCGGGCTGGTCATCGTCGCCCTGACCCCGTACTGGTCCGGGTCGCTGTCCTGGGATCTGCTCACCCTGGACAACTTCCGTACCCTGGCCGCCGACAGCGCCATCGTGAGTTCTGTGCTCACCAGTGTGTCGACCTCGCTGGCCGCCGTGCTGATCTGCGTACCGCTGGGCTATCTGATGGCCACCTTGCTGGTCCGCGGCCGGCAGTTCAAGATCATGGCGTTACTGGCCGATCTGATCACCGCGCTGCCCCTGGGCATTCCGGCGGTCATCTTCGGCGTCGGCTTCCTGCTCACCTATACCGAGCCGCCGCTCATCCTGTACGGGACCAAGACCGTGATCATCCTGGTCTACATCGTGCTGATGCTGCCGTACGCGACCCGGATGCAGATGACCGCCATGCTTTCGCTCGGTAACACCTACAGCGAGGCGTCGGCCACCAGCGGTGCGTCGCCGCTGGTGACGAATCTGCGGGTCATGCTGCCGCTGATGCGGCCCACGATTCTCAGCGCCGTCGCGCTGATGTTCATCCTGCTGACCCATGAATTCGCCGCGTCCCTGCTGGTGCGCGCCTCGACCACCCAGGTGATGGGCACCTTGCTGTTCGATCTCTGGCAGAACGGCTCGTATCCGCTGGTTGCGGCGATGGCGCTGCTGATGACCGCGGTCACCACCGCAGGTGTCGGTGTCGCGATGCTCGTCGGCGGCCGGAACGTGCTGAACAAGCTGTGAACCGCGGCCCGTCCGCAGTTCTTCCCTCGAATCAGAAAGGCCTGCCATGTCTACGGGTCCGTCGCGGTTGACCGGCAAAGTTGTCCTGGTGACCGGTTCGGCCGGCGGTATCGGGGTCGAGATCGTGCGCCGGTTCGCAGCGGAAGGCGCGGTGCTCGTGGTGACCGACCTCGGCGAGGCGGCCTGCGCCGAACTCGTCGCCACCCTGGACCACCCGGACCGGCACCTCGTCCGCGCCCTCGATATCGCCCGGGAAGAGGAATGGGGTGCCACGGTGAGCGCGGTGCGCGACCGGTACGGACGCTTGGACGCCCTGGTCAACAACGGCGCGATCGGCAGCCTGGCTTCGGTGGTCGACGAAGACCTCGACCGCTACAACCGGGTGATCGAGGTGAGCCAGACCGGAACCTGGCTGGGTATGAAACATGCCGGCGCCCTGATCGAGCAGAGCGGTGGTGGTGCGATCGTCAACCTCTGCTCGATTCTCGGCACCGTCGGGGGATTGGGGAACAGCCTCGCCTACGCCGCCGCCAAGGGCGCGGTGCGGACGATGACGAAGAATGCCGCCCTGCATTGGGCGGCGAAAGGTGTGCGGGTCAACTCGATCCACCCGGGCTTCATCGAAACCGAACAGCTTCTCGAACGCTACGAAGGCACGGAACGGCATCGCGCGATGCTCGCGAACACTCCGATGGACCGGCTCGGCCGCGCCGAAGAAGTAGCCGCCGCGGTGGCGTTCCTGGCCGGGGACGACTCGACATTCGTCACCGGTACCGAACTCTATGTGGACGGCGGCTGGACCTGCGCCTGACGGCGTGGAAACGGGGCTGTCTACACCGGATGAGGGTGGAGACAGCCCCGTTCGCCGGACAGCCGGCGATTGCCGGCCCGGTCGGCCGGTACGGACACCACCGCGATTCGCGCGGGCTCCTGCTGAGGAAGGTGCGGCGCCGGACGAGGGGTGGACTACTCGACACCCCGACACCGGTCGAGCCGGGCGAGGAGGTCCGCGTACAACAGACTTCGCCGAAACCCATGGGATGCGCATCAAAATCGCATACAGCCAGGATGGGGCGTGCATCGAGTACGCATGCATACAGCGGCCCAGCGATCGGGGCTGACTCGATCTAGGGGCTGATCCCACGGACCGTCTCGAGCCAAGGTTTCGAGACGGCATCCGGCGCGCTCGGCCTCTGTGGCAAGTCGCAGGTCGCGCCGAGCCGAGTCGGGTGGGCCGGGTCAGCGCCTGGATATTCCTGTGATCAGCGTTTTCCCGTGTTGGGTGGTGGTGGTGATCTTTTGTCCGTAGCGGATCGGTTCGGGGTCGTCGGGCCATTGCTCCTGCAGCTCGACGTCCCATACCGTGTTGCTCTTGTCTGCTGCGGTGATGTACACGCAGTACCGGACACCGTCGGGTTGGGAGTCGATCCCGGCTTGGATCGTCGCCCGGTCGGGCACCTTCGCATCGGGTGTGGTGAAGGTGCGGGCCAGGGCTGCGTCGCGTTCGACGTAGTAGCTCCATTCGAACCCGAGGATCGCTTGCTGCGGGCTGCTGTGGTCACCGGGGTCGGCTCCGATAGTGATCGAGCCTGATCTGGTGCGGGTACACCCTGCGGTGGCGTGTGCCCAGCTCGCCGGCAATGCCGTGGTGCTCGCCGGGGCCGCTGCCGTCGGTGCGGAACCTGCAGTGCCGGCGGCGGGAGGTGAATCGCGCGTGGTTGCCCGGAAATTCAAGGCGACTACTGCACCGATCGCGGCGACGGAGGCGGCGACGGTTGTGGTCCAGACAGCGGTCCGCCACCACCATCGCCGGCTGATGGAATCTCGATCGTCCGGGTCCGGGTGTGGTCGCACGCCGAGGCCACCGCGCTGCTCCCGCAGTGTGGGTGGTGCGGGTTCGTCGTCGATATAGGCCGGCAGCTCGTCCTCGGATATCTCGTCGTCTGCGTCGGTTTCTGCTGACCCTGAGCGGGCCGCGCGGCGATGGGGGGAATCGAGCCATTGCGACCATTCGCCGGAGTAGCGGCTGCGGCGGCGTTTATCGCGGCCGGTTTCCTCGGGCGCTGCGGGTGGGGCCAGGCTCGCGTAGGCGGGCAGACCGGCCAGCACGAACGGATTGCCTGCGGGCTGGGGGTCTGCAGGGCGGTCCTCGGCACCGGCGTCGACTTCGGCAGCACCGGCGTCGTGTTCGGTCATGACGTTTCCAGGACCACCCCGGCCTGTCCTGGTCGCCGGGGTCGAGGGTTCTCCTGGTCCTGCCCGGCACCTGGCCGGGTCGCCGGCGGAACCAGTGCGCCCGTCGTCCCCGGCTGGTCACCCGGTCCGGTCTGGGACGGCGTACCGGGTTCCGGGGTGGGCGGTTCCGGTTCTTGTTGCGGTTCAGGGAAAGCGATCACGGGTGGGGCTGTACCGCCGTTTGTGGTGCCGTCGTCTTTCTTGGTGGCCGGTGGATTTTGGGTGGGTGCGCCGCCGTGCCCACCGAACAGCAGGGTCCCCGGACCCGGTTTGTCGCCGGTGCCCGCGGGTGCGGTGGTGGTACCGCCGGGCGATCCCGGCGGGGTGCCCTGGTCACCGGACCCGTCGGCGCCGGCTGCCAGGGTCGATATGGCCTGTTCGGCCAGCTTCGCTCCGGTGTCGATACCGTGTGTGGCTACCTGCACCACTCCGTCGATGACTTTCGATCCGACCTCGACTCCGGCGTCGAGCGCGACCGTACCCAGTTGTATGCCGGCGGCCAGCGCGGCCTGCTGCAGTGCGAGCTGCGCGACCTGATGCGGATCCAAGCCTGCCGGGATCCCGGTGCCGCCGCCGAGCGCGGCCCGCACCGAGGGGTCCGCGGCGAAACCGTCGGGCACGGTCACCGTCGCCGCGCCGGGGCCCCGGTCCAGCGCCCGGGTGCGGCGGGTGTGATCGTCCATCTCGTCGCGGGCGTAGCCGACCTCGGTCACACCGTCGCGGATGGTCTGCGCGGCGAGGTCGAGTACCGCGTCGATGTCGCTTTGTGATTGCGCGGCGGCCAGCATCGGCCCTGCTTTCGCGCGGAAGTCCTCGATCACCGAGTCGAGGCGGCTCGCAGCGGTATCGCGGGTGGCGTAGGCGTCGTTCAGCAGCGTCGCCAACGCCGAGTGGTGATCGGCCAGCGCAACGGTCTCGCCCTCGGTGCGTGCGGCTACCGGCACCGCGGCCGGGGCAGTATTCGTGGATTCCAGCAGATACCGACCACTACGACCCGGCGCTTCGGCTGCCGCAGTGTTGTCGGCTGCCGCCGACAACGCCGCCAACACCTCGGTCGGGGGGCTGCCGTCACCGAGTGCGGCGCGTAGATCCAGCAGTGGTGCCAGCAACACCTTCAACAGCGGATGTTCGGTGGCTTCCCCGGTTTTCGTGGCCGGCCGCATCACTGCTCCCCGGTGTCGCCGGCCACCGCAACCGCGGCCGCGTTCTCGGTATCGGTGGCAGTCAGCGCTTGCCCCTGCGCGACCACGGTCTGCCCGTATGCGCCGAAAAGAGCGCCGGCGGTCCGGATCGTCGCTGCCTGGGTCTGCGCAGCCGCGGCGAACGCCGCCGCGAATTCCGCGCCGAACACACCCAAACCACTCAGCGGTGTCGCCGCGGCGGTATCGGCGTGCCCGGCCGCGGCATCGAGCAGGCCGGCCACCGCCGCGGCGGCATCCGCGAACCCCGCCGCAGCTTCCGAATCATGAGAAATAGCTTCAGGCATCAGCACAACCCCTGGTCTCGACGCAAGTGCAGCTCACACATTACGGCCGCATCGCCAGCGCTGCGAACCACAGCCGTCAGGCGGCGTCGCAGGTCCGCGGCTCGCAGGCCAACCTCCCGGGGTGCCCCGTTCAGCGATGGGTCCAACAACTACGTTCCAGTGCTCCGGGCCAATACCTGCCCACGACCCCAACGAGCGAGCGGAAGAGCCGGTGTCGTAAAACGATCTTGGGCTCAATCGGTCAGTGCATCACCGCGTGGATGATCATGTCGGCGTGGAGGGTTCGGTGCGGGGTTACGGGTTGTCACCTGCTGGTCAGGACGAGTTGTGGGGACGGTGGCGGGCAGGTGAGTCGCTCAGTTCGATGTCACGGTCGCTCGGGATGCCGCTGCAGCACGTGCGCCGGTTCCTGGCGCAGACCGGAGGAGTCCGAAGACCGCCTCGAGCTCGGCAGAGTCGGCATGTGACACTCACCGAGCGTGAGGAGATCTCGCGGGGCCGACCATGGGCTGCTCAGCGCGAATGATCGCGGTGTCGCTGGGTCGCTCACCATCGACGATCTCACGTGAGATCGCCCGCAACGGCGGCCACGCCACCTGCCGAGCCGCGGCCGCTGACCAGCTGGCCTATCAGCGAGCGCGGCGACCGAAACCAGCCGAGCTCGCGGCCTGCCCACCCTTGCGGGCGATGGTGGAGGACAAGCTCAAATCTTTGTGGTCGCCCGAGCAGATCGCCGGGTGGCTGCGTCAGCACTTCCCCGACGACCCGGCCATGCGGGTCTCGCACGAAGCGATCTATCTGGCGCTGTTCGACCCGCGACGTAAGGCGGATCGATCGCACCTTGACGCAGCGGTTGCGCACCGGACGCCCGATGCGAAGCCCGAAACGGGCCCGCAAACCTGACGGGCGAGGCGTGATCCGGGAACTCGTGCCGATCAGTGAGCGTCCGGTCGAGGTCGAATCCCGGCAGATCGCCGGCCATTGGGAGGGTGATCTGGTGATGGGCTCGCGGCCGTCGGCGATCGCCACGCTGGTGGAGCGGCCCAGCCGGTTCACGGCCCTGGTGGCATTGCCCGACGGGATCAAAGCCGAGCAGGTGACACCGCACCTGACACGTTTCCTGCTCGGATTGCCCGCGCCGATGCGCCGGACGCTGACTTGGGATCGGGGCCGCGAGATCGCCGGCCACCAAGCCACCACCGCGGCAACGCAGACACCGATCTACCTCTGCAAACCCCGCAGCCCCTGGCAACGCGGCACCAACGAGAACACCAACAGGCTGCTGCGCCAATATCTACCCAAGAGCGCCGACCTGCGTCGATTCCATCAGGCCGACCTCGACGCCATCGCCTGCGAACTCAACCACCGCCCCCGCAGGATCCACGGATACCGTAGCGCTGCTGAGGTTTACGCTGAACACCTGAACACCTGAACAGCGGTGATGCACTTACCCTTTGAGATCGCCATCGTTACCTTGACGCGCCCGGACGGCTCGATCTGCAGTCGAGCACGCCCCTGTCCCAAGGTGAACTGGCCCAAGAGGGGGTGGCCTGGTTCAGGCGAAACCCACGCAGCCGCTCTTGGATACGGCAATGATCGTCACCACGACTGCGAGGCCGACCAGGACCAGCGTCAGCCGAGTGCGCCGTAGCACGGCGGCGACGATGAAGGGGGCAACCCAGATAAGTCCGATGACGATGATCCCGGTGGCATGGTCGGCCGTTTTGGAGCTGGTCCATGTCGCCCTGACGTCGCAGCCCGCGGAAAACGCGTTGATCGTGACGAGGACCAAGCCGGCAAAGCCCCACACGATGGTAATCGCGACAGCGGCGATCGCCTTCAGCGCCCGTTTCCAGCCGGGCCGCCACCGAGGTGGTTGAGTAGTTGTCATATGCCGATCATCGCCGAGTGCGGCGGCCATCTCGTCATCGGCGCGAGAACGCCGACACTTCCCACCGCGAGTCACAGGCATGGGAACGCCCAGGTCGGCCGAAACCGGCGACTGTTCAAAGAACATGTCGTAATGTCCATTTGTTCAACAACAGACGATCACCCATTTATGTACGATTGCCGGGTGGCGGACACCGATGTGCTCGAACCGCTTTCCCTCGACGGCGATGCCCTGGACCCGATCGGAGGAGGAGCGCTGATCGGGTACGCCCGCGTCTCGACGCGCGACCGGAATCTGGACCGGCAGACCCGGGCGCTGAAGGCGGCCGGGTGCAAGAAGACCTTCACCGACAAGAAATCTGGGAAGAACGTCGAACGGGAGCAGTTGTCGGCATGCCTGGACTACATGCGCGCCGGCGACACCCTCGTGGTCGCCTCCCTCGACCGGCTCGGCCGGTCCCTGCAGGACCTGATCTCGATCGTGGCCGACCTGCGGCGCCGCGGTATCGGATTCCGGTCCCTGCACGAAGCGCTCGACACCACCACCCCCGGCGGGCGGCTGGTGTTCCATGTCTTCGCCGCGCTGGCCGAGTTCATCCGCGAGCTCATCGTCGACGGTACCCACGAGGGCCTCGCCGCCGCACGAGCCCGCGGGCAGCGCCTCGGCCGGCCACCGGCCATGAGCGACGAACAAGTCCGCCAGGCTCGTGCCCTGCTGACCCGGCCGGATGAGTCGGTGTCCTCGATCGCGCGGCTGCTGGGGGTCTCGCGGACCACGCTGTATAAATACGTTCCGGAGTTGACCAGCAAGCAGTAGTGATCGGTATTCGCTCTTCCGCACGCGCACAACGGCTTTGCGTACCGCCAGGTCTTCACCTGCCCGCAGTTCGCCACGACCCGAGCACTACCGAACGGGGGCCGGTGTGCGCCTACGAGTTCGCCGATTCCACTGCGACGACGCTGTCACCGGTCCTGACCGATATGGCGCCCGGAGCCGCCCACGGATCCGAACTGGCCCATCTGTTCGGACTGCGTTCCGGCGGGCCGTGGGTCCGGGAATGACACCGCAGCCGTTGTCCGCGGCACAACGGCAGCTGTCCGGCGAAATGATCCGTGTGTGGACGGAATTCGTGCGTTTCCGGTCGGCCGAATTCGGAGATCTGGCCGGAATTCACCAGTGCCCGCCCGCACCTCCACACATCCGGCGGACCTGCCGAGCCTGATGTGTATGCGGCGCACCACTGCGACCTGTGGGATCGGCTCGCCCGCCGATGGGCGCGGCAACGGTGGCCGAGACGCGGTGGATCAGCGAGCGGGCACGAAAATGTCCACGCCGGAATCGTTGTCGGCGGCCAGTACATCCCGGGCGGTCAGAACGTCGAGGTGCGCCATTGTTTCGCAGGTGGCGACCATCTGGTTGAACGTATCGAGGGTCGTGAACGGGCGGTCGCGGCGGGTCCAGGTCAGTGCCTGGGCGACCTCGAGACCGGTGCAGGGTGCGAGTTCGGTGACGGCGGCGCGGATCTGCTCGAAACGCCGGTCGTGATGATCCAGCAGGTCCCGGGCGCGCCGGCCGGCGGTGCCGCCGTCGGGACCGTGGGCGGGCAGCATGGTGTGATCGTCGTCGTCGCGGAGCAGAACGAGCGAATTCAGGAAGTTGTCGAGCGGTAGTTCCCAGGTGCCGAGTTCGAAGCCGATGGAGGGTGTGATGGTCGGCAGCAGATGGTCGCCGGTGAACAGCAGGCGCCGGGCACGATCCTGGAAGACCAGATGGCCCTTGGTATGCCCGGGTGTCGCGCGGACCTCGAGCTCGCACCCGCCGAGGGTGAGTGTTCCGGGCTCCAGCCACCGATCGGGGTCCGCCCAGTCGGCGACGTCGAAGGGTTCGCCGAAACTGTCGGCGTATACGCGCGCAGCGATACCGGTGGCTCCGGCGCGGCGCAGCTCGCGCAGGGAACTGGTGGGCACATTGTTGCCGAGTTCGCGGATCGCCGTGAGCCCGGCGGATTCGCCGGCGCCGAGGTGGACGCGGCAGCCGTGGCGGCGCCGCAGTTCCACCGCGAACGTGTAGTGGTCGCGGTGGATATGGGTGACCAGGACATCGTGGATATCGTCAGGGGAGCGGCCGATCCGCGCGAGCCCGGCGGTGAGCTCGCGGTAGGTATCCGGGCGATGCCAGCCGCCGTCGATCAGGACGAGCCCGGTATCGGTTTCCAGCGCATAGACGTTCACCGCGCGCAGGCCGTCCTGCGGTAGTTGCAGCGGAATACGGTGGATGCCGTCGGCAACCGGATAGCAGCCGGGCTCGGCCCACTGCGTGCTCATTCGCCGCTGCCGGCGCGGGGCACCATGATCTGTTCTTCGCCGAACCAGATCATGCGGCGGCCGCGCATCGCGCCCACATGCTGGACGGCGGTTTTCCATTCAGGGCTCGCCAGGGCAGCGTCGAGCGCCTCCCGGGATTCGAAACTGAGGATCGACAGGCCGTCCCAGCCGGCGGATTTGTCGTCGAAGGTGTCGAGGAGTTCGGTGTGCTGCCAGCGCAGCAGGCCGGGCAGCGGGTAGGTCACCTCGGCATGCTCGCCGCGCCACCACTCGATGAACTGTTCGTGTGACCACTCGCTGGGCCGGGATGCCAGCACGATGAGGTTGTACACGCCATCTCCTAACTGAATTCTGTTCTGTTTCGTAGGGCAGTCGCCGGGGCCGGTCGGTCGAGCCGCCCCGGAGGTCAGGGGTAGTCGCGCCCTCGTCCCGGGCCGTACGGAATCTGCGGCCCGGCGTCGTGGGGGTGTCACCGTCAGGCGCGCACCATCCGCACCGCGGTATCGGTGACGGTTTCGGTGATCTCGGCCAAGGTCAGCGTTCCGTCCGGGCGATACCAGCGCCAGACGCTGATCACCACGGCCAGCACCATCCGGCCGAGGATCTTGGGATCACCGCCGGTGAATACGCCCGATTCGATACCCCGCTCGATCAGTTCGGTCCAGTTCTGTTCGATTTCCTGGACCAGTTCGCGCGACCGCAGCCGTTCGGCTTCCTCTTTCTCCGATTGGCGTGGCTGGGCCAACAGGTCCATATGGTTCTGCAGAATGCGGCGCTGCAGGGCATCGATCGGTTCGGCGCGCAGCGCGGCGGCCACGGCGGCACGCAGGGCTTTCTCGGGATCCGGCTCGTTCTCTGTCGCCGAGACGAAGCGGTCGACGGAATCGGCGAGTTCCAGGCGCATGATCGTCAGCAGGCAGTGTGCCTTCGATTCGAAGTAGTGATAGAGGGCGGTCTGGCCGATCCCGACCTCGTCGGCGATGGAGGCCCATTTCGTATGCTCGTAACCGATTCGCCCGAACTGTTCGATGGCGGCCGTCAGAATGCTGCCGCGTTTCGACCGCGGGCTTTCCCGCCGGGCTCCGGTGTCAACGGTCATGAGTTGCGTGCCCCCAAATATCGACTGTGTGTGGATCGGTCAACTCTACTACCCAACCTGAGATGAATTCGAGTCAGCTGCGGCGAGTCGGGTGGCGAGTTCGATCGCGTCCGGGCGGGACAGTTTCCCGACCCGGTTCTGCGGTAGGTCGGCGACCGGGAAAAGGTATTCCGGCCATTTGAACTTGGGAAAGCCCGCCGCGGCAAGTCGGTCGGTGATGCCGGCGAGTGAGGGTTCGGCGCCGTCTGCGACGACCAGGGCGGCCGCCCGCTCACCCAGCAGTTCGTCGGGAACCGGCACCACGCAGACCTGCACGATCCCGGGCAGCGCCGCGATCGCCGACTCCATCTCGTTGATATCGATATTGCGACCGCCCCGGATGATGATCTGTTTCTGCCGCCCCATCACCCGGATGGAACCGTCCGCGGCCACCTCTACGAGATCCCCGGTGGGCAGGAACCCGTCCGCGGTGAGATCGGGCTGGATCGGGACCCCACCACGGGCGTAGCCGACGAACATCGAAGGCCCCTTCACCTGGGCGTCGCCGATCGCGCCGGCGGGTAGCCGGGTGCCCGATTCGTCGACCGCGCGGACAACGGTGCCCGGGAAGGGCCGGCCGTCGCGGCCCAGCCGGATTTCCGGAGGGTCGTCCGGCCGCGGGGTGGTATGTCCGAGACATTCCGACATCCCGAAGACCCGGAGAAAGGTGGTGCCCAGCTTGGTCTCGGCCTCGGCCAGGGCGCGCTGGTTCATCGGGCCGCCACCCACGGTCATGGCCCGCATCCCGGCCAGTCGCCCGGCGCTGTCGCCGGTGACCGAGAGCTGCAGGGCCATGGTCGGCACCAGCATCGTCCACGCGACCCGATGCTCGGCCATGGCGTCGAGCGCCGCCGCCGGAGTCCATCTGCCGATGGTGACCATGGTGCCGCCCAGAAAGGCCGGGAGATACATACCGAAGCAGAACGCGGCCACCGACGACAGCGGTACGAACGCCCCGACCGATTCGCCCGGCCGCAGGCCGACGGCCTCGATGGTGCTTCGGCAGGCGTAGCGGATGGCGTCCTCGGATTGGACCACGCATTTGGGCCGTCCGGTCGAGCCGGAGGTCATGGCGATGGCACTGCCGCCGCGCCACCGCTGCACCGGGCCGAACGGCGCGGTGCGCGACCGCAGCAGGTGGTCGCCGAAGGCGGTGACCACCGCGGGGAACTCCGTCGCGGACACGTCCCATCGAGTCAGCGCCGCGGGTTCGCCGATCACCAGATCGGGGTCGATATCCTCGAGCGCGAGCCGGAATTCCGTTTCGGTGGCGTGCGGGCTGAACACGGCCACCACTCCGCCCCGCAGGCCGACGGCCAGTGCCGCGGCCAGTGTGCGCCAGGTGTTGTCGGCCTGGATGATCACCGTCGGGCCTCGTTCGTCGATGGCCGCGATACGTTCGGCGAGCGCGTCGGCCGTCGCCATGATCTCGCCGAGAGTGTGCTGTCCGAGCTCGTCGATCACGGCGATCTCCGCCGGAGCCCGCCGGGCCCGCTCGAGCATCTCCTGCGCCAGTGCTTTCATCTACCCGTTCCTCGTGCCGGTGTGCTCTCTGTTTACTCGTTGCCGGGGTTCCGCGGGGAGGTTTGCGCCGGTCACGGCGGCGGAACCAGAACCGCGCGGCCGGTGATCGCGCCCGACCGCAGCTGCCGGTAGACCTCGACCGCCGCGGTGAGCGGGTAGGTCTGCGCGGTGACGTGCAGCGCGCCCCGCCGCGCCATATCGACGACCGCCGCCAGATCCGCATGGGGGCCCCAGAACGGGGCCGTGATCCCCCAACCGGCCGCCAGCCCTACGTCCTTACCGGCCTCGATACGTCCACCGGCGCTGCCGACCACCGACAACCGCCCGCCGGGGGCCAGCGCGGCGGCGGCCGGCGCGACCGTATCCGGTGCACCGGCGAAATCCAGGATCAGATCCGCGCCCTCGCCCAACGCTCCGGTTGCCGAACCGATATCGCCGAACACGGCATCGGCTCCCAACTGCCGAGCCATATCGCGCGCTTCCGAGCGGGTGTCGACCGCGACGATGCGCCCGGCGCCGAACTCGCGCAGGACCTGAATCGCCAGATGACCCAGGCCACCGACCCCGATCACGACGCAGATGGTCTCCGAGTCGAGGAGATCGCGGTGTTCGCGGACCGCGTGGTAGGCGGTCAGACCGGCATCGGCGAGCGGTGCGCAGAACACCGGATCGACCCCGGTCGAACGCACCAGGAAACGGGCCGCGGGCACGATCACTGCTTCGGCCAGCCCGCCCGGGTATCCGAGCCCGTTGCCGATCGGTGCGCCGCGGCCGTCGCGCGGGCGCAGGCGCAGGCAGTAGTTCTCCCGGCCCCGCAGGCAGTTACGGCAGCCGCCGCAGCCCCAGATGCCGTGCACCACAACCTGTTCCCCCAGCCAAGCCCGGTCAGCCGCCGGGCCCGCGTCCATCACGGTCCCGGCCACTTCGTGGCCGAGGGTGAGTGGCAGGGGATAGTCGAAACTGCCCGCCGCGGCATCCATGACGTGGAGGTCCGAACGGCACAGACCGGCCGCCGTCACCCGGACCAGCAATTCCTCGCCGCGTGGCCGGGGCGTGGGGATTTCGCGGAGCTCGGGTTCGGCGCCCCAGGCGGTGAGTTGAACGGCCAGCATCAGCGTGCGGTCCAGCCGCCGTCGACAACGAGCGTCTGCCCGGTCATATACGAGGAGGCGTCGGAAGCGAGGAAGACCACGGCCCCGTCCACCTCCCCGGCCCGGCCGCCCCGGCCCAGCATGGTGTTACGCCGCACCCAGCCTGCCGATTTCTCGTTGGTGAACAACCCGTCGGTCATCTCGGTATCGAACCAGCCGGGCACCACGGCGTTCACCCGGATACCCCGGCGGCCCCACTGACCGGCCAGCTCGCGGGTCAATCCCAGGAGTCCGGCTTTGGACGCGGCATAGCTCGCGCCACCGATCGGCGCGGTCGACACGAGGCCGATCACCGAGGAGATATTGATATACGACGCGCGTTCCCCTTCGGGGAGCCGGGACGCCGCACAGGTCGCGAGGTGGAAACCGGAGAGCAGGTTCAGGTCCAGGATGGCACGGAACTCCGCGTCGGTTTCCTGCTCCGCGTTCGGCGGTCCGGGCCGGCCCGCATTGTTGACCAGGACGTCGAGGCGTCCGCACTGCTCGTAGCAGCGGTCCACCAGTTCGGCGCGGTCGCCGGGGTCGGTGACATCGCAGCGTACCGGGACGATCCGCGGTTCGTCCGCGGCGAGTTGCTGTAGCCGGTCCACCCGGCGGGCGGCCGCGTAGACGGTCGCTCCTGCCCCGGCGAGCGCCCGCGCGAAACCGGACCCGAGGCCGGAGGACGCTCCGGTGACAACGGCGACCCGGCCGTCCAGCCCGAACAGATCCCGCAATTCCGGTGTATTCATCTGCGCCGCCTCTCAGTACACCGCGGTACGGCCGCCGTCGACCGGGATCAGTGCACCTGTCGTATAGCCGGCCGCGTCGCTCGCGAGATGGGTCACCAGGCCGGCGATCTCGGCCGGATCGCCGAGCCGTCCGGCGGGCAGCCGGTCGATGATCTTGCCGACGAATTCGTCGTCCCAGTGCTCGGACATATCGGTGGCGAATCCGCCCGGCAGCACACAGTTCACCCGGACCGACGGTGCGTATTCCTGGGCGAAGGCCATGGTCAGCGCGTTGAGTCCGTTCTTGGCCGCGGCGTACATCGCCTCCGGCGGGCTCGGCCGCACCGCGCCGATACTGGAGATATTGATGATCGAGCCGCCGCCGCCGGCGGCCATCCTGGCCCCGGCCACCGCCATGAGGCGGAACGGGCCCTTCAGATTCACTTCGATCGTCTTGTCCCACAGGCCCTCGGTGACCGACTCCAGATTGTCGGCCAGTGGGGCGATACCGGCGTTGTTGACCAGGATGTCGAGACTGCCGAAGCGGTCGATGATTGCGTCGACCGCGGGTTCGAGGGTGTCCCATCGGCCCACGTGCAACTCCAGCGGGTGGGCGCTGCCGGGGCCGTCGCCGAGCGTGGCGATCGCCGCTTCGCAGGCCGCGAGTTTGCGGCTGGAGACGATCACGGTGGCGCCGGCGTCGCGCAGTCCGCGCGCGATGGCCAGGCCCAGTCCGCGGCTGGCGCCGGTCACCAGCGCGATCTTGCCGCTCAAATCCGTTGTGCTCATTTGTATTTCTTCACCTCGAGGCGCGCGATGGTGCGCAGATGTACTTCGTTGGGGCCGTCGGCGATCTGCAGTGCCCGGGTGATGGCGTGCATCCGCGCAAGGACCGTGTCGTTGCTGACCCCCGCCGCGCCGAAGGTCTGGACCGCGCGGTCGACCACTGTATGGGCGACCTCCATCGCCGCGACCTTGATGGCCGCGACCTCCGAGCGTGCCGCGGCGTTGCCCTTCGTATCCATCAGCCAGGATGCCTGCAGGGTCAGCAGCCGGATCTGATCGATCTCCATCCGGCTGCGCGCGATCCATTCCCGCACCACCCCGCGGTCGGCCAGTGGCCCGCCGAACGCGGTCCGTTCCAGCGACCTCCGGCACATGAGTTCCAGTGCGCGCTCGGCCATTCCGATGGCGCGCATGGCGTAATGCATCCGCCCCGGCCCGAGCCGGCCCTGGGCGATCGCGAAACCGTCGCCCTCGGCGCCGAGCATATTCTCCGCCGGGACGCATACATCGGTGAACTGCACCTCACCGTGACCCAGCCGGTCGTGGAAACCGAACATCGGCAGATCCCGCAGCACCTCGACACCCGGTGCGTCGGCCGGTACCAGGATCATGCTCTGCCGGCGGTAGGAGGGGGCGTCCGGATCGGATTTGCCCATGAAGATGATCAGTTTGCAGTCCGGATCGAGGATGCCGGAGATGTACCATTTGCGGCCGTTGAGGACGTAGTGTTCTCCGTCGCGGCGGATGGTCGAGGTGATGTTCGTGGCGTCGGAGCTGGCGACGGCGGGTTCGGTCATGGCGAAGGCCGAGCGGATCTCGCAGTTCAGCAGCGGTTTCAGCCACCGCTCTTTCTGCTGTTCGGTGCCGAACATGGCGAGGATTTCCATATTGCCGGTATCGGGCGCCGAACAGTTGATCGTCTCGTTGCCGATGATCGACCGGCCGACGAGTTCGGCCAGCGGGGCGTATTCGAGATTGGTGAGCCCGGCGCCGAGACCGTCGTGGGTCATGAACAGATTCCACAGGCCCTGCCGGCGCGCCTCGGCCTGCAGTTCCCGCATGATCGGCGGCTGTTCGTGCGGGTTGTCCGCGGCGGCGATCTGTTCGTCGTAGACCCGCTCGGCGGGATAGACGTGGTGCTCCATGAACTGTTCGAGCCGGACGAGCAGCTCTCGGGTGCGGGTGGAGTAGGAGAAATCCACGGTGCGGCTCCTGGATCGGGGGAGAGGACCTCAACCGGCGAACAGCGCGGTTCCGGTCTCGATGAGTCGGTGGATGGTGGCGGGCAGCTTTTCCTGGTCCGGGTCGTGGTGCCGGCCTTCCCGGTGCCGCCGCAGGTTGTGGCCCATGATGGCGGCCATCTTGAGCCGTCCGAGTGCGTCGAACCAGGACAGCTCGGGCAGCTCCGGCCCGCCCGCGCGGTAGCGGTCCACGACTTCGGCGGAATCGGGCAGGCCCGGGACCGTGCGGCCAACTTCCGGGAAGTTGGTGCCGTCGGCGAACACCAGGAACCAGCCGAGTTCCACGCGCGGGTCGCCCGCGCTCCAGATCTCCCAGTCGATCAGCGCGACCGGTTCGGTACCGGCGGCGATGATATTGCCGAGCCGATAGTCACCGTGCACGAGCGTGGGCGTGACGGGGTCGGGGATCCGCCGGCCCAGCAGGTCGAGCAGCCGGTCTCCGCCCGCGACCAGCTCGGGCGGCACCGCGCCCAGCGTGCGGGCCCAGCGTGCGAGCTCATCGGCCGGTGTCAGGGCTGTTTCGGCGCCCGGCACCGAGTCCGGGTCGATCGCGTGCAGTCTGGGCAGCACCTCGGCGGCCCGCCGCATCCGCGCCGCCGCCAGGCCGGGTTCGACGGCCGGGTCGTCGAGGACCGGCTCGAGTGATTCGCCGGTCACGAATTCCATGGCGAACCAGGCCGGTTCGTCCCCGTCGACGGCCACGATCCGGGGCACCGGCACATCGGTATCGGCCAATGCCCGCATCACCCGGGCCTGCCGCAGCATATCGTGGCGGCCGATCGGCTTGCGGCCCTCGGGCACCGCCTTCACCACGAACGCGGGGCCGGTGGTGGTGACCCGGTAGGTGAGTCCCGAGTGGCCACCGGGAAGTCGTTCGAATCCGGTGACCTCGATATCCAGGCCGGTGCGCAACCGGTCGCGCACACGCTGTTCCAGCGTCATGGCCGCGGCTCCTTGGGTAGGCCGAGCACCCGCTCGGCGATGATGTTGTGCTGGATCTCGTCGGTACCGCCGGCGATCCGGTACCCGGGCGCGCCGAGGACGTGTTCGGTCCAGGCGTAGGCGCCCCAGCGTCCGGAATCCGCCGTGAGTTCCCGCCCGAGCAGTAGCCGCGCAACCTCGGAGGTCCGGGCCATGGTGTCGGTGGCGAGTAATTTGCCGACCGACGCCTCCGGTCCGGGATCGCTGCCCGCGACCACCGCCGCGGCCACCCGCATCCCCGCGATCCGCTGTACATAACTGCGGGTCACCAGATCCGCGACCCGGTCGCGTTCGAGCTCGGTCAGCTCGCGGCCCAGGTTGTGGGCCAGTACCACCGCCCGGTCCGCATTCGCCAGTCCGAGCCCGGCGCCGTCGAGCCGTTCGGCGGCGAGCACGGTGAGCGCCACCGGCCAGCCCTTGCCGACCGGTCCGAGTCGCAACCCGTCGTCGAGCACCACACCGTCGAGGTACACCTCGTTGAACGAACTGCCGCCGGTCATCTGCCGGATCGGCCGGACGGTCACCCCCGGTGCATCCATCGGTACGAGAAAAACGGTGAGTCCCGCGTGTTTCGGCGCCGCGGGGTCGGTGCGGCAGACCGCTACCCCGAGATCGGCGACCCGGGCCCCGGAGGTCCACACCTTGTGACCGTCGAGCGTCCACGTGCCGTCGGAGTTGCGGGTGGCCCGGGTGCGCACCGCGGCCAGATCCGATCCGGCCTCCGTTTCGGAGAAGAGCTGACAGGCGATGAGATCGGTGCGCAGCATCGCCCGCACATAGCGTTCCCGTTGCGCCTCGGTACCCCACTGCTCGATCGTCGGGGCCACCAATTGCTGGGTGACCGAGAACATTTCGGTCCGCCGCGGTACCTCGAACTCTTCCTCGGCGCGGCGGAAGGCCAGCGCGTAGGACATCGGCAGCCCCCGGCCGCCGTACTCGGGCGGCCAGGTCAGCGCACCCCAGCCCGCGTCGAATTTGTCCTGTTCGTAGGCGCGGATGAGGTCGGTGTGCCGCCGTTCTTCCGTGGCGGTCCAGTTCTCGAAGACCGCGACCGAATCGTCGCCGTGGCCCCAGGCGGATTCGGTTCGTGGTGCCGCCCGCCCGGCGAGCCAGGCACGGGCCTGCGCGGTGAATTCGGCAAGGTCGGGATGCTGCTGTGTGCTCACTGTGTCCACCTCAGACCGACAGAATCGTGCAGGCGCTGATACCGGGGGCGCCGTAGACATGGGTGAAACCGGTTTTCGGCGCACCCGGGACCTGACGGCCGCCGGCCTCGCCGCGCAGCTGGGTCACGATCTCGTGCACCTGCCGCAGGCCCGACGCCCCGATGGGTTCGCCGTTGGCGATACAGCCGCCGTCGGTGTTGATCGGCAGTCGGCCGTCGATCTCGGTGACGCCCGCCGCGATCATCTCCTCCTGCGCACCGGGTGCACAGAACCCGCATTCGGCCATATGCATGATCTCCGCGCCGCTTTCGGTGTCCTGAAGTTGCGCGACCCCGATCTCGTCCGGCCCGATCCCGGCCTGCTCGAACGCCGCCGAGGCGGCATCCGCACTGACACTGGTCGGCTCACCGGCACCTTGGACAGCGGGGCTGAACACCTCGAAGGACCCGAATCGGCGGGTGCGGTGGGTGATCGCACGCAACCGCACCGGCCGGCCGCCGAGGCGGCGCACGGCGGCCTCGCCCGCGACGACCACGGCCGCACCGCCCTCGCCCGGCGAGCAGAACATGAACTTGGTGAGCGGGTCGTTCACCATATCGGCCGCCAGAATCTGCTCGGCCGAAATGGCTTCGCGGCGCCAGGCATTCGGGTTGCGACTGCCGTTGCGGTAGGCCTTCTCGGCGACCTTGGCCAGCGTGGCCGTGGAGATCCCGTGCTCACGCATATAGCGGCCGATCTTGGCGCCGAAGAACTGCGTCGTCACCATCAGTCCGGCCGAACCGTAGCCCGCGGGCAGGCCCCAGTCGGCCGGGTCCGGATCGAACGCGCCCCGCGGGTGTTTGTCGAAACCGACGGCCAGCGCGATCTCCGCGGCGCCGGAGCGGACCGCGTTGACCGCCGAGAACAGCGCACTGCCGCCCGTGGCGCACCCGTTCTTGACATTGGTGAACGGGATTCCGGTGAAACCGAGTTCGGCCACCAGGGTGTCGGCCAATCCCGACCCGTCGCTGCCGCCGTAGGCGACCTGGATATCGGGCCAGGTCAAACCCGCGTCGGCGAGTGCGTTACCGATCGCCTGTAGTGCGAGCTGGCGCCCGCTGACCCCGGGCTGCCGGCCGAAGCGGGACAGCCCGCTGCCGATGATCGAAACCTGCTGGGTCACCGGACCTCACTCTGCTGACGGGTCGGGATGGCGAAGCGTGGCACCGGCGTCACGGCGACGAGGTGCACCGGTGCCCGGTCCAGATCGGCGAAATCGTCGCAATCGAGAATCGCCTCGACCTTGATTCCCTCGGGCAGTTCGACATAGCCGACCGCGTAGGGCGTGAATCCCTCGGCAGGAACGACATACGGCGGCGATTTCGGTGCGAACCGTTGCACGGTGTGCGCCCACACCACGCCTTCGGTGCTCAGCGCCAGCGGTTCGGCGGTCGGTGCGGCACAGCGCGCGCAGTTCGCGCTCACCGGATAACCGACCGTGCCGCATACCGTGCACCTACTGCCTTCCAGTACCGGTCTCACCTGCTCACCCATGTCGTCCCTTCCGATTCGTTCGCCGCTATCCGGAATTCAGCGCCCCACCCACTTCGGTTCACGCTTCTCGAGGAAGGCGTTCACGCCCTCGCGCGCGTCCTCGGACTGCAGGGCATTGCCGACGGCGAGGTGCTCCATCACCATCAGGGATTGGATATCGGCGTCCAGGCCGCGGTCGATGGTCATCTTGGTGAGCTTCATGGCGAACGGGCTCTTGTCCACGATCGGCGCGATGAAATCGGCGACGAGCCGGTCCAGTTCCGCGGCGGGGGCGGAGGCGTTGATCAGATCGAAGTCGGCGGCTTCGCGGCCGCTGAGCAGTTTGCCGGTGAGCATCAGTTCCTTGGTCTTGCGGATGCCGATCATCCGGGGGAGCCGGTAGATCGGGCCGGCGCCGCCGAACAGGGCTCGCCGGATGTGGAAGTCGCCGATCTTGGCGTCGTCGGCGGCGACCGCGAAATCGCAGGAGATCATGAGTTCGAACCCGCCCGCGGTGACGTAACCCTCGAGTACCGCGACCGACGGGGTGTTCATCGAGTACAGCCGGTCGCAGACCTTCGCGGAGAGCACCGCGACATCCATGGCGTTGGTTTTGCCGACGTAGTTCTCGCGCAGTTCGTCGAGGTCGAAACCGGAGCAGAAGGTGTTGTCGCGTCCGCGCAGCACCAGAACCTTCAGTTCGGGATCATTGTCGACCTCGACGATGATCTCGTCGAGCCGGTGCAGCAGCTCCACGGTGACCGCGTTCTTCTTGTGCGGGCGGTTGAGCCAGACGCGGGCGATCTCGCCGTCTTTCTCCAGGACGATGTGGTCGGTGTCGATCATCGGAGCCTCTTTCGCTATGGTTCCTGAACTGGATTCAATTCAGTTTTACTCGACGCGGCGGGGCGCGTCAATACGGATTTCCGGGAAGCGTCGCGGCCGGTCACACGCCGATCAGTGCCGCGATCCGGGCGCGGTGGGAACGTGCATCACCCTGTGCGGCTTCGTTTCCCAGCGCCCGGCGGAAATAGGAATGCGCCGGATGTTCCCAGGTGAACCCCACCCCGCCGTGCAGCTGCACGGCTTCGGCGGCCGCCTGTACAGCGGCGTCGGTGCATACCGCGCCCGCCACAGCGACGGCCAGCCGGGCCGAGTCGGGGTCCTCGGCATAGAGTGCGGCCGCGTACCGCGACGCCGAACGTGCGCGCTCCAGTGATACCAGCAGATCGGCCAGTCGATGTTTGACCGCCTGGAACGAGCCGATCGTCCGGCCGAACTGCTGCCGGGTGCCGACGTAGTCCACGGTCATTTCCAGGAGGCGCTCGACGATTCCGGTGTTCTCGCACGCGAGGGCGAGAGTCGCCAGGTCGCGCAGCCGTGTGCACGCCGTGTCGGTGGTATCCGGTGCGGTCAGTGCGACGGCCGGGCAGTCGCGGACGGTCAGAGTGGCCTGTCGCCGGGTAGGGTCGAGTACGGGGAGTTCCCGGCGCACCGCGTCCTTCGGTGGGCGCAGCGCGAACAGTATCGGGCCACTGGCAGTTTCGGCCGGGGCGATGACGATATCGGCGCTTCCCCCGCCGATCAGGTGGCTGATCGTACCGCCGACCCGCCATCCCTGCGGACCCGGCGTGGACCGGAGGTCGTCGGTGGCCGGATCGAGCGAACTCACCGTGGCAACGAGGTTCCCGGCGAGTACTTCCGGAAGTGGGTTGCCCTCGGCTTCCGGCGCCACCAGCAGTGCGTATGTGCCGAGGACTGCCGAGCTGTAGACGGGTTCGCAGACCAGTGCCCGTCCGCATTCTTCGAGGACGACAGCCAGTTCGGCCGTTCCGTAGCCGAGGCCGCCGTAGTGCTCCGGTACGGCCAGGCTGGTCACCGACATATCGTCGACGAGTATCCGCCACAGTCGCGGTGAGTAGCCGGGGCCGGTGGCCGCGGCTGTCCGGACCTGTTCGATATCGCTGTACTTGCCCAGCAAACCCCGAAGCGATTCGCGCAGCTGAACCTGTTCGGGATCTGGGGTGAGTCCCGGCGGTTCCGAGCGCGGCCAGGGGTGTTCGGCGACGGCTGCCGAGGTCGGAGACATTTTCTCCCCTTGAGTTGAGTTCAATTCGATAATATCGAGCCTAGCGGCTGCCGCCCTCGACAAGAAGAGGTTGGCTGAACTAAGTTCATTTCATGACCCACGTGATCGAGGACTACTACGCGACGGTGGACAGCGGGAGACTGCGCGATGCGACGGCCATGCTGGCCGAGGACGTCGAATTCGCGATGGTCCTGCCGACGGGAGTCAACCGGGACCGCGGTCGCGCGGCCATGTACGACTACCTGAACGGCCGGCCGAAGGTGAACCGCAAACACCGGCTACTGCGGGTCGCCGTCGACGGCGATATGCAGTTCGCGCACGGTGCGGTCACCGAGAACGATTCCGTGACCACCGGCTGGTTCGTTGCCGCCGTGCATATCGGTGCCGACGGTCGCATCGACCGGTATCAGGTTTCGTTCAGCGCGGATTTCGCGCTTCTACCGGCAGAGTCCTCGACCGAAGGAGCGCGCGCATGACCACGGCGGTACCGGTACTCACCCGTTGGTTCGGCTACATGGATTCCGACGACCCGGACCGGGTGCTCGGCATGATCGCCGACGATTTCACCATGTCCGTGCAGTTCTCCAAAGGATCCGGGCAGAGTGCCGAATTCGTCGGTGACCGAGCAGGCTTGGTCGCCTACCTGGCGCAGCGGGAAAAGAGCACGCTGATCCACCACATCGATGTCGGTGCGGTGGCCGGGGACTACGAGCTGGTCGTCGGCCGCACCACCCGCACCGGGGCGTTCGAGGCGTCCTTCAACGCGACAGCTCAACTCGACTCCACCGGGGCCGTCCGCCGCCTGCTCATCGCCCGGACCCCCGAGGTCGCGTTCGTCCGCTGAAGCCCGCCAACCGCAGCGGAAAGGAACCAACCGTTGAATCGTCACGTGCGGCTGGCACGTCGCCCGGCCGGGAAACTGACCGCCGAAGACCTCGAGCTGGTCGAGGCCCCGATCCCGGAGCCGGATCCGGGCGAGGTACTGGTCCGCAACACCTGGTTGTCGATAGACCCGTCGATTCGGATCCGGCTCGCCGAAACCACTCCGAACGGATATCTGCCATCCTTGCGGCCCGGCGACGAGCTGTCCGGACTCGCCCTCGGCACCGTGGTCGAATCCCGGCATCCGGATTTCGCTATCGGTGACCTGGTCTCCCATACGCTCGGTTACCGGGAGTACGCGCTGATCGGAGCCCGGGCGCAAACCATCGGCGGTTACGGCGCCGCATCCAGGATCGACGCCGCCGGCCTTCCGGACCAGTGGTTTCTCGGTCCGCTCGGTAGCGCCGGACTCACCGCCTATACCGGACTGTTCGAGATCCTGGACCTCGATACGGCCGATACGCTGTGGGTATCGTCCGCCGCGGGCGCCGTCGGGGTGCTGGCCGCGCAACTCGCGAAGATCCGCGGCGCCACGGTGATCGGTTCCGCCGGTAGTCCGGCGAAGGTCGCGTTCCTGCGGGACGAACTCGGTATCCCCGCCTTCGATTACCACGACGGCCCGCTGCCGGAATCGCTGGCCGAGCTCGCGCCGAGCGGTATCGACGCATACTTCGACAATGTCGGCGGCGACCACCTCACCGCGGCGCTGGACGCCCTCCGCCCGTCCGGCCGGATCGCGCTGTGCGGAGCGGTCTCCGGTTATGACGGTGCCGCACCGCCGGGACCGCCGAACCTGTTCACCATGGTGTCGAAAGGTTTGCGTATGCGCGGTTTCCGCGCCGGATCGTTCCTGCACCTCCAGGAATCGATGCGCCGGGAAGTGGGTGGCTACCTCGCGGACGGGCGGTTGGTCTATCGGGAAACCGTTTTCGACGGAATCGAGTCGGCGAGCGCGGCGCTGCCGGCCATGCTGTCCGGTCGCACCATGGGGAAAACTCTCTGCCGGCTCGCCTTCTGACGATTTCGCGGTCCGGTATTCAGTGGCCGCGTTCCGCGCGATCCGCCTTGCGTTCACGTTCCCGCTCGGCGGCGGTGGCGAGATAGTCACCGAGTTCGCGTGCGAGAGTCGCGTCGAGTGAACGTGCCAGGCTGCTGTGCACGGCGGCGACGCCGAGCTCGCGCATGGTGTTGAGCATACGGGTGGTTTCGGCGATTTCCGCATTGGTGTCGGGCAGCCATCCGGGCCCGTGTTCGTCGACGATATGTTTCTTCGCGGCGCGGATGAGAATACCGCTGATATCGTCGATCCGGGTCGCTACCTCGGCGTACACCGAGATCAGCGTGCCCAGATCGATCCCGTATTCGTGCAGCTCGGTGAACGAGGTGAGCAGCTGGGTATCGGTGATCGTCACGGTATCGCCGTCGATGCGGACCAGGTCCATCCGGCGCAGTTTCTCCACCAGCTCCTCGGACCGGGCGCCCAAAATGGTGGTGAGCAGTTCCCGGGAGACCTCGAACGGTTCCTCCTGCGACCAATTGGCGGTGACCGCGTGCTGTAGACCGAGTACTTCGGTGAGGTCCTTACCCGTTTCCCAGCTGGTGATGAAATCGGAGATATGCGCGGTGGTGAAACCGCGTTGCAGCAGCGCGTCGATGAGCCGCAGTCGTTCGAGGTGGGAATCGTCGTAGATACTGGCGCGACCGTCCTTGGCCGCGGGCGGCGGGAGCAGGCCGCGCTCCTGGTAGGCGCGGACATTGCGGGAGGTGGTGCCCGCGGCGCGGGCGAGATCGTCGATCCGATATCTCGGCATAGTCGCCGCACCTCCTCGCCCGCCTGCCGCCCGGTTGCCCCCGGCTCGAGAGATCGAGTCTAGCCGCCGCTCAGGACGCCGGGACCCACGTCGGCCGAATGCCCGATCCGGGCGGTCGTCAGCGTGTAGTCGTCCAGATCGACGTCGCGTAACTGGTGGCGGTACTGGGTGGCGAACCCCGGGTACATGGTCGGATTGAAACCGTCCTCGGTGAGGTACCAGCTGCGGCAGCCCGAATTCCAGGTGGTCGCGCCCAGTCGGCGCTGGATCTCCGCGTTGTAGCGTTCCTGACGGTCCGGGCGCACATCGAGCATTGTCAGGTCGCGGTCCAGGATGATCCGGACGGCGCGGACCAGATAGTCGATCTGCGATTCCATGTACACCAGCGCCGAATTGTGACCAGGACCGGAATTGGGACCGAAGGTGAGGAACAGATTCGGGTAGCCCGATACCGTCACGCTGCGGTACGCGAACGCGCCGCGCCGCCATTCGTCGGCGAGGACCCGGCCGTCGCGTCCCGTGACCGGGATCGGCGTGCCTTTTTTGGAGACGTCGAAACCGGTGGCGAACACGATGCAGTCGGCCCGGTGCTCGATGCCCTCGGCCGTGCGGATACCGCCCGGGGCTATCCGCGCGATCGGCCAGGTGATCAGCTTGCAGTTGTCGCGTTGCAGCGCCGGATAGTAGTCGTCGGACATGAGCAGGCGTTTGCAGCCGGCCCGGAATTCCGGGGTGAGCTGGCGGCGCAGCCAGGGATCGCGCACCTGGCGCCGCAACTGCGCCCGCCCGACCAGTTCGACCACGCGAGTGAGGGGTGTATTCCAGACAACACCCAGCGCCACCGATTCGTGGCCGTAGAACCAGGCCTGCCGGGCCAGCGTTTCCGCGCCGGGAACCTGCCGGTAGATCTCCTTCGCCAGCGTGCCGGTGCGGCGGTTGACCCGGGGCAGCACCCAGCCCGGCGTGCGCTGGAAAACCTTGACCGCCTCGGCCTTCCGAACCAATTCGGGAATGATCTGGACCGCGCTCGCGCCGGTACCGATCACCGCGACCCGTTTGCCGGTGAAGTCGTAGTCGTGGTCCCACCGCGCGCTGTGGATCTTGTGACCGGTGAAGGTGTCGATCCCCGGAATATCGGGGAAGCCGGGTTCGGTGAGCGGGCCCGATGCCAGCACCACCGCGCGCGCCCGGACCGGCTCGCGGCCCTCGAACGCGATATCCCACAACCCGGCGTCTTCGTCGAACGACATGCCGGTGACGTTGTGCTGCAGGCGAATTTTCCGGGTAATCCCGGACTTCGCCGCGATCGACTCGATATACCCGAGTATTTCGGCGCTACCGGAGTAGGTGTGCGACCACTCCGGATTGGGCGCGAAACTGTAGGAGTACAGTCGCGACGGAATATCGCAGGCAGCGCCGGGGTAGGTGTTGTCGCGCCAGGTACCGCCGATCGCGGATCCTCGTTCGAAGACGGCGAAATTTCCGATACCGCGCTGGCGTAGCCGAATCGCGGTGCCGATTCCGGCGAATCCGGCCCCGATCACGGCGACGTCGAGTGGCGCCGCATTGTCAGTGGTCATGGTGTCCTCGTTCACGCGGCGGGGGTGTAGGTCAGTTCTTTCGACCAGGTCGGGTCCTTGCGCAGCAGTTGCCGCGGGATGGCCCCGGTGATCTTCACCAGCGCGTCGGCGAGGAGATGGTACGGGTGGCCGCGGTCGACGACCCAGTTCGCCTGCAGTTTCACGATCTGGTACATCGGGAGTCGGCGCACGAATTCGCTACGCTCGCCTACCTTGCGGTAGCGCTCCATGGCCGTGTAGAGCTTTTGCTCGTCCACACCCATCGCGACGATATTGTCGCGCATCTTGTTCAGCAACGGCACATAGCTGAGCACCCCGACGAGGAAGGTCGGTTTCACCCAGCCGCCGACCAATTCGATGAGAAGTTTGCGCAGTTCTGCGTGTCCGAGCACATCCATCACCGCGAAATCCACGGCGAGATGGCGGGATTCGTCGGCATTGATACGACGGAACGTTTCCTGGCACACCGGGTCGTCTATTTCATCCATGATGAACTTGACCAGGGCGCCGTCCAACGCGACCTCGAGCATCGGGATCACGGTGCCCAGGAACGACAGCGACATATCGTCGGAGTATTTGTCCAGGAAGTCGATCACGAGTTTGACGTTGATATTCGGCTGCGGGATCTCGTCACCGTCGAGCATCCCCCAGCGTCGCATCAGGGCGAGTTCGGCATTGGCGTGCCGCTGCTCCTCGGCGTGGAACCAGCGGTAGATCTCCCGGAGGGTTTCGGTGGGCGCTTTTTTCGCCATCGCCGCGAAACCGCGTGCACCCACGTTCTCGATCCACATCAGATCCGCCATGAACGGCTTCAGGCGGGCGTGCTGTTCGGGGGTGAGGGTCTCCGCGCCCGGTGCGTCCCAATCGATATCGGCCAGCGCCCACTGCCGGTCCTTGATTTTGCCGAGCATATCCTCGAAGTCCATGGTCGCCATCTCAGACTCCTGTTCTTTCCGGGGTGGTGGACGCTGCCGCTTCCTCGTCGGGCAGCAGTCGCGCGAGCAGTCCGGCCACGGCGGTGTACTGGCCGGGGAACAGCCGTTTCAGCAACCAGAGGAGCTGTGCGTCGGGCTGGGGGACGACGTGTAACCGGCCGCGGTCGTGTGCGTCGAGGGTGGTGCGGGCGATATTCTCCGGGGAGAAGCCCGTCCAGCGCATGAGGGTGTCGGCGAGTTCGCGCGGCCCCGCGGGGACCGGGGCGTCGCGCGCGATATTCGTGCGGACGAAGGTCGGGCACAGCACGGTCACCGCGATATCGGTACCGCCGAATTCCGCGGCCAACGTCTCCGAGAGCGCGAGCACCCCGGCTTTACCGGTGTTGTACGCGGCCATCCGCGGTGCGGTGCCGAACGCGGCGGCCGAGGCGACATTGATGATTCCGCCGTGGCCGGCCTCCCGCAGCCGCGGCGCGAAGATTTCGCATCCGTGGATCACACCCCACAGGTTGATGCCCAGGGTGCGCTCCCATTCGGCGAAGCCGATCTCGCCGACGGGCAGTCCACCCGACCCGACCCCGGCATTGTTGATCACCATGGTCGCGGGCCCGTCGAAAACGGATTCCGCATAGCGAGCCAGCACCTCGACATCGTCGCGTTTCGCGACATCGCAGCGGAACGGGTACGCGACGCCTGGATACGCCCGTCCGATCGAGGCCACCGTTTCGGCCGCGCGCTCCTCGTCGATATCGGCGCAGACGATCCGGCCGCCACGAGCGGCCAGTTCATGGGCGAACGCCCGGCCGATACCGCTGCCGGCGCCGGTGACCACGGCCCTGGCGCCGCGGCTGCGCGGGGGCGGGCCGAACGGCCGGAAGAAATCGAGTCCCAGCATGTCAGCCCACCTTCCGTGGCGTGGACACCGGCGGTGAGGTCTTCGTCGACCTGTTCATACGTGTAAGAATCATTCATGAATGTGCCATTTGTCAATGGCGGATTATGGGCGTCAGCGACTCCAGTTGCCGGGCCGGTCGCTCCAACGACACGACGATTGAGCAAGCCTGAGCCCCCGGATCTGCGGCACCGCACGGTCGATGCAGGTCAGTTCATGGCCGAACAGGATCCAGCGCTGGTCGCCACGGAGATCCGCGCCGATCACTCGCTGATCGATTGCGGTAACACGGCCGCGCGACTGGGAGTGGTGCCGAACAGACGACGGTACTCCCGGCTGAACTGTGAGGGGCCGTCGTAGCCGACACGATGGGCCAGGTCGTCGACACGAAACGGCTGGTAGCGCTCCCGAATCCAGCGCACCTCCCGGCCGATGGTGTCCAGGCCGCTCTCGGCCGGCCCGAGCTGACGCACACGCACAGCATGGCTGCGCAGAATGCTGATCGGGGCGTGAGGAGCAGTGGCGCGGGGTTCGTGGGAGGCGGCTGTTGGCAGAAATCAGCGGTGGGGAAGGGCTCGGGGGAGCCCGAACCGCGGGAATACGCTGTTGTCGAAACGGGTCACGGCACTGATCCCTTCGCCGGCAAGCGTGAGGACGAGAAGTCCGGTACCGCGCCGGATACCGTCGGTTGCCGAGCGCAAATAGGTCCCGAATGCCGGTTGGCCGTTGGCCCGCGTCGGCACCATGTGGTACGTCCGGTCGGCGGTCATGAGCGCGGCGTAGAAGCCGGCGACGGCGTCGCGGCCGACATATTCGAGCGGCATAGGCGGCATGGAGATGTGAACGTCGTCGGTGAGTAGGGCGACCAAGGCACCTATATCACCGGATTCGTAGGCCCGGGCGAACCTCGCTACGAGTGCCTGTTCGGCGGGTGAGGCGGGCGCGGGCGGCGAATCGGCATCCGTACTCGACGGGAGTCGCCGTTGCAGCGTGGCGCGTGCTCGTTTGAGGGCGCTGTTGACCGATTCGACCGTCGCGTCGAGCATATCCGCGACCTCGGCTGCCGGGTATCCGAGCACCTCGCGCAGGATCAACACGGCGCGCTGGCGCGCGGGGAGGATCTGCAGCGCGGTGATGAAAGCCAACGAGATGGACTCGGCCTGCTCATAGCGGGCTTCCGGGCCGAGCGGCATGGCGATCGCAGGAGCGAGGAGCGCGTCGGGATACGGCTCGAGCCACACCACCTCGCCACGCCGGGTCGGCTCCGGGGGTTCGATCTCGGGCACATCCCACTCCTTCACCGGGCGCCGGGCGGCCGAGCGGAGCGCGTTGAGACATTGATTGGTGGCGATCCGATACAGCCAGGTGCGGATCGAGGAACGCCCTTGGAACCGGTCGAGACCGCGCCACGCCGCGAGCAGCGTGTCCTGGAGCACGTCCTCGGCGTCCTGGAACGAGCCGAGCATCCGATAGCAGTGTCGGTGCAGCTCCCGGCGGTGCGGCTCGGTCAGCTGCCGGAACGCCTCGTCGTCCCCGGCCCGCGCCCTTGCGATCAGGTCGCTCACGGTCACGTGTCATCACCCCTACCTGGTCAGGCTCGCCGCTGTCGGTCTTCTCTGTGTGGTGACACTGCCCGGGCCGCAAACTGGGCGCTCCATGCCCGCCCATTCTCTCGGGGTCGGAGGGTCTGCACCATCGACGGTTCATATTCGCCCGATAGGAGCACACATGACTCTCGCGGACAAAACGGTTCTGGTGACCGGAGCCAACCGAGGCCTCGGACGGGCTTTGGTCGACGAAGCCCTGAGCAGGGGCGCCACACGGGTCTACGCAGGCACACGGCAGCCCCTGACTCACCCCGACGAGCGCGTCACGCCCCTGATCCTGGACGTGACCGACGCCGAACAGATCGCGGCCGCCGGCGAGGCCGTTGCTTCGCTCGATGTCCTCGTAAACAATGCGGGCCTGGGCGGCTACGAAGACCTCGCTGATCGCGCCGCCCTGGAGCAGTATCTCGCGGTCAACCTCTTCGGCCCGTACGGCGTCACACAGGCCTTCCTGCCCCGGCTCATCGAGTCGCGGGGCGCGATCGTCAACGTGGTGTCGATGGCGGCGTTGGCGGCACTGCCGGTCAGTCCCGGCTACTCGATCTCCAAGGCCGCCGCGTTCTCCATGACACAGTCCCTGCGTGCCACCCTCGCCGGTCAGGGCGTACATGTCCACGCCGTGCCGGCCGGCCCCGTGGACACCGATATGGTGCGCGATCTCCCGATCCCGAAGGCCTCACCATCGTCAGTTGCCCGAGCCATCTTCGACGGAGTGGAGAAGGGGCACGACGAAATCTTCCCCGACCCCTTCTCGCAGGCGTTCGCCGACGGCTGGAACGGCGGCACGGTCAAGGCGCTCGAACACGAGAACGCGGCGCTGATTTCCGCGGCACAGAACCCGTAACGGAAAGGGCGGACACATGAGCACGAATTTGCTGCTCGAGAACAAGAACGCCGTCATCTACGGAGCCGGCGGCGCCGTTGGCCACGCCGTCGCCCGTACGTTCGCGCGCGAGGGGGCCCGGGTCTTTCTCGCCGGACGTACCGCCTCGAGGGTGGAGACAGTGGCCGAGGAGATCGCCGCCGGAGGCGGCGCGGCCGAGGCGACGCAGGTCGACGCTCTCGACGAGACGGCTGTGGCAGAACACCTCGACGCGGTGATCGAGAAGGCGGGCGGTGTGGACATCTCGTTCAACGCCGTCGGGCTGCGCAACACCACGCTGCAGGGCGTACCGCTCGCCGATCTCGCGGTCGAGGACTTCATGCGGCCCATCACCGAGCACGTGCGCGCCAACTTCCTGACCGCGCGCCTTGCCGGCCGGCACATGACGGCCAAAGGCTCGGGCGTGATCATGACGGTGACCTCGATCCCCTCGCGCATCGCCAATCCCCTTATGGGCGGTGTGGCCGTGGCCATGGCGGCCGAGGAGGCACTGATCAGGGACCTCTCGGTCGAGTTTGCGCCGCACGGCGTCCGCGTGGCGGGCGTCCGGACGCAGGGCATGCCCGACAGCGGCACGATCGAAGAGGTCTTCGGCATTCATGCCGAGGCGCATGGCATCACCCGCGAGCAGTTCCAGCACATGGTCGCGGAGCGAACTCACCGCAAGCGCCTGCCAACTCTCCAGGAGATGGCCGAGGTCGTGGCGTTCATCGCCTCGGATCGGGCAAGCGGCATCGCCGGGACCATAGCCAACATGAGTCTCGGAGCCATTCCTGACTAGCCCGACCAGAAAGAAGCGGAACACCGAAAGCCGCAGCCCGTGCCTGCGCAACCCCAGCGCTGTCGCCGCGCGGCCGACCCGTCGTCTCGACGATCAGCGCCGACCGAGACATTCGCTATTCGTGTACAGCGATGCGGTCGGGGGCAGTGGCCGATGCGTTCACGGAGCGGGCCAGCAGCTCGAGACTGTCCGCTGCGCCGGATCCCGCGGAGGTGGTGACGATCACCAGGGACTGCTCCGGCGAGCGCGCCGGGGTGAGGACCTGCTGGGTGACGGTGAGCGTGCCCACCAGTGGATGCCGCAGATCGTAGCCGTCCGCCTCACACGGTTTGACCCGGTGGTCGCTCCAGAGTTCTACGAACTCCCGGCTCTTCATCGACAGTTCCCCGATGAGGGCGGCGAGCTGCGCGTCGTCGGGATGACGTCCGGCGACGAGGCGTAGCTGACCGACGACTGCGCGGGCCTTTCGCCGCCAGTCCACATACAGTTCGCGGGTATGTGGGTCGAGGAACAGCATCCGGGCCTGATTCGGCCGGTCCGCGGCGCGATCCGGCGCGGTGGAATCGATATGCCCGGCGAGCAGCGCGTGGCCCAGCCGATTCCAGGCCAGGATGTCGGTTCGGCGACCGAGTACCAGCGCCGGCACGTCCGGCAGCGCCCGCAGTAGATCGCCCGTCATGGGGTGGAGCTGTTCGGGCGGTGGCCTGCGCCGGGGTTGCCGGGGTTGCGCGGCGAGCCGGTGCAGATGCGCGCGCTCGTGCGCGTCGAGCTGTAACGCATCGGCAAGCGCGTCGAGGACGGAATCGGAGGCACGGCGTGACTGACCCTGTTCCAGCCGGGTGTAGTACGACGCGCTGACCCCCGCCAATTGTGCCAGTTCCTCCCGGCGCAACCCGGTCACCCGTCGCCGTTCGGAGAACTCCGGCAGGCCGACGTCCGACGGCCGCAGCCGCGCCCGCCGCGCCCGCAGAAATTCACCCAACCGGCCGGAATCACTCATATGACCAGTGTCCACTGCGCTCGGCAGGTGTGCCTGTCCCTGCGGGGGATAGGCAGAAGCGGGTCTGGTGCGCCCGGCCGCGGTGATCGCACGCTGAGACAGTCAGTAGCCGGCAACGGGAGCGGAATATGCACGACATCGTATTGGGTGACGTCACGATCACCCGGGTCATGGAGTACTTCGGTTCGGTCGAGATGTCACCGGAGACCTTCTTTCCCGACAGTCCCGCGGGGGCATGGGCGGAGCATGCGCCCTGGCTCGCCCCGGATTTCCTCGATCCCGAGACCAACCATTGCGTTTCGGCAATCCAGACCTGGCTGCTGCGCAGCGAAGGCAGAACGATCCTGATCGATACCGGCGTGGGAAACCACAAGGAACGGCCGTACTCCCCGGTCTGGAGCCATCTGAACACCGATTTCCTCGGCAACCTGGCGGCCGCCGGAGTACGACCCGACGATGTGGACCTGGTGATCAACACCCATCTGCACGTCGACCACGTGGGTTGGAACACTTATCTCCAGGACCGCGATTGGGTACCGACCTTCCCCAACGCCACCTATCTCATGCCCCGCCGCGATTTCGACTTCTGGAACCCGGCCAACGGTCACCGGCCGAAACTGGGCCGGGGCAACCAGAATGTCTTCGAGGACAGCGTCGCCCCGGTACACCGGGCCGGCCGCACCCTGCTGTGGGACGACAGTTACCGAATCGACGCCAACCTGCGGCTGGACCTCGCGCCGGGGCATACTCCCGGATCCTCGGTGCTCACCCTGGAATCGGGTACCGACCGTGCGCTGTTCGTCGGCGACCTGCTGCATACCGCTCTGCAGTTCGTCGAGCCGCATACGAACAGCTGCTTTTGTGAGGACCAGGCACAGGCCAGGGCTACCCGCCGGCGACTGCTCGGCAAGGCCGCCGACACCCGGACTCTCGTATTCCCCGCCCATCTCGGTGGGCACGGCGGAGCCGAAATCGTCCGGAACGGCGACCGGTTCGACATCGCGAAGTGGGCACCGTTCCCGCGCCTCTGATCCGGAAAAGCCCATGGGGGCAGCCGTTTACGCAACCTTCTCGCTCGACAGGAGAACTCAGATGTCCGACACCGTCGTCACCACCACTGCCGGAGCGGTCCGCGGCCGCTCCGGCAGTGTCGCCCGCGTATTCCTCGGCATTCCGTATGCCGCCGCGCCGACCGGTTCCGCGCGGTTCGCCGAACCCGCGCCGCACACACCGTGGCGCGGTATCCGCGACGCGACCCAACCGGGGCCGACCGCGCCCCAAGCGCGGCGCGGCGGCTTCGGCAACCTCGATATGTCACCCTATTTCGGACCTGGATGGGTTCCCGGTGCCGACTATCTGACGGTCAGCGTATGGGCACCGCCCGCCGCCCGCCGCCGCCCCGTGATGGTGTTCGTGCACGGCGGCGGATTCGTCAGCGGCTCCACCCGCGCCCCGCTCTACGACGGCACTGCCTTTGCCCGCGACGGAGTCGTACTGGTGACCGTCAACTATCGGCTGGGTGTCACCGGTTTTCTCGATCTGCCCGGCGCTCCGGCCAACCGCGGACTGCTCGATATCGTCGCCGCACTGCGCTGGGTGCGAGAAAATATCGAAGCGTTCGGGGGCGACCCGGGCAACGTCACACTGTTCGGTCAGTCCGCGGGTGCGACGATCGTCGCGGGAGTCCTGGCGACTCCCGAGGCGGCGGGCCTGTTCCACCGGGCCATCCTGCAGAGTGGTAGTGGTCTGGGTGCGTTTTCACCCGACCAGGCCGCGAAGGTGACGCAGGCGGCGGCCGCCGCCCTCGGAACAGAGCCGACGTGCGCGTGCTTCGCCGAGGTCCCCGATGACGAACTCGTCGATCTCGTGCCGAAACTCACAGGCCTGGATCTACGTTCTGGCACGCGGTTCGATCCCCTCGTCGGACTGAGCCCCTTCAGCCTCGTACTGGAGACTCAGCCGGCGGATACGGTGGCAACCGGTGCTTCGGCGGACGTGACGCTGATCATCGGCACGAACACCGAGGAGGGCAATCTCTATATTGCGCCGGAAGGGAAATCGGCTCGGTCGTCCGAGGCAGACCTCCATCACCTCGCCGCGCAAGTGAGCGCCGACCCCGCCGCGCTGATAGCGAGCTATCGGGCGTTGCGCCCGTCGGCGAACGGCGCGGAACTGCGTTCGGCTGTCCTCGGCGACGCCCTTTTCGGTACCGGGAGCCGACGTCTCGCCGAAGCTCATACCCGCCAGGGCCGGGGATCAACCTACACCTATGAATTCGCCTGGCAATCCACCGCCTCGGACGGGCAGCTGGGGGCCGCCCACACTGTGGAGCTCCCTTTCGTATTCGATTGCCTGGACCTGCCCGCGCTACGCGGCGCACGTGGTCTGCTCGGCCCGGCCGAACCTCCCACCGCGCTCGCCGTGCAGATGCACCGGGCCTGGGTGGATTTCGCGCATACCGGCGACCCTGGCTGGCGCCCATCGGAAATGCACTACTTTGCCGAGTAGCGTGGCCGCCGGCAGTTGCCGGAGATCCACCTGAGTCGGCCGCCGTGACGACGCGGGTGATCGGCTCACAGCGGTTCTCGCCGAGCGGTGCTCGAGTCGATCTCGGCGACGACCCGATAGAGCCCGGGGTGGGCGGTGGCGGTCTTCTCGGCTTCGGCCACCGAGGCCGTGACCACAGGGTCGGCGCCGGCGGCGCGGCAGTCTTCGGCGGTATCCCAATGCGCGATATCGACCAGCTGGAAACGGGAATCCGGCAGGAGTGCGCGGTGCAGGCGGACATCGCGGAACCCGGGTGCGGACCGCATACGGGCGACACGTTCGTGCCATTGCACGAGGAAATCGTCGACTGCTTCGGCAGGCAATTCGATGACATTGATGAATGTGACACCGGAATCGGTCATGGCGGACTCCTGACTGTTCGGAACAGTTCGATGGAACGGGGGAGAGTAGGTTCGTACTCCGGGCGCGGCTAGTCCCCCCAGCCGGCGGCGGCGATGATGTCCTGCCAGGTGGGTACCAGTTCGGGGTGCGTGAGCCGGACGATCTCACCGGGCAGCGAACCCGGTTGCGCCTTTGCGGGATTCGCTACGGCCTGTACTTCGACGAGGTGCGTCAGCGCACGAATCCCGCCGAGTCGTGGATAGTCCGTATGTACCCGGTCGGCGTAACCTGCGGGGAGCATATCGGCGCTGCCGCCGATATCTATGGCGATTCCGTCGACGGCGACCCAGATGGCGGCAGGCCGGCGGCGCCGGTAGACGGGGGAGCTGCTGAGGCCGGTGGTGTGGGCCGCGATGGCGTCCCAGATGATGTCGACTCGCTCGTCGGTCACGCCCCGGGACTCCAGGAATTCGGCGGCGTAGTCGGCGCCGTCGACCTCGAATCGCTGGTCACCGTTGGCTACCTCGGCCAGACCGATATCGTGCAGGGCACAGATGAGGTACACGATTTCCTCGTCGTAGTCCGCGCCCGCCCGGAGGCCGCGGTCGGCGGCCGCGGCCCGGGCGAACAGGAACGATCGGATGCTGTGATTGCGCAGGGCCGGGGTCAGCTCGGTGTCGATCACGGTTCGGGCCGCGAGCGCCAGCGGGGAGGCCGGTAGGTCCAGGGACATGGGAACTCCTTGGGGCGAGAGGAAAGCGGAGGACAGGCGTTATCGCACGACAGCGGACGGCCGGTTGCCGGTACCGGCCGATATCGTCGGGAAAGGACGGTTCCGGTCAGACAGAGGTAGCGGATTGCGCCGTGACGGCGGTGGCCGAGGTGGAACGGAATCGGTCCCGGTAGTCCGAGGGGGAGATCCCGAGCCGGCGATGAAAGGCGCGGCGCAATGATTCGGCGGTGCCGAAACCGCAGCGCCGGGCGACGACGTCGACCGGCGTGCCGTCGACGAGTGCGGTTTGGGCCGCTTCGATCCGGACCTGTTCCACGTAGGTCGCGGGGCCGACACCGAGTTCGGCCGTGAAGCGGCGCTGGAAGTGACGAGGACTCAACCCGGACCGTGCCGCGAGTTCGTCGATACTGTGCCGGGCGCCCGGTTCGCCGTGGATGGCCGTCACCGCCGCCCGCACCGGGTCGGTGGCGGGCTGTGGTCGCCACAGTGCTGTGCTGAACTGGGTCTGCCCGCCGGGCCGGCGCAGGAACAGCACCAGGTAGCGCGCCAGTTCGAGGGCGACCCGGCGGCCGAGATCGTCCTCCACGAGGGCCAGAGCGAGATCCATTCCGGCGGTCACACCCGCGGAAGACCAGATGTTTCCGTCGTGCACGAATATCGGGTCCCGGTCGACACCGACCCGGGGATACTCGCGGGCGAGTCGGTCGGTGAACGCCCAATGCGTGGTGACTCGTTTCCCGTCCAGCACGCCCGCCGCGGCGAGCAGGAACGCCCCGGTGCATACCGAGGCCACGCGCCGGGCCCCCGCGGCGTTCCGGACCCATTGCATCAGACGGGCATCGTCACAGGCGGGCTCGACTCCAGGTCCGCCGACCACGATGAGCGTGTCCACGGTGGCCGGGTCCACCGCGTCCACCCCGCAGTCCACCCCTATCGGTAAACCGCTGTCGGATCGGGTGCAGCCGGAACGAGAGGCCACGACCTTGCAGTCGTACTCGCCGGCACCCTGGAAAACCTCGTAGGGGCCCACCAGATCGAGCGCTTGGAAATCGTCGAAGACGACGAATACGACACGGCGTTGCTGCACATCCCCACCTTCCGCCGTGCCGCGGATGGCGTCAACGACATACACCCCACAGATTGCGCCATGTGCGGCCGACCCGGCCATCGATGGAGATCGGAGCGGCGGGCGATCAGACGCCTGCTGTCATTCTTCGGCGCCATCCCATTCCGGCCGGTCGGCCGAGGCGATCCACTGCAGTGCATGGAGCCGTTCTGCCACCAGCATGGGTTCCCAGTCGCCGGCAGTTTCCGCGCAATGCTCGAATATTTCTTCTTCGAAATCATCCAGAAAGAAGTAATAGTGCAGTTCCGCGAGGATCTCTTCCCGCGGGCGCAGGGTGAACTCCCGGATGAACGGTTGCAGGGGTTCACCCAATGCCGGCAAGTGGTCCACGACCATCGAGCCGTCCATCCGCTCATCGGGTTCGAGCAGGTTCGGAATCCTTCCCGACGCCCACAGCAGGACATACAGGGACTCGGCCCGCCAGGTCAGCAGATTCGATTGCAGCGCAGCCTGCCGCCACTGCATCTCTTCGTCGGCCAACTCGGTGATCGAGAAAGCCCACTTTTCTCGTTCGGTCAACTCCTGGTAGAAATCCTCCGCCCTGATCCATTCCGATACTTCCCGGGGGTTCGGGTGGAAAATGACACCGAGCAGTGCATGCAGAGCGATCGCCCGTTCGGCCACCTCGGTGGGATGGCGAAATCCGATCGGGAAAATCTCCTCGATCGCGGCGAGGGATATCACGTCCAATCCATGCTGCTGCAACCGAGTGATCGTAGATGCGCTCATTGCACGCCTTTCCGTTGCGTTCCTATCGGCGGGCGCGCGGTCCGGCGAGGAACGGGCGAGCCCGTCTTCGTTGCCGCCGGGGTGCGCCACACACGACGAGCTTCCCCGATGCCTCTCGGAAGCTATTCTCGCCCAAGGGAATACCGCACTGTTCACCTCTCGTCCTTGCGGAGGGTCAAGTGTTGCGTGCCCTGCGTTCCGGTCGACAGCCCACGTCGCCGCGGGAATATCGCGGGTCGAGTCACAGCGACAGCCGGCGCGGTCGGGGAGGTAGTCCGTTCGGGCCGAGCCGGGCCGAGGGGTGGCGACCGGGGTCGCCGCCGCGGACGGCTAGAGTCTGTGGTGATGAATACCGGGACGGCGTTGCGCCACACACGGATGGGTTACCCGGTGCTCTGCTGAGCGCCGGGCGGGCCGGTACGGGCCCGCTGTGCTGCCGAGGATTCCGCTGTACTTCCCGGGCCCCGCCTTCGTCGTGTTGATCGCAGAACATCAATGACGACAGAAGGATTCACCGATGGTTGCAATACATGGAATGCAGGTCGACGTGCGCACACCCGATGGTGTCGCCGACGCGTATGTCGCCTACCCCGACGACGATGCTCCCCATCCGGGAGTGCTGGTGATCCAGGACGGTTTCGGCTTGCGCCCCGGTTTGCGGTCGCTGGCCGATCGTATCGCCGCCGGCGGCTACACGGTCCTGGTTCCGAACGCCTATTACCGGCACGGCCGTGCGCCGGTGATCGAACTGCCGGACTTCATCGATCCGGTCGAGCGGCCGGAGATCTTCCAGCGGGTCTTCCCGATGATCCGCGAGCTCACGCCGGACCGCCTGCGATCCGATGCCGCCGCCTATCTCGATTGGCTGGCGGCAGCGCCGCAGGTCACCGCGGGGAAGGTGGGCGTCACCGGTTACTGCATGGGTGCGCGGCTCGCGGTACTGGTTGCCGCCATGTTCCCCGACCGGGTCGCGGCGGTGGCCGGATTCCACGGTGGACCGCTCGTCACCGACACCCCGGACAGCCCGCATCTGACGGTCGGAAATATGGCCGCGGAGCTGTATTTCGCGCATGCAGGTGCGGACGACCATATGACTCCGGAACATATCGCCCGATTCGACGAGGCATTGGCCGCCGCCGGGGTCCCGTACCGCACCGAGGTGTACGAGGGAGCCAAGCACGGCTTCACCCAGGCCGATACCTCCGCCTACGATCCCGCGGCCGCCGAACGGCACTACCGCGAACTGCTGGCCTTGTTCGATCGCACTCTGCCCGCCGTGCCGGTCTGAGGGAGCGGCGGGCGGCCGGTCCGCCGCGGCGGATCACCCGAGCATGTTCTCGATCAGGTCGGCGGCCCGGCCGGTGCCGCCCTCGGCGCGGGCCTGCGCCCGCAATCGAGCCGACCGGCGACTCACCTCGGGGTCGGCGACGAGATCGCTCAGCGCTGTGCGCAGTGTCCGGGCGGTCGCTTCCGCGGTATCGATGCGCCGAGCCACTCCCAATTCCACCAGGCGGTCGGCGTTGACCGCCTGTTCGGCGCCCTGCGGCACGGCGATCATGGGCACCCCGGCCGCCAGCCCTTCCGCACAGCTGCCCATACCGGCGTGCGTGACGAAGGCGTCGGCCTGCTCCAGGATTGCCCGCTGCGGAACCCAGGAGTGCACCTCGACATTCGCGGGGATGGTGCCGAGTTCCTGCGGGTCGGTGTGCTTCCCGATCTGTAACACGACATGCCGGCCGGGCAGACCACCGAACGCCGCCAGGCATTGCCGATAGAACTCCGGCCGGCGGGTGTATGCCGAACCCAAGGAGATCAGCAGCACGTTCTCGGCCGCGGCGGGACGAGTCCAGCTACCGGAATCGTCCGGCGGAAAGCAGGGACCGGTGAATGTCACCGTAGTGCCGTCGACGCGGTCGGCGTTCGGTTGCATCGCGCGCGGAATGAGGGCCACCGTCCTGGCGGGACGGCCGGAGAAGGTGTCGACGTCCGTGGTAGTCGCTCCGCATTCGGCGAGCCATCGGGCGAAGCGCGCCTGGTACGCGCCCGCACCGGGCAGCTGCCGCAGGTGGGCGGCGACGTCTTCGTCGTATCCGTCCCAGGCCACGAAGGTCGGGGACAGGAGCATGAGCGGGCGCCCCTGCTTCTCGGCGAGCGCTCGCGCGGCGTAGGCGCCGATGTCGTAGAGGTAGAGGCCGGCCGGGTCGCGGTCGTATATGGCCTGCAATTGGGGCAGCGCCGCGATGGCGTCGTCGAGGAACAGGCTCGCCGCGGCTATCGGATCGTCGGGCCAGTTGTTGTCGGCGACCGGTAACGCGGAGGTGCACGGGACGAACTCCGCGCCGGTGGCGGTGATCCGATCGGCGACGACGGGGTCGTTGGCGTAGGTCACGCGATGGCCTCGGCGGACCAGTTCGCGGATCACCTCGAGGCTCGGTAGGACGTGGCTGACGATCGGGATGCCGATCATCGCGATATGGGCGGGGTGGCGAGTCGTGGGCATAGCTCTTTCCGGTCGGTCCGGGGTGGTGCCCGTGGTGGACGGTGGAACAACGGCCGGGGCGTCCGGCCACTACTGCGACAAATGTTGCGTTTGCATCGTGTCATGGATCCGCTCGGCTAGGCAACCGGATTCCGAGGTGCCGATATCGGCACCTCGCGTTCTGGCCACCACACCCGGTCCGGCCGGATCCCGGACGAGTCTGGACAGCGATCACACCGGCGCGGACCATGGGTTGGAAGCATTCGGAGCACGGCGAGGAGGAACCCCCGGCAGGTTGTATCCCGGCGGAAGGAGAGCACGATGACCACAGCACGCGAGCTCATGCACCCCGATGTGGTGACCATCGGTGTGCGCGACACCATGGACATCGCCGCACAGCAGATGCGACAGCGCGATATCGGAGCGCTGCCGATCTGCGACGGGGAAGGACATCCGGTCGGAATCGTCACCGACCGGGATATCGTGGTGAACTGCCTGGCATTGGGGCGCAATCCCGCGACGGCGACCGCCGGGGAGTTCGCGCAGGGCGACGAACTGCGCAGCGTCGAAGCGGATACGGAATTCGGGGAAATATTGGCGTTGATGCAGAAATACCAGATACGCCGCCTGCCCGTCACCGAACACGGCCGGCTGGTCGGGATCATCACCGAGGCGGATATTGCCCACGGTGTCTCGGAGTCGCAGACCGGTGAATTCGTGGAGGCGGTGTGCGAACAGCAGTTGCCCGCGCGGGTCGGTGACATGGTGAACAATCGCTGACCCGTCTGCCCACGGGAGAACGGACCGCGGGTAGACGCACCGGGTACGCCCGCGTGGCACGCCCGGTGGGGTATCCGCGGTGCGGCACGATGGGTCGTATGCATATCGATCTCTCCGGACGTCGCGCACTCGTCACCGGTTCCAGCCAGGGCATCGGCTCGGCCATCGCCACCGCGCTGGCCCGGGCCGGAGCCTCGGTGATCGTGAACGGACGTAGTCGGCAGCGTACGGAACAGGCTCGCGATTCGCTGCTGGCCGAGGTTCCGGGGGCAACGGTGCACGCCGTCGCCGCCGATCTGGCGTCCGCGGCGGGCGCCGAAGAACTCCGGTCCGACGTGGGCGAGCTCGATATCCTGGTCAACAATCTGGGCATCTTCGAAGCGAAACCGGTATTCGAAATCGACGACGACGAGTGGCGGCGGTATTTCGAGGTCAATGTCCTCTCGGCGGTGCGGCTCATCCGGATGTATCTCCCGGGAATGATGGAACGCGGATTCGGGCGGGTCATGAATATCGCAAGTGATTCGGCGGTCGTCACCCCACTGGAAATGGTGCACTACGGGACAACGAAGACCGCGTTGCTCGCCGTCACCCGCGGATACGCGAAAGCCGCCGCGGGGACCGGTGTCACCGTCAATTCCGTCATGGCCGGACCCACCCACACCCCGGGCGTCGAGGAATTCGTCGGCGATATGGTGGGCGAGGACCTGCCGTGGGACGAGGCCCAGCATCGGTTCATGCTGGAACACCGCCCGTATTCGTTGCTCCAGCGGCTGATCGAGCCGGCGGAGATCGGGAATATGGTGGTCTACCTGAGCTCGCAGTTCGCCGCGGCGACCACGGGTGGTGCGGTCCGTGTGGACGGGGGCTACATCGATTCGATTCTGCCCTGACGGTTCCGTGCGCCGGCCTGCCGAATTTCACGAGTGACCGACCGGCGCCCGGCGGTCAGCCGATCTCGAATTCGTTGCTGATGCCGGTGATCGGATGCAGTGTCCCGTCGGGGGCGAGACGGTCGGCCCGGTGGACGAAACGGTGCCGCCCGGCCGGGGTGCCGGCGGGGATATCCCAGGTGAAGGTCGCGACGGAGGTCGCGGGTGCCCGTTTGCTCCAGTGGAAGCGCACATTCCATTCGCCCTCGTTGGCGATCCGGGTCCAGCGGTCGCCGATGAGCCGCTGGACTTCGAGGAAAGTGTCGTTGCGGCGTGGATTGTGCTTGGGGTGGGCGGAGACGAACTCCACGGTCGCCCGCGTGCCCGGCGGGTACGAGGGTGCCGGTTGGGTGAGGGTCGCTCCGAAATCGGAACCGGGCGGTGCGGTGTCCGGGCCGGGTGCGGGAACGAAATTCGGTTGCAGATGCGAGATATCGCGCGGGGCCGGACCGCGCGCGACGGTCGTTCCGGCGGCGAGTGCCGCGGCCAGACGGGTGAACTCCTGCTGGTAGGCGGGCAGGGTATAGCGACCGAACAGTGTCGACGCGCCTTCGTACTGCTGGGCGTCGTATTCCTCGGGGGTCGTGACGTATTCGTGGTACGCGTTGGCGTAGCCCTGGAGCAGGACCTGCCCGATATCCACCCCGAGTGCCGCCGCCACAGCCCGGCGCACCCGCAGGCCCGCGACGATGGTGAATTCGCCCCCGGCCGCGGCCAGATACAGATCCCCGATCCGCACGAGCTGGATCGGCACGATATTCGGCACCCACGGCGCCGGCGGCAGCAGACTGAACGGCACTGCAATCGCCTTGGGGGCCTGAGCATCGGCGAGCCAGCCGGGCGCGGAGCGGTGCGGATCGCCCAGTGCGGCGGCGAACGGATTGCGGACCCCCTCGGGGATCGGCCCGCCGGGCAGCCCGGGGCCGTCTTCGACACTGCCCGCCAGCAGCGAGACGCCGGCGGCGGCGGGCGCCGTGCGGCGGGTCGTGCCGTCCGGGGTGTACCGGCCGTCCACGGTGATATCGGCGAGATCGATATAACAGAACACCGATCCGACCGGACCCGTCAGCGGGCGGGCCACGGCCAGTGCCGCGCGGGAGGCATGGTATTGCCGTTCGCCGATGATGCGCGTGTTGTCGAATTCGTCGTCGGTGGGCCCGGAACCCGGTCGCAGGTTCAGGTTCGGCGACATGTCACCGGCATTGGTCTGCGCGAAGGCGGCGACGAAATCGGGTGGGCCCGCGTCGAGGTAGCGGACGCCGTGCTCGGTGTGTTCGCAGGTGAACGCCGCGTAACCCTTGTTGTCCGAACTGATCAGCCGGTTCTTGTTGGTCATCGACGTGTTGTGGGTGGCGAACCAGGTGATCGCACCCGCCGGCCGGCCCGCCCGGCCGATCGACAGGGCGGTGACGGCCGGATCGATCGCTGCGGGGAAGTAGGCCTTGTCGGCGGCGGGGTTGCGATCGAAGGCGATCCGGGAACGGTTCACGCTCGCGTCGTGCAGTTCGGAGCGGCCCAGGGCCAGCGTGCCGGGCGCCAGGTCGGCATGTGCCGCGGCGATGGCCTCGACCAGGCCGCCGACCTCGGCATCATAAACCTGCTGCTGGAATCCCAGAATCGACAGGTTGTAGGCGTAGTCGTGGCTTGCGCCGCCGCAGACGGCATGTGAATGCGTCGAGGTGAGCAGCACATTGCGCTCGGTGTAGAGATCGCCGAACCGCCGCGCCAGTTCGGCGAGCACACCTCGGTGCACCGATTGGAAGATCATCGCGTTCTCCGCGACCGCGAACACCACCCGTTCGGTACCGGCGGCGATGACGAACGCGCGGGCACGCGGTCGCAAATGGATTCCGGCGGTGGTCTGGTCCTGCTGCGAGTACCCCATCATCCCGCATTCGGCGGCGGGTCCGGTGATATCGGAAATCCCCATTCCGACCAGGTATCCGCCGGACTCCGGTGCCGCTGCCGCGAGCGTGGCGGGGCCGAACGTGCCGGCCGAGCCGAGGGCGACGGTCCCTGCCGCAGCGCCGGCCAGCACGGTCCGGCGCGGAAGCGCCGCGGGCCGGTCGCCGGACCGGCTGGTGGCGGTGCGGGATTCGGGAGTCGCTGCCATCGCGGTTCCTTTCGTGTCGAATGGCAGCGAACCACACTGTTGAACGTTCGTCCAGATATGATTGGTCAATCGTTCAGTTCGAGGTGCTCCGAGAAGTGCGAGAGTGGTTGAGGAGGCCGCATCAGTCGGGCAGCAGCGGTACCGAAAGTCCTTCTCCCCGGCCGAGAAGGGCGGCGCGGGTGACTGCGCTCGACCCGAATCGGGTGCGCACCTCGTCGAGCGCCGTATCCAATTCCGGGCCGGGGACGTGATCGAACGGCAGGGTGAGCTGACGGGGGTCCGCATCGTCCAGATTGGTCAGTGCCAATCCGATCAGGGTGAGTCCGCGTTCGTCGATCATCGGCATGGCGGCGGTCAGTAGCCTGCGTGCCGTGCGCAGGAGCGTCTCGGTGTGATCGGTGGAATCGGGCAGGGTGTGCGAGCGGGTCGCGCGGGTGAAATCGTCGAAACGCAGACGCAGCACCACCGTCCGGCAGACGCGATCCGCCTTCCGGAGTCGCCGGCCGAGGCGATCGGTGAGACCGTGCAGATACGCCTCGATCTCGGCCGGGGTGCGCGACCCTCGGCCGAGCGCGCGCTGGGCGCCGATCGATCGGCGCCGCCGCCCGGTTTCCACCCGGCGTGGGTCGCGCGCCCAGGCCAGGGCGTGCAGATGCCGCGCCGCGGCCCGGCCGACGATCGGCCGGAGACCCTGTTCACCCAGTTCGGCCAGCTGCCCGATCCGTTCGATTCCGTGTACGCGCAGGGCCTCCGCTGTCACCGGACCGACGCCCCACAGGCGTTCTACCGGAAGTGGATGCAGGAAATCGAGTTCGCCGCCGTGCTCGACCAGCAGCAATCCATCCGGCTTCGATACCGCACTGGCGACCTTGGCCAGGAATTTGGTACCCGCGATGCCCACGGAAATGGGTAGACCGACCTCGCGCCGCACCCGGGTTCGCAGGTCCGCCGCGATGGCGAGCGGTTCTCCGGCCACCCGGCGCAGTCCCGCGACGTCGAGGAAGGCCTCGTCGATCGAGATGCCCTCCACGACAGGAGTGGTATCGCGGAAGATCGCGAATACATCCCTGCTGGCCTGCGCGTATTCGGACATCCGCGGCGGAACCACGATCGCCTCCGGGCACAACTGCAGCGCCCGGCCGATATTCATCGGGGTCCGCACCCCGCGCGCCTTGGCCTCGTAACTGGCGGCCAGTACGACTCCACCGCCGACCAGTACGGGTTCGCCCCGCAGATGTGGCTGGTCCCGCTGTTCGACCGAGGCGTAGAACGAATCCAGATCGGCATGCAGGATCGACGCCTGCGGCCGGGCGGTGATCCGAGGTCGCGGGCCGGATCCGGGTGAGTGGCGTGGGTGTCCACTCCGCGAGCCGTCATCGGATTCGAACATATGTTCACACTAACACCGGGTCTTCAGATAAACAGCAGGCCATAGCCGTGGAGGCGGGGGCTCGCGGGCCGACCGTGGCGGAGGGACGCTACGGGGGATACCCGGACTGAGCGCTGCCGGTATCGCGTGCCTGCCGGGCGAGTGGTCAGGAGAAGTCCAGTACCAAGCGGCCCCGCAAGCCACCTCTCGCCAGGCGGCGGTGGGCCTCGGCCGCTTCATCGGCAGGCAGCACATCGGCGACATGCAGCGTCAGGGTGCCATCCTCGGCCAGGCGGCGCAGCGTATCCAGTCCCTCGGTATCGGTGATGCCGTCGGTCACCATCACCGGGCATACGCGGATACCGCGATCGGCCGGACCGGCCCACTCCCGCAATTCCGCGAGGGTTCCGCCGTCGGCGCCGGCCGGAATCACCTCGGTGGTCTGCATCGAGCCGTCCACGAGGCCCGCGACACCGTCGGGGACGAGCGCCCGGATACGGGCGGCGATACCGGCGCCGCGCTCGACGATATGGTCGGCGCCGAACCCCCGGACCCGGGCGATATCGTGATCGGCGGCATCCGCGATCACGGTCAGCTCATCGGCCTCGGCCAGTTGGACGGCATTCCCGCCTACAGCGCCGGCGGCTCCGGTCACGGCAATGGTTTCACCGGCCGGTGCGGCCAGTGCGTCCAGGGCGAGGCGGGCGGTCATGGCGTTCATCAGCAATGTGGACGCGGCAGGGAAGTCCGCTCCTCGGGGCGCGGGCAACACCGAGGCGGCGGGCACCACAACCTGCTCGGCGTAGGCTCCACCATGTGGGCCGGTGAACAGCACCAGCGCGACCACCCGCTGCCCGACCGCGAGCCTGTGGCCCGATCCGGGACCGAGCTGGTCGATTACTCCGGCCGCGTCCATCCCCGGTACGAAGGAGACCGGCGGCCGGGCATGCGTACGGCGTGTTCGCCGGTGCGCAGCAGCGCATCGGTCGGATTCACCGCCGCCACGTGCCGATGCGTACCTCTCCCGGGCCGGCCTGCGGGTCGGGTCACTCCAGAACGCGCAGGACCTCGGTACCGCCGAAATCGTATACACCGATCGCCTTCATGATTCGCGAACCACGTGTGCGCACCGGGCATTCCCGTGCGTCGGCCGGGGGTGGTCGCACCCGGACCGCCGAGCGCCGGCAGTACGACGCACGGAGAAGTCGACGTGCAGTCGGGCCGGTCGGCGCTCGGCATACCGGGCGCTGGGCGGGAGTTGGATTCAGCCTGAGCGAGACCGGCGACCGACCGCCGCTGTGTGCCTACCGTTTCCCTACGTCCGGGATCCGTGGTGAAGGAGTCCCGGCGAGACGAGACCGGTCCGAGTGCGGAACGGCGCGATGCGGAGTGCGCGATGAAACGAACCGTTGCCCTGTTGGGGGTACTGGCCGCGACACTGGGCCTCGGGGCCTGTGCGGGTTCCGGGCCCGAGGGTGGGGTTGCGGGGCCGCCGCAACCCGGAGGAACGCTGCGGTACGGCCTGTCCCAGGCGCCGACCTGTTCGGACCCGGCGCAGAGCGGCACCAATCAGACCCTCTATGTCACCCGGCAGATCGCCGATTCGCTGACCGACCAGGACCCGGCCACCGGCGAGATCCGGCCGTGGCTGGCGCAACGCTGGGAGGTGAGCCCGGATGCCACCACGTTCACATTTCACCTGCGCGAGGGTGTGACCTTCGGCAACGGCACCCCGTTGACCGCGGAATCGGTACGGGCCACATTCGATTCGATCGTGCACACCCTCGGCGGTGCCAAGGCGCCGCTGGCGACGACCTACCTCGCGAACTACACCGGGACGGACGTGGTGGACCCACTCACCGCGCGCGTGCGGTTCGGTACACCCAATGCCCAATTCCTGCAGGCGACCTCGACACCGCAGCTCGCCGTCCTGGCGGCCGCGACGACTTCGAAGCAGGCCGAGCAGCGTTGCCTCGGGGATGTCATCGGCAGCGGACCCTTCACGTATGCCGAGTACCGCCAGGGCGATGAGGTCACGCTGACGAAGCGGGCCGGATACAACTGGGGCTCGGCGGTATTCGCTCATCAGGGTGAAACCTATCTGGACGGGATCGAGTTCACCGTCGTGCCGGAGTCGGGCGTGCGCACCGGTAGCCTGGCGTCGGGCCAGCTCGACGCGATCAGCGATGCACTGCCCCAGGACATTCCGCAGATCGAGGCCGCCGGCGGCCGGGTGGCGACCGCCTCGAATCCCGGAATCACCTTCGGGCTGCAGCCGAATGTGACCCGCGGTCCGTTGCGGGATCGGGCGGTGCGCACCGCGCTGCTGCCGGCAATCAACCGGCAGGAACTCGTCGATACCGTTCTGGGCCCGCAGTTCCGGGCCGCCACCAGCCCCCTTGCCCATACAACCCCCGGGTATGCGGACCTCGCGGCGGATACCGGATTCGATCTGCCCGCCGCGCAGCGCATCCTCGACGAGGCCGGGTGGATCGCGGGCGCCGACGGGATCCGCGTGAAGGACGGGCAGCGGCTGTCGTTCGGTGTGCTCTTCAGCCAGGTATTCGCCGGAAATCAGGCAATTCTGGAATTACTGCAGCAGCAGTTGCGGGCGGCGGGAGTCGATCTGCGGCTGGAACCGGCCTCCAACGCCGACTACACCGTGCGGCAGAACACCAAGGACTTCGACACGATCTACTACAACACCACCCGCGCCGACGGCGATATCCTGCGCACGAACTTCGGGCTCGACGGCCGCAACCTCAATGCCCGCGAGGCGATTCCCGCACTCGACACGGCACTGTCCGGGCAGTTGCGCACCCTCGATACCGGCGAACGCAACCGGTTGATCGGCGAGGCACAGCGACTGCTGCTCGCCGAAGGGCTGTGGATCCCCACGATCGAGCTTTCGCAGGCCATCGGCGTCGCGGGTACGGTGCAGGACCTGACGTTCGAGGCCTCGGCGCGGTTGCAGTTCTACGACACCTGGCTGAGCGGCCGGTGACAACGATGGCCTGCTATATGACGATCCGGGTGCTCCAGGCGGCCGGTGTGCTGTGGGCGGCGTTCACCGTCACCTTCGCGGTGCTGTTCCTGCTGCCGGCGGACCCGGTGCAACTCGCGGTGGACGCGAGTCCCGGAACGCCGGTCGACGCCGCCGCGGTCGCCGAACTACAGGCCCGGTACGGGTTGGACCGGCCGGTGTGGGAACAGTACTGGACCGCCTTGACCCACGCCGTTCAGGGCGATCTGGGATTCTCCCTGACCACCGGTCGATCCGTTACCGCCGCCCTCGGCGAGGCACTACCGTCGACCCTGGCGCTCGCCGGATCTGCACTGGCGCTTGCGGTGGTGTCCGGCACCGCGCTGGCCTCGGCAGCCGCCTACACCGAACGCCCGTGGCTGCGGGGACTGCTGACGGCGTTACCGTCGGTGGGAGCGGCGATGCCGACCTTCTGGGTGGGCCTGCTCTTGTTGCAGCTGTTCTCCTTCCAACTCCGCCTGGTTCCGGCCTTCGGCGGCACAGGTTTCGCGGGCACCGTGCTGCCGGCGCTGACGCTGGCCATCCCGGTGGGGGCGGTGATCGCACAGGTGCTGTACAGCAATCTGATCACCACCTGGCAGCAGCCGTTCGTGGCGATCGCCTTCGCCAAGGGCGCCTCTCGCGCCTGGGTGCAGTGGCGGCACGTGCTGCGGGCGGCGGTCGGTCCGGCGCTCACTGTCGCCGGCATCTGGGTGGGCACGGTGCTCGCCGGTTCGGTGATCGTGGAGACGGTTTTCGCGCGGGCGGGTATCGGCCGGCTCACCCAGACTTCGGTGCTGAACCAGGACATTCCGGTGGTACAGGGGATCGTGCTGCTCGGGGCGGCGGCGTACGTGCTGGTGAATCTGCTGGTGGATCTGGTGTATCCGCTGGTGGACGCGCGCGTGGCGGAGCGGCACCGAGGGAAGGAGCCGGCTCGTGCTTGACTTCCGCAGGAACGGCGCTGCGGCGGAGCGCGCGGACATCGTGCGATCGTCGCCCACGGACATTCGGGCCGCGCGCGATGTGGACGCTGCGGCGGAACCGGATACGGACGCTGCGGCGGAACCGAATGTGGATGCGGTCGCGGATGCCGCGGTGGAGTCGTCTGTGGCTGCGGCGGCGAATGCGGTCACGAACGCGGCGGTGGAGTCGCGGGTGGGTGCGGCGGCGAACCTCGGCACAGACGTGGGGGTGGAGTCCCGTGGGGATGTGGCGATGAAGTCCTCCGGAGACGCTGCGGCGAAAGTGAACGGGGAGCAGGTGGGGGAGTCGACCGCGGTTGCGGGAGGTGTGCGCGGAGAAGCCGCGGCGGATGTGGGCGAGGACGCGCAATCGAAGACAAACGGTGCCGCCGGGCCGGCCCCGGGCGGGAGCCGGGCGCGGTTCCGCGAGCGCACGAGATGGCCGGCTGTGAGTGTGGCGGTTTCGGTGGGCTTCGTTGTGCTCGTGCTCGGCTGGGCGCTGGTGCCGGGGCTGTTCACCGATCGCGATCCGCTGATCGGGGTGCCGAGCGAGAAATTCCAGGGTCCTGGCCTCGACCATTGGTTCGGGACCGACAACCTGGGCCGCGACCTCTACACCCGCGTGGTGCACGCGGCGGCGCTGTCGTTGACCGCGACGGTGCTCGCGGTCGCGATCGGCCTGGTGGCCGGTTCGCTTCTCGGTCTGCTCTCGGGTGCGGTGGGTGGCGTCGTCGACAGTGCGTTGATGCGCGGTGTGGATGTTCTGCTGTCCATTCCGGAACTCCTGCTGTCGCTGGCTCTGGTGACCGTTCTCGGGTTCGGTACCGGCAATGTGGCACTCGCGGTGGGTCTCGCGCTCGTCGCGCGGTTCGCCCGAGTGATGCGCGCGGAGGTGCTCCGGGTGCGCCGGGCCGCCTATGTGGAGGCCGCGTATGCCTCGGGTGTGCGCTGGTACGTCGTGCTGGTACGGCACGTGCTGCGCAATGCCTACGCACCGGTGGCGGCGCTGGCCGCCGTGGAATTCGGGCTTGCGGTGCTCGCCGTGTCCTCGCTGAGTTTCCTCGGATACGGTGCCGCGCCACCGACTCCGGAGTGGGGCTCGCTGATCTCGGAAGGACGCAACTATCTGGCCACCGCGTGGTGGCTCACCACCCTGCCCGGTCTCGTGATCGTCGCGCTGGTGCTCGCAACCCAGCGCCTGGGCCGGGCTCTCGCCCAGGAGGGACTGCGATGAACCGAGACGACAACCGCCGGACCACGAGCACGGCCGCCGAGCCGGTGGCCGGAGCGCTGCACGAAACCGGCGATCGGTACGCGCACAGCGATACAGCACCCGATCCGGCGCCGGACCCGATTATTACGGCGGTGCGCCGGACGACCGGCTTCCTCCGGGAAGGATGGTCGTTCACCACCCGGTTGGCCGAACGGATGCCGCGCGCGTACTTCGCCGGATGGTCACTGTGACAGGAGCGGCCGTGCTCGCCGGAAACGGGATCGGTGCCGTGGCCGGGGACGCGGTCCTGCGGGTGCGAGATCTGCGGGTGGACTATCGCACCGGCCGCACCGTCACCACGGCGGTCGACGGTGTGTCGCTCACGATCCACCGCGGGGAAACCGTCGCGCTCGTCGGGGAGTCGGGGTCCGGGAAATCCAGTCTGGCCCACGCGGTGATCGGTCTGCTGAGTGGCGGGGGAGCGATTACGGCGGGCACCGTCACATTCGGTGGCCGTCGGTTGGACCGGCTGACGCAGCGGGCGTGGCGGCGGGTGCGCGGTGCCGAAATCGGGCTCGTTCCCCAAGATCCGGCAGTATCGCTGAATCCGGTGCTGCGGATCGGCGATCAGGTCGGCGAGACATTGCGGATCCACGGGCGCGCGGACCGGCGCACGGCCTGGGCGGAGGCGGTCCGCATCCTGGACGAGGCCGGTATCGACCGGCCCGAACTGCGCGCCGGGCAGTTTCCGCAGGATCTTTCGGGCGGTCAGCGTCAGCGCGTGCTGATCGGGATCGCGCTGGCCTGCGGGCCGCGCCTCGTCATCGCCGATGAACCGACCAGCGCACTCGATGTCACCGTGCAGCGGCGCATCCTGGACCACCTGGCGGGCCGTACCGCCGAATCGGGGACGGCGGTACTGTTGATCACCCACGATCTCGGTGTCGCCGCCGACCGCGCCGATCGGATCGTGGTACTGCGCCACGGCCGGATCGTGGAGAGCGGCGCGGTCGCCGAGGTGCTCACCGAACCCCGCCACGAGTACACGCGCCGCTTGCTCGACGCGGCGTCGGGTGCGCGCCGCCCCGAGCGGGCCACCCGTCCGCGCGCGGCCACACCGCTGCTGTCGGCCCAGAACCTGCACAAGACTTTTCCCATCGGCCGCGGTGCCGGTCTTACGGCCGTCGACGATGTCGCCCTGACGATCGATCGCGGGGAAACGCTGGCCCTCGTCGGGGAATCCGGCTCGGGCAAATCCACGACCGCGCGGATCATCGCCCGGCTCGAGGCGCCCGATCGCGGCACCGTCGCATTCGACGGCACCGATATCGGCACGCTGCGCGGTGCGCGGCTGCGGGAATGGCGGCGACGCGTCCAGATCGTGTACCAGAACCCCTACGGCTCGTTGAATCCGAAGCTCACCGTCGAACGGATCATCGCCGAGCCGCTGCAGGCGTTCGGTATCGGCTCCCCGGCGACACGCCGGGAGCAGGTCATCGAACTACTGGACCGGGTGGCCCTCCCGAGTTCCAGTGCGCGGCGACGGCCTGCGGAATTGTCGGGTGGACAGCGGCAGCGGGTGGCCATCGCCCGCGCGCTGGCGCTCCGCCCGGACCTGGTCGTTCTCGACGAACCCGTATCCGCCCTGGATGTTTCGGTCCAGGAACAGATCCTGGCGCTGCTCGGCGAACTGCAAACCGACCTGGCGCTGAGCTATCTGTTCATCTCCCACGACCTGGCCGTGGTGCGCGACGTCAGTGACCGTGTCGCCGTGATGCGTGCCGGGCGCATCGTCGAAACGGGGTGTACCGCAGCGGTGTTCGAGGCACCGCGGCACGAGTACACCCGTGAGCTGTTGCGCGCGATTCCCGGCGCCGCGCGCCGCCACCAGCAGAACGAAAGGACCGCGTGATGCCGCCCGCCGCATCGCTGCTGCTCGCCGTCGAACTGGACGGCACCGGCGTGCACCCCGCATCCTGGCGGCGCCCGGATTCGCGGGCCGAGGACCTGTTCACCGCCGATTTCTGGGTGGATGCGGTCACCGCCGCCGAACGGGCCGGGCTCGACCTGGTATTCCTGCCGGATTCCTTCGCACTGCAATCCGGAGGCGCGCGCGGCCGGCTCGACGCGGTCGGGATCGCCGCGCGAGTCGCGCCGGCGACCACCCGCATCGGCCTGATCCCGCAGGGACCTGTCACCCATACCGAACCGTTCCATCTGTCCAAGGCTGTCGCCAGCCTGGACTACGCCTCGTCCGGCCGGGCGGGCTGGGAGGTGACCGTCTCGCCCGGCGCCGAACAGGCCCGGCTGTTCGGGCGCAAACCGGAACAGCCGGACAGCGCGCTCTGGCACGAAGCGGACGAGGCGATCGAGGTGGTCACCCGGCTGTGGGACAGCTGGGAGGACGACGCGGAGATCCGCGATACGCAGACCGGCCGGTTCATCGACCGCGACAGATTGCACTACATCGACTTCACCGGCGACAACTTCTCGGTGAAGGGCCCCTCGATCACCCCGCGACCGCCCCAGGGCCAGCCGTTGATCGCGATCCGGGCGGACGGCCCGCACGCCACCCGCGTGGCCGTGCACCGGGCTGATCTGCTCCGCATCTCCGCGCCGGATCTCGCGACGGCCGCCGAGACCAGGTCGGTGTTACGGGCGGCAACCGCCGCCGCGGGCCGGGATCCGGACCTGGTCCGGATATTGCTCGATATCGAGGTGCATCTCGCCGCGTCGGACCACGCGGCGGCACAGGAGGTAACGCAATTGGATTCCTGGACCATCGGCCCGGCCCCGGCCTCGCTGCGCCATATCGGCACCCCGGTCTCGCTGGGTGAACTCGTCGCGCAGGCCCACCGCGAATGCGCTGCCGATGGGGTGGTCCTGAAGCCGCTGGCACAGGCTGCGTTGCTGGACCGCATCCCCGCCCCGCTGCCGACTCTGCGCGGCCGTCTGGGGTTGCCGCGGCCACTGAACCGTTATGCGACCGAAGGGGCATGATCGTGTCGACAGGCGTGACCGGCAGACAAATCCATCTCGCGGCCCATTTCCCCGGCGTCAACAACACCACCGTATGGAACGATCCCGAATCCGGTAGCCAGATCGATTTCGGCTCGTTCGTCCACCTGGCCCGCACGGCCGAGCGTGGACTGTTCGATTTCTTCTTCCTCGCCGAAGGACTGCGGTTGCGCGAACATCGCGGCCGGATCCACGACTTGGACGTCGTCGGCCGGCCCGACACCTTCACAGTGCTCAACGCGCTCGCCGGGGTGACCACGCGGCTGGGCCTGGCAGGCACCATCAACACCACCTTCAACGAACCGTTCGAACTGGCGAAACAGTTCGCCACACTGGATCACCTCTCGGGCGGCCGGGCCGCCTGGAATGCCGTGACCTCGTCGGATGCATTCACCGGGGAGAACTTCCGCCGCGGCGGCTATCTCGACCATTCCCGGCGCTATACGCGTGCCGCCGAGGTCGTCGCCGCCACCCGCACGCTCTGGGAAAGCTGGCCCGGCGACGCACTGGTGGTCGATCGCGACCGCGGTGTCTTCACCCGGCCGCTTCCCGAGGTCCGCTACCGGAGCGAACAATTCGATATCCACGGCACCTTCGTCCTGCCGCGCAGCCCCCAGGGCTATCCCGTACAACTCCAGGCCGGTGACTCCGAGGAGGGCCGGGAATTCGGCGCCGCCACCGCGGACGCGATCTTCAGCCGGCACGGGGAACTCGAAGCGGGACAACAGTTCTACACCGATATGAAGAAACGGCTCGCCAAGTACGGCCGCGACCCCGGCGACCTGCTGATCCTGCCCGCCGCCACCTTCGTGATCGGCGACAGCGCCGCCGACGCCGAGGCACGGGCCCGGGAGATCCGGTCGAAGCAGGTGAGCCCGCAGACCGCGATCTCCTTCCTCGAACAGGTGTGGGGTCGCGACCTCTCCGCCTACGATCCCGACGGGCCCCTGCCGGAGCTCGAACCGCTCGACGATGTGACCATCACCCGCGGCCGGGTCCGGCACACCAGAGATCCCAAAGCTCTGGCGCGCCAGTGGCGGGCACGCGCCGATGCGGAGAAACTGAGTATCCGCGAACTCGTCATCGAGGTCACCGCCCGCCAGCAGTTCGTCGGCACACCCGCCGCCATCGCGGCGGAGATCGACCGCTACGTACAGGCAGACGCGGCCGACGGATTCATCCTCGTACCGCACCTCACTCCCGCCGGCCTGGACGAATTCGTCGACAAGGTGGTGCCGGAACTACAGGACCGCGGTAGCTTTCGCACCGAATACCAGGGAACGACGCTGCGCGAACATCTGGGCATACGCCATCCGCACGGCGCCGGAGAGCAGGTGCGCGCATCATGACCACACCCTTGTCGGTCCTGGATCTTTCTCCTATCAGCACGGGGTCGGATGCGCGGCAGGCGATTCGCAACACCATCGATCTCGCCCGGCACGCCGAAGCCTGGGGATACCGGCGGTATTGGGTCGCCGAACATCACTTCGTAGCGGTGGCTTCGTCGGCGCCGATCGAATTGATCGCGCTCATCGCCGCCGCCACCGACACCATCCGGGTCGGCTCCGCCGCTGTCCAGGCGGGTTATCGGACCGCGGCGTCGGTGGTGGAGGCCTTCGGCACAGTCGATGCGCTGTACCCGGGCCGGCTGGATCTCGGGCTGGGGCGTTCGGCGCATCGCCTTCCGCAACTGCGCGCCCCGGGAACTCCGCCGCCCCCGCTCTTGCCACGGCCGACCGTGGTGCGTGACGGGGTGGTCGTACCGCCCGCGTTCGCACCCACGCAGATCCGGGATACGAGCCGGCTCGCGGCCTCGCTCGAGGCGCTCCGGCTGCCCGGTGCCGAACCGCCGGACTACGCCGAGCAGGTCGCGGAGATCCGTGCCCTGCTCGCCGGGACGTACACGACCGCCGACGGAATCCACCTGCGGGCGGTACCGGGGGAGGGAGCCGATGTGCAGGTGTGGCTGTTCGGCAGCAGCGGTGGGGAGAGTGCGCAGCTGGCAGGCCGCCTCGGGCTGCCGTTCGTCGCCAACTACCACGTGTCACCGGGGACGATCCTGGAAACCGTGGCCGGCTATCGCGCGGCGTTCCGGCCGTCGGAGCAGTTCCCGGAGCCCTATCTGGTGGTTTCGGCCGATGTGGTCGTTGCGGAGGAGGAAGCGCGGGCCCGTCATCTCGCGTCCACCTACGGGCACTGGGTGGCCAGTATCCGCAGCGGCGCGGGAGCGACCGAATATCCGGACCCCGATACCGCGCCGCCACTGACCGATTACCAGCGCCGGCTGGTGGACGACCGGGTGAACACCCAGTTCGTCGGAACGCCGGCCGCCGTGGCCGCGCGACTGTCGGCACTACAGCGGCTGACCGCCGCCGACGAGCTGGTGATCACGAGCGTCACCCACCGGCATGAGGACCGGTTGACCTCACACCGTCTGCTCGCCCGGGAATGGGGACTCGCGGGTACCCGCGCTGCGTGACCGGGCCAGGGGTAGCGGATCGCCACATCGGCGCGCACGGCGACAGTTGCCGATCCCGCGTGAGCTTCCGGAGCCGTGGTGGCGGACACCTCCAGTGCACCCGGAGTTCGGTCCGACCTCACAGCGGAGTGCGCCGGCGCCCGCGGTGCTCGCGCAAACGGCCGCGGAATTGTCGGCGCCCGGCCGCTGAGACTGCCGCGGGCGCCCGCCCGGCGCGAACTCGATGTCCGGGTGCGGGCGAGGATCGAGCCGGGAGCTGTCACCGGGACGGGTAGGTCCGCTGCCGGCGCACTCAGGGGACCGGGATATCGACCTCGGTCGGGTCGTCGGATACGCCGAGCGCGGCCAGCAAGCGTTCGCGGTGGTGGGCGAAGGCGGGGTCGGCGTGGGTGCGCGGCCGGGGCGCGTCGACGGATACATCGACGGCGATCCGGCCTTCGTCGAGCACGAGCACCCGGTCGGCGAGCAGGACGGCCTCGTCGACATCGTGGGTGACGAGCAGGACCGCCGGCCGGTGCCGGGCGCACAGGTTCTGTAGCAGCCGGTGCATCCGGATCCGGGTGAGTGCGTCCAGGGCGCCGAACGGTTCGTCGGCCAGCAGTAGCGCCGGCTCGCGCACCAGCGAGCGCGCCAGCGCCACCCGCTGCTGCTCGCCGCCGGAAAGTTCCCGGGGCCAAGCCTTTTCGCGACCGGCGAGACCGACCTCCGCGAGGGCGTCGCGACCGCGGCGCGCGGCGCCCGGACCGGTGAGACCGAGGATGACATTGTCGAGCACCGCGAGCCACGGCAGCAGCCGCGAATCCTGGAACACCACCGAGCGTTCCCGGGGTACCGACAGTTCGCCGCCGCCCGCCACATCCTGGTCGAGTTCGCCCAGCGCGCGTAACAGGGTGCTCTTCCCGGACCCGCTGCGACCCAGCAGCGCCACGAACTCCCCGCGGGCGATATCGAGATCCACTCCGTTCAAGACGATCCGCTCGCCGAAACCGCGCGTGAGGTCGCGGACCCGGACGGTCAATCCGCCAGTGTCTGCCGCCATGCCAGCGCCTTCCTCTCCAGAGCCCGGACGGCGAGATCTCCGAACAGGCCGAGCAGTCCGTAGATCACGAGCCCGACCACGATCACGTCGATCTGGCCGTAGGTGCGTGCCTGCGTCATCAGATAGCCGATACCGCTGGTCGCGTTGACCTGTTCGACCACCACGAGGGCCAGCCAGGATATGGTCACCGCCAGCCGCAGGCCGGTGAAGAAACCCGGTAGCGAACCGGGCAGCGCGACTCGGCGAACGAATCCCCAGCGCGAAAGTCCCACGGTCTGCGCCAGTTCCACATAGCGGGCGTCGACGCCGCGGAGCTGGGCATGAGTATTGATATAGACGGGGACCAGCACACTGGCGGTGATCACGATGAGTTTCATCTCCTCGCCGATTCCGAACCAGACGATGAACAACGGGATCAACGCGAGCGTCGGAATGGAACGTTTGATCTGTACCGGGCCGTCGACCACGGCCTCACCCAGGCGGCTCAGACCCGCGATCAGCGCGAGGACCAGCCCGATCGATACCCCCAGCGCGAGACCGAGTGCCGCGCGCTGCAGTGAGGTGAGCAGGTTGGACTGCAGAGTACCCTCGGCGATCAGCTCGCCCGCCGTCCGCGCCACCTCCCACGGCGCCGGCAGAATCTCCGGGTCGAGAGCACCGGATACCGAACCGAGAACCCAGGCGATGACCAGCAGCGCCGGACCGAGCGCGAATCCGAACGGGATCGGCCGGCCCGGGCCGAGCCTGGCCCGGCCGGAGCGCCGGGCCGGACGCGAGGCGGTGGCGGCGGGCCGGTCCGCCACCCGTGCCTCCGCGGAGATATCGAGAGTGGCCACTACCGTTTCTCCTGTTCGAATCGGGCGCCGACCGCGGGGACGGTCTGGCTGATCACCTCGTCGAAACGCAGATCGAATCCGTCTGCGGCCTCGACCTTGCGGGGTAGTTCGCCGGCTGCGTCGATCACATCGATCGTGTCCTGCTGCCGTTCGATCAGCTGCTGGTCCAGATGCGGGAAGGTGAATTCCCCGAGCGAATCGACGATGCGGCCGGCGTCCTCGGCGCTGAGCTTCTGGTTTTCGATGTAATAGATCCGGGCCCATTCGTCGCGATGGGTGTTGGTCCAGTGGAATGCCCGGACGAACGCCGCGGTCAGTGCGCGCAGTGCGGCGGACTTCGCCGGATCCTGCGTGGCCTCGCGCCGGGCGTAGAGGTAGCCCAGGCCGTAGTAGATGTCGTGGGTCTCCGCGTCCGGGATCACCGTCGCACCCGGGGTTCGCAGGAAACGGGTGAGCCGGGGTTCGTTCAGCGGGGCGATATCGACCTGTCCGGTGCGCACGGCGTCGTTGAAATCGGCCAGCTGCAACCGGACGAGTTCGACATCGGAGGTGGTGAGACCGGCGCGGTTCAGTGCCCGCAGAACCGCCGCCTGCTGTGCGGTCCCTTCGGCGTAGGCGATCTTCTTCCCGCGCAGGTCGGTCAGCGTCGTGGCGGTGACCCCGGGTGCGACCGCGAGTTTGATCCCGAGCGGATCGGTCTGGTAGGCCGCGATGATCGGTACATCCTGGCCGGCGGCCAGGGCGTGGATCGGCGGCACATCGCCCACCGGCGCGACGTCGGCGGCGCCCGCACGGAATGCCTCCAGGATTTCCGGGCCGCCGATGAAATTGGCGAATTCCACCTTGAAGGGCAGTTTTTCGAGCTCCCCGGATGCCCGTAGCGCGGTCTGGAATCGCTCCTGCTGGTCGGCGACCACCAGGGTGGTGCCGGGTGGGACCTCGGTGGGCAACGGTGTGTCGGCCGGAGCACCACCGGGCTTGTCGCCGGCTGCGCATCCGGACAGGGTGAGACCGGCCGCGGCGACGGCAAGGATCATCGCGACCGATCGGTGCCGAAAACGCGCGGCCAGAGAACGAGGCTGGGGCATAGCCGAATTGAAACAACAGGCGTGTGCGGGCGGAATGATTTACACGGGAGTGATCCGAACTGTTGTGCCCTGGGCCGCGCGGGTGCGAGCCGGTCTAGGCGGACTTCTCCTCCGCGATCTGAATGAGGTTGCCGCAGGTGTCGTCGAATACGGCGGTGATCACCGTTCCGTAATCGACCGGTTCCTGGGTGAATTTCACCCCGAGTGCGCGCAACCGGTCGTATTCCGACTGCAGGTCGGTGACGGCGAACGAGGTGAAAGGTATCCCGTCCTCGACCAGGGCCTGCTTGTACACCTTGGCCGCGGGATGGCCGGTGGGTTCGAGCAGTAGTTCGACGCCGTCGGGATCCAGCGGCGACACCACGGTCAGCCAGGAGGCATCACCGAGCGGGATATCGGTTTTCTTCTGGAATCCGAGTACCTCGGTGTAGAAACGCAAAGCTTTGTTCTGATCGTCGACGTAGACGCTCGTGACGTTGATTCGCAACATTATTCCTCCAGCCAGCGGTCGGTGAGATGGCGCAGTGGGCTGCGCTCGAGATGATGGAATTTGTGCCGCCCGTCGCGATGTGTGCGGATCAGTCCCGCGGCGGCCAGCAGGTCGAGATGCTGGGAGATCGCCTGCCGCGTGGAGGACAGGCCGTGTTTCATGGTGAGCCGTCCGCACAGCTCGAACAAGGTCTGCCCGTCGTGGTCGGCCAGTTCGTCGAGAATTGCCCGCCGGGTCGGATCGGCGAGGGCTTTGAAGATCGGTCCGTGATCGGCGTGCACACCTCGACTATAGGCAAGTGTTTACTTGCATATCAAGTCCGGCGGTCGACCCGCGTGTTTCCGTGCCGACCGCCGGCGCGAGAGGGTGGCAGCAGCCGGGGCCATGCGGCGTTCGGCTCGGGCACTCCGATCAGCGCCGGCTCCGGTGGGCGCGCGGCGCTGCTGTGGTCGGTCGGGGACCTGGCCTCAGGTTCCTGGCCGGAGCCGGCCACCATGGGGGAGAACCCAGGATGCACCGAGGACGACACCGGTGCCCGGGTCGGTGACATCCGCCGTGTAGAACCACTCCATGCGCACCTGCCCTACGGCGATATCGACCACGCCGTAACCGTGCGAATCGAGTTCGGTGTAGCGGATATGCGGGTTGAGTGTCCGGACTGAGTTCTCCAGCGCGACCGTCCCGGTACGCGGCGGGCCGGGTAGCAGATCGCCGATCCCGAGCGAGGTCACCGAGGGAACCACGAACTCCGCTCCCGCGGTGGGCCCATGCGGATAGGCCGCCGCGTCCAGTGGGACATCCGCCGCCCACGAACTGTGGATATCGCCGGTGAGGTAGACGATATTCGTCGAGCCGCGGTCGGTGAGGGCCGTCAGCAGCCGTCGCCGGTCGGCCGTGTAACCGTCCCACTGGTCGGTGTTGGGTGCCAGGCCCTCCCGCGGGATTCCCAGAATCTCGGTCACCGCGGCCGTCGTCGCCGGATCCATGGGCGGGAATGCCAGCGGCGAGATCATCACCGAGTTACCCACCAACTGCCAGCGCGCCGACCCCGACGTCAGCCCCGCCGTGAGCCAATCCATCTGCGCCGCACCGGCGATACTGCGGTCCGGGTCGTCGCTGTCGCGGGAGCCGAGCCGGGGCGCGGCATCACGATAGCTACGCAGATCCAGCATGGACAGTTCGGCGAGAGTGCCGAACCGCAATCGGCGGTAGATCCGAGGTGCCGCGGCCGTGCCCTCGGCGCGTACCGGCATCCATTCCAGATACGCGCGCACCGAGGCGGCCCGGCGGGCCGGCCAATCGCCCTCGGTACCCGGATCGTGATTCTCCGCGCCACCGGACCAGGAATTATTCGCCGATTCGTGGTCGTCCCAGGTGCATATGAACGGCAGGCGGGCGTGCAATGTCATGAGGTCGGGATCGGTTTTGTACTGACCGTGCCGGACCCGGTAATCGGCGAGTGTGACGATCTCGTGCACCGGGTCGTGTCGCCGGATGGGCCCGGCACGGCCACCGTACGACTCCGCCGCGTACTCGTAGAGGTAGTCGCCGAGGTGGATCACGGCGTCGAGATCGTCGCGGCTGCTCAGGTGGCGGTAGGCGGCGAAGTAACCGGCTTCCCAGTTGGAGCACGAGACCACGCCGAAGCGCAGTCGCGTGGGATCCGCCGCGGGGGCGGGCGCGGTGCGTGTGCGGCCTACCACCGAAGTCTCGCCGAGGGCCGTGAACCGATACCAGTAGTCCCGCGCGGGCGCGAGACTTCGCACATCGACCTTCACCGTGTGGTCGCTCTCCGCGGTGGCGTTCGTGCTTCCCGAGGCCACGATCTCGGTGAACGCCTCGTCCGCGGCCACCTCCCAGCGCACGGTGGCCGGGTCACCGGCACCGGATCCGGGCGCCGCATCCGGACCGACGGTCACCCGGGTCCACAGGATCACCCCGTCGGGCAGCGGATCGCCCGAGGCGACGCCGTGACCGAAGACCGGTACAGCCGCCCGGGCCGCGGGCGCGGCCAGCACGCCCGCGGCCGCGACGGCCCCTGCTCCGGCCTGCAGCAATGCCCGGCGACCCAGCGCGCCCCGGCCGGTGGCCGTCGAAACGATCCTGTTTCCGCTCACGTGCACCGATCACAGCGGACGGCGCGCGAATCGGCAAATCGGAGCGGGTCGGGTGGCCCGGTCCAGGTCGTGGCGGATCCACGGGCCGAACCGCGGCCGGGCAGCCGATCCGCGCAGTCACGAACAGTGGCAGTCGCGAACGCAGGCGAGCAGCCGGGTGGCGTCGGGGCCGGGGTGTATCGGCGTGGATGCGGCCGGCGAAAACCACGCAATCAGCGGTGCGCGTCGCGGATTCCCCGGTCTCGCGCGTGTTTGGGCTTGCGCCGGTAGCTCTTGCCCGAGGGGATGGGTTGTGCGGCACCGGATCGGCGGAGTTGCTGGCGCCGGCGCCAGCCGGTGAGGTCGGGGCGTTCGGGTTTATCAGGGGCAGGCATTGTTGCTCCGGTCGGTGGGTGGGCGCGGTCGGTCGGTCGTCCGGTACTCGTTCACGGCACGAATGATCGCGCGTGGACAGCAATTGCGCCCGCGAATATTTCGCCCCGCAGGTCAGGGTGGTCAGAACGGTGTGAGTGGCCGGCAGGGGTCCGCCGGTGGGCGGGCACCGCTGAGGAACGAACCAGGGGAGACGCCCATCAGGGACCGGAATTCGGCGGTCATATGCGAATGGTCGTAGTAACCGGTGTGCACGGCGAGCTGCGACCACGGTGAGCTGCCGGCCCGGGTGAGCACCCGGCGGACCCGTTCAATCCGCGCATAGTGCTTGGGAGAGACGCCGATTCCGGCGATGAACAGGTTGCGGAGCTGGCGTTCGCTGACGGCGAGTGAATTCGCGAGCACGGGAACTGTTCGATCCGCGACCTGCGCCGATACGGTGTCGACTGCCCGGTGGAGCAGTCCGCGGTGTGACCGTTGCGTCGGGTTTTCGCGAACGACGTGCGGTAATCGCTGCTCCAAGTAAGGGAACAGCTCGTCGGGACGCAGTTCGGTCAGTTCGGCGGCCATCTCGGCGGCCGGGCCGGGGAGCTCGGCGAGCCGGACCACCCGGTCGGTGAGATCGACGGCCCGGACGCCGAGCAAGATGGGGGTGGCGCCGGCCGCGAGCCGCAGCCGCAGGCAGCCCAGGGGTTTGTCCGCCTCGGCATACGAGGCTTTGGTTCTGGGACCGAGGACCAGGGCGTCCCGTGGACCGTGATCCTCGGTGCGTAGCACGATCATGGTCGTGGCCTGGGGGAGATGGGCGAACGGTCCGGACAGCTCACGCACTGCCGGGATCCGTCCGAGCTCGGTGATCCATGGCCGCAAAGAGTCCGGCGCGGGTACCACCGTCGCTGACAGATCGGTGTTCACGGACGGCCAGACCGTCTCCAGGGTGTTCACCTGCTCGACTGTATGCAGCTCCCGGCGATTCAGGTGTGCCGGAATTTCCTATCGCTCGGTCGGTTCCGGCGGCACGGTATGGACTCATGATTCTGATCACCGGTGCCACGGGCACCATCGGCAGCGAAATCGTCCGAATGCTGGTCGCGCGTGGCGAGGGTGTTCGTGCTGTCACCCGGAACCCGGAAACGGCGGACTTTCACGGCGGGGTGGAAGTCGTCCGGGGTGACTACTCCGATATCCAGGCCATCGCGGACGCCATGGACGGTGTGGACGCCGTTTTCGTTCTGAGTGTGCTCGGCCCGGAAGGGGCCGACGTCGATACCGCCCTCGTGAAGGCTGCCTCGGACGCCGGAGCCCGTCGCATCGTGAAACTCTCCGCGATCGGCACCGGCGATCCCGCGCTCGGCCGCGTCGGCACCTGGCATCTACCGGGTGAGCAGGCAGTTCGCGCCGGCGGCACCGACTGGACCATCCTGCGTCCCAGCTCGTTCGCCTCGAACACCCTGAGCTGGGCCCCGGCTCTCCACGCGGGACAATCCATCTCCAACCTCACGGGATCCGGCGCGCAGGGAGTGGTCGATCCGCGTGACGTCTCGGCGGTCGCGGTCGAGGCGCTGCTTTCCCCGGTGCACGCGGGGTGCGTGTACACCCTCACCGGTCCCGAACTGCTCACCACCCGTGATCAGGCCGCCGTTGTAGCTGCCGCGCTGGGGCGCCCTGTCGAAGTCGCCGATATCGACGAGGCCGTTGCCCGCGCACATATGCTCGCCGCCGGCGCCACCCCGGATTTCGCGGACGGTGCCCTGGCCGGCCAGGCATTCGCCCGGGCCGGTGGGAACGCGGTGCTCACCGACGATATCCGGCAGGTGCTCGGCCGGCCGCCGCGTACGTATGCCGCGTGGGTCACCGACCACGTCGCGGCGTTCACCGCTGCACCTACCGCGGCCGGTTGGCGTTCGTACTGATACCGGCGCGAGCGCAAACGGTGGCGGCAGCCGGTCCCAGCGAACGGCGGATCGGCCCGTCGGTATCGCAGCTCAGCCCCGGGCGTGTTCGGTGATCCAGGCGGCGATCTGTGCGCGGGAGTTGAAACCGAGTTTGGTCAAGATATGTTCCACATGGCTCTGCGCCGTGCGCTGGGATACCACCAGTTTCGTCGCGATCTGCTTGTTGCTCAGCCCCTGCGCCACCAGCTCGGCGACCTGCCGCTCACGCTTGGTCAAGGTGCCCGTCGAGCCGGATTCGGCCGGCCCGGTGGTCCCCCGTACCCCCAGGGCATAGGCGAGGGCCGCATTCATACTCATCGCAGAGCCACGGCGGTGGGCGGTATCGAAACCGCGGTTGCCCAGTATGCGGCGGGCATCCTCTTCGCAGTCGTCATGGAATCGCCACATATTGTGGAGAACGGTCATCACCTGACTGCCCGCCGGCGACAATCCCTGGGCGGCACCCATCAGCACGGCCGCCCGCTCGGCGTCCCGGCGGGCGTCGACCGTCCAGGCGAGTGCCTCGAGGCACAGCACCGCGATCACCTTGCTGTCCAGTCCACTGTTCACCCGCAGTGCCTCCGTCAGCAACTGCTGGGCCCGTTCGCGCGCACCGTGGCGCCATTCCGCTACACCCAGCCCGCGCAGTGCCGCCGCGCGATGGAGCACCTCGCCGCACGGCCCGGTAACCGACAGCACATCCCCGTACAACTCGCCGGCGCGGGCGGTATCGCCGCCCAGCTCGTACGCGAACGCGAGTACGGCGAGCGTACTCATCCTGAGCTGGCCGTGCGGTTCGGAACCCGTCAGCTCCACCGCTTGTTCGAGATACGTACGGGCGCCTTCGGATTCGCCCTCCGCGAGGGCGAGGAGGCCTTCGGCGTAGGCGATCTGCGCGCGCGTCGACCGCCCCACCTCGGAGCCGGCCAGGGCCCGCGCCTCTTCCAGCCGTGCCGCCGCCGCCGGAAATTCGCCGTGCGACGCGGCCAGCTTGCCGGCCGCGCACAGCGCCGCGATGCGTACCGGTACCGCCTGGATTCCGGAACGGGCGAGGAAGCGGTCCAGCCAGGATCGGCCCTCGCCGTACAGGCCGCGGAAGTTCCAGAACTCGTAGAGCCCCGTGGCCGTGCGCATACCCGATTCGATCGCCGCGGGAGTGTCCTCGGACAGACAGTGCTCGAGCGCGTCGCGCAGATTGGCCTGCTCCCGTTCCAGCCGCGCGATCCAGCGCGGCTGTTCCGCGCTGATCCACCCGGCCGCGGCATCGGAGATCAGGCGCTGGTACCAATCGTGGTGCCGGCGGCGCAGGTCCCGCAGCCGGCCCGCTTCCCGCAGTTCCTGGCGGCCGTAGTCGCGTAGGGTCTCCAGCATCCGGTAGCGAACGACAGCGCCGGTTTCCTCCCGGGCCAGGATGGATTTGTCGACCAGTGACGACAGGACGTCCAACAGGCTCAGCGGTCCCGTATCGATACCACAGACACCTTCGACGGCGTCCAGTTCACAGCTGCCGGCGAATACCGCGAGCTGCGCCCACAGCTGCTGCTCGGCCGGAGTGCACAGCTCGTAGCTCCAGTCCATGGACAACCGCAGCGTCTGCTGGCGCGTCGGCGCGGTGCGGGCGGAGTTGGTCAGCAGCGAGTACCGGTCGTTGAGACGTTGCAGGATCTGCTGCGGTGACAGGGTGCGCATCCGGGCGGCCGCGAGTTCGATCGCCAATGGCAGACCTTCCAGCCGGGCGCAGATACCGGCGACCGCGCCTTTGTTGTCCTCGTCGAGCTCGAATCCCGGTACCACCGCGGCGGCCCGCTCGGCGAACAAAGTGACGGCATCGAAGCGGGGCATTCCCTTCAGGCTCGGTTCCCGTCCCTGGTCGGGGACCGTGAGCGGCGAAATCCGCAGGACTGCTTCCCCGGCGATGTTCAACGGCTCCCGGCTGGTCACGAGCAGGCTCAGCTCGGGGCAGATCCGCAGCATCTGCTCGTTCAACTCGGCAACCGCCTGTACCAATTGTTCGCAGTTGTCCAATACGAGCAGGGTGTTGCGCGGGCACAGGAAGTCCACCAGCACATCGATCAGCGGGGCGGCCGATTCGTCGCGCACGCCGACGGCGGCGGCGACGACGTCCACGAGGATGGAGGCGTCCGATACGTCGGCCAGATCGACCATCCATACGCCGTCCGGGTAGTCCCGTGCGACCTGCGTGGCTACGCGCAACGCCAGCCGCGTCTTCCCGACGCCGCCGATCCCGGTGAGCGTCACCAGCCGGTGGGTGGACAGCAGATTCTTCACCTCTGCCGATTCTGTCCGCCGGTTGACCATGCTTGTCAGCTCGAGTGGAAGGTTGCCGGTGCGATGGGGGACTGCCGGGGTGCGGGGGCTCGGCGCCTTCACGTCCCGTTTCGCGTCGAGCGGGGTATCGCGTAGCGCCATCGCACCGATCGGATAACCGTGCCGCTGTTGTACTCGGCGGGCATTCTCTCCGAAACCGGCCGCGGAGGGCCGCGCCCGGGGATCCCGGTTCATCGCCGTTTCCACCAGCGCGGTGACATCGCCGGCGATACCGTGTTCGCGCAGGTCCGGCACCGGCTGGGTGGTGATCCGTAAGAACTGCGTCACGATTTTCTCGCCGGTGCGGCGTTCGAATGCCGCATGGCCGGTGAGCGCACTGAACAGCGTGGCACCGAGCCCGTACACATCGGCGGCGGGGGTCGGTGTGCTTCCTTCCAGTACCTCCGGTGCGGTGTAGGCCGGGGATCCGGTGACAGTGCCCTCCGCGGTCCGGAAGCCGCCGGCGATCTGCGCGATCCCGAAATCGGTCAGCGTCGGTTCCCCGTAGTCGGTCAGCAGGATGTTGCCGGGTTTGACATCCCGGTGGACGATCCCCACCCGGTGCGCGCTTTCCAGGGCGCCCGCGATCTTCACCCCGAGCTGTAACGCGTCTGCCGCGGTCAGCGGCCCGAAGCGGCGGATCCGGTTGTCGAGCGAACCCGATGCGTAGTAGGGCGTGACCAGATAGAGGCGGCCGCCGTCGGTGACCCCGGTCTCCAGCACGGGCACGATATTGGGGTGCCCGGTGAGCCGGCCCATCGCCCGCTGTTCCCGCACGAATCGGGCCTGATTCTCCTCGTCGGCCTCACCCGTGAGGATCTTGACCGCCACCGTGCGATCGAGCGCCTGCTGGGTGCAGCGGTAAACGACTCCGAACCCGCCGCGCCCGATCTCCGTGGCCGCCGTGAAACCGGCCGCAGCGAGCTCCGCGGCGACCGATATCGTCGACTCACGACGCGTTCGCAGCGGATCTTCGGCGGTCATGGCCGGAACTCGATCCGTCGAGTATCTGTGTGGGCACCGGGTGGCATATGCGTACCTCTCGCCACCTCAACTGTATGCCCGGGGCGCAGCAGCGGCGAGATTCCGGGCGCGGTGCCGGGTCGGCGGTTCCGGCCGGTGCGGATACGGGTGGTCAGGAGTTGCCCGCCGGTCGGTACCTATTCGCCGACGTTCGGCCGGTCAGCGATGCGTGGCGGAGCGCTCGAACAACCTGGTGAGGGGGTGACCACCTCACCGGGTCACCCCTCACCCCTGGGGCCGACCCGCTGCCGCGCTCCTCGGACCGGGGCATACGGCGTCGACTACTACCCCCGGGCAGGGCCGAAGTCGAGTGGTGCCGCCTCGAGATGACGCCCGCGGGGAGTGAGGTCGACCAGTTCGCCGTCGTGCACGACCACCGTGCCCCGGACGAGTACGGTGACCGGTTTACCACGTAAACGGTATCCCTCGTACGGTGTGTAGTCGGTCGCCATGTGCAGGGCGTCGACCGTCACCGTCCACTCCAGGTCCGGGTCCCAGATCGCGATATCGGCGTCGGCTCCCGGCATCAGCGAACCCTTCCGCGGATACAAACCGTTGGTCCGGGCGGGGTTGGCCGAGGTGAGTTCCACGAAGCGGCTCGGGGACAGGCCCAGTCGGCCGACATAGTGCGAATAGATCACCGGAAGCCGGGTCTCGACGCCGGGCAGACCGTTCGGCATATGGCGGACATCGTGCCGGTGAACGCGTTTCTGGGCCGTGTCGTAGCAGCAGTGGTCGGAGCCGACGGTGGTGATGTGGCCGGTGAACAGATGCCGGCCGAGCTCTTCGACGATATCGGCCGAGCGCAGCGGCGGGCAGCAGACGAAGCGTTCCGGATGTTCGCCGCGGTACCGGGAATCGTCGAGGACGAGGTGGTGGGCCACCGATTCGGTGAAGGCGATCAGACCGCGCTTGCGGGCCTGCGCGACCAGCTCGACAGCTGCCGGGGTCGATTGGTGGACGAAGTACACGGGTGCCTGTTGTGATTCCGCGATCGCCAGGATCGCCGCGACGGAAGCGGTTTCGGCCAGCTCCGGCCGGGTGAGCGACATCTGCGACGCGTCGATACCGGCACTCGCCGCCGCGAGGTTCTGTGCTTCTGTGACGATGGCGTCGGATTCACAGTGGATCACGACCATCCCACCGAGGTCACGGGTGGTCTGCATGGTCTTCAGGATGGTGTGCTCGTTCGCCATCGTTTCGCCCGCGTAGGTGGTGAACATCTTCACCGTGCGGATACCGGCGGCGGCCATCGTGGCGAGCTGGCCGGCGGTGGTGTCGTTCCATTCGACGACGCAGGCGTGCAGCGCCGAATCGCACAGCCCGTCGGTCGCCTTCGCGCGTTGTTTCTCGGCGGCATCGAGTGGTTGCTGACCCGGTCGCGGGATGGCGAAGTCGACGATCGTGGTCGTACCGCCGAACACCGCGGCGGTGGTGCATTCCCGGTAGGAGTCCAGCGAGGTGAACTCACCGGAGGTGAATCCGACATGGCAGTGTGGGTCGACTCCGCCGGGCATGACGAGTTTGCCTGTCGCGTCGATGACCTCGGCGGCGGGGTCGACCTCGGTGCCGGGTGCGAGAACGGCCACGACGATGTCGTTCTCGATCAGCAGATCCGCCGGTGCCGACCAGTGGGATTCGACGACGGTACCGCCACGGACGACCTTCATCGCGATGCCTTCCGGTAGGCGACCCATCCGCCGCGGTCGCTGATATCGATGACGCCCGCCGCGTCCAAGGCGTTGCTGCGCATCCGCATCGACAGCGATCCATTGCCGTCCGCCAGCTCGATCACACCCAGTTCGAGTTCCTCGGGTTCCCGTGGGAGCAGTTCGTCGCGGAGGACGTCGTACTCGACCTCGTAGAGTTCACCCGGTACGGAGACGCCCCCGCTGGTGACCGGATGCAGGCCGGGGAATTCGTCGCGGACCGAATAGAACCGGTATCGCGGAGCAGTCTCGGCCCGGCCGAGGAATCGGGCCCTGTGCAGCGCATCGTGCAGGGAGCCGCCGGACATCGCCTGCCCGTTGACGAACATCGTGACAATTGCCATGGGAACAGTCCTTTCAGTGGGTGGGTTGCCGGACGAGGCGGGTAGGGGAGAACGCGGAGACATCGAGATCGGGTGTGTTCCCGTGCACCATCGCGGTGATCAGCTGTGCCCACAGCGGTGCGAAGGTGAACGAGTAGGTGCCACCCGCGAAGAAGAGCCCGGGTATGCCGGCCACTGCACCGATGACCGGCATCTCGTCCGGTGTCGTGACCACCGGCCCGGTCCAGGCGTCGAGCAGTGGCATCCGGTAGAGCGCCGGTAGCAGGCGCTCGACCTGGGCGAGATTGCCCGCTGTGCTGTCGGTGCGGAGGGGAGCGGCGTCGCGGTCGTGGAACGGACCGGCGGGCCAGCCGCCGCCGAGGACGAGCCGGTGCCGCCGATCCTGTTTGATCGACATGCCCTCGCCGACGTGCTGGACCAGTACCCGAAGCGCATCCGGCTCGGCGGCCAGCGCGTGCATCTGCAGCGAAGTGGGTGTCAGATCCAGGTTCACCCCGGCCAGGGCGGCGATCGCGGCCATCCACGGGCCGGCCGCATCGATCACCGCGGGGGCCCGCCAGGATCCCTCGGGCGTACTCACACACCATTCCGCACGCGCACGTTCCAGACCGGTGACCGGCGTGCCGGGGTACACGTGCGCGCCTTCGGCGACCGCCTGCCGGAGCAGCGCGGGCCCGGCCATATCCGGTTCGGCGAATCCGTCCCACGGACACCAGGTCGCGGCTTCCACGGTCGGTCCCAGCTGCGGCAGGGCGTGCCGTGCCGCGTCCCCCGTGAGTACTTCGGTGGGTATGCCCGCCGACTGTTCCCACCGATATTTGGTGTGCAGGGCGTGGACCTGTTCGTCGGTCTCGGCGACCATGAAACCGCCGCAGCGATTGAGGCCGAGCCCGGGCACGGTATCGGCGAGCATGTCCCACAGGTCGCTCGTCGCCCGCTGCAGGGGAAGCAGCTTCTCGACGTCCACGGCGGTGCCCTGACCCGGGCGCCGGGTGTGGATGGTCTGGATGTGCAGGTTTCCCGCAGTGGTGCCGGACCCGGCCGTGTTGGGTGCTGTGCGATCGAGTACGGCCACCCGGCAACCAGATCGGGTCAGTGCCAATGCCGTTGCCGCGCCGACGATTCCCGCACCGATGACCACGGCGTCCAGCTCAGCCACGGCCGGCTCCCGCCACGGCGGCGGACGCGTCGGCTATCCCGGAATCGGCGACGACGGCACGCAGGGCGTCGAGTACCGCCGGATCCGTCACCGGCAGCAGCGGTTCCCGGACCTCCCCTCCCGGCTGGCCGAGCAGCTTCATCACCGCTTTCAGCTGGGGGATGGGCGAGGCGTACACGCCGCTGTAGTCGGAATTGACGAGCCGACCCGAAAGGGCCTGGTACCTGTCCACCCATTCCCTGGCCGTTTCGGCGTCGCGGGCCGCGACCGCGCGATAGTAGGGCACCGCGAAGGGTGCGCCCACGCCCCCACCGTCGATATTCCCGTCGCCGCCGAGTTCGAGCAGTGTCGCGAGACCACGCCGGTGCAGGAAACTCCCGAACACCCGCACCCGATCCGATACCGCCTCGACGGTGTCCAGCATCGACAGCCAGTCGCCGGTGCTGTCCTTGATCGCGACGACATTGTCCAAGTCGGCCAGCCGGGAGAACAGGCCCGGAATCGTCCCCATGTCCAGCGCGACACCGCGGGGCCAGTTGTACACCATGAACGGCAGGGTCGTTGCCGTGGAGACGGCGCGGTAGTACTGCACGGTTTCGTCGGCCGAGGTGTGTACATAGGGCGGCGGTGTCGCCAGGGCCCCGTCGGCGCCGACCGATGCGGCATGAACTGCCAGTTCGGCGGATTGCCGAGCCGTATAGGCACTCACCCCGATCACCACGGGGAATCGGCCCGCAACCGCGTCGACCGCCACTTCGGCAACCATCCGGCGTTCGTCGCCGGATTGGCTGAACCACTCACCCGTACTTCCGTTGACGAGTACGCCGTGCACCCCCATGTCCGCGTACAGGTTCATCAATGCCGTCAGGGCATCGGTATCGACGGCGCCCGACCGGGTGAACGGGGTCGGGGCGGCGGGCCAGTATCCGGACCACGCGACATCATCGCGATTCATGGAGTGCCTTCCGAGCGAAATGAATTCGAGAATCGGTCGATCTACGACATTTATGGGATCGATTGCATAGACTGCCGTCGAACGGGTGGCACAGTCAAGCCCGGAAACGTAGTCGTAACGCGGGCACTGTCGAATGTGGGTGTCCGGAGAATGGATCGAGAGGATGGGGGACCGGTGGCGGTCACATTGGTCGACGTGGCGGTTGCTGCGGGTGTATCGCGCAGTACGGCATCGCGTGCGTTGAGCGGGTCGTCGTTGATCTCTCCGCAGACCCGGGCGGCCGTCGAGGAGGCCGCGCGCTCGCTCGGCTACCGCCCCAACCGGGCCGCGAGCGCCTTGCGGTCGAACCGCTCCCATCTGCTCGGCCTGGTGATGAACAACCTGATCAACGCGTCTTTCCACACCATCGCCGAAGTGGTGCACAAACGGGCCTCCGCGGCCGGATACCAAGTTCTGCTGTGCATTACCGATGCGGATCCGGCCCGGGAGAACGATGTGCTGGCCATGCTCGGTGAGCACGGGGTGGACGGAACCATCGTCATCGGCAGCGGTCGCAGTGCGCCGGCTTCCAATGCCCTGCTCACGCAGGGGCGGGCGGTGGTGAACCTCATCCGCTCCGTCCGGGGCAGCAAGGCCTCGACCGTACTCGCCGACGATATCGACGGCGCGCGGGATGCGACCGCGCATCTGCTCGCCCTCGGGCACCGGCGGATCGGCTATATCGGCGGTACCGCGGAGGCGACTTCCGGCCGCGAGCGGTACGAGGGCTACTGCTCGGCCTTGGCGGCCGCCGGGATCGAGGTGGACGAGGCGATCGTACGTAAAGGCCCGTTCACCACCGAGTTCGGCGCCGAAGCCGTGAATTCGCTGTTGGATTCCGCCGAATCGATGACGGCCCTGTATGCCGCGAACCACGAGGCGGTATTCGGGATCCTGCCCACGTTGGTGGGCCGGGGTATCTCCGTACCCGAGGAGTTGTCACTGGTCTGCCACGAGGACATGCCGTGGCTGGCGATGTGGCAACCGCCGATCACCGTGGTCGACAACGGTGCGGCCCAGCTGGCCAACCTCGCCATGGACCTGCTGTTCCAGCAGATCAACGACGCGGCGCCCCCGGACGGGCGAACGTACCGGATCGGGGCTCGGCTGGTGGAACGGGCGTCGTGTGCTGCCGTGACGAGCGGCGCATGACCACCCGGGCCCGGGTGGCCGCCACGCCCCGGTCGTTAACAGTTGACGTATCTCGTGTCGGGCTTGTTAACGGCATTGACGGTCCGCGGTCATTCTGCAACTCTCTATGCAATCGATCCCATAGATGGTCGATCGAAATCATCTGGGCATATTCCCGGTCACTGCCGCGACGCGGTCGATGTCGAAAGGTTCGTCAATGCGCAAAATCATCGGAATCGCTGCTGCCACGGTAGTGGTCGCCGGTCTCGCCGGCTGTAGTTCGGCCGCGGACGAGAGCGCGGCCCCGGCGAACTGCACCCCGGTCCTGGGTGCCGCCGACCTGGCCGAGGAGGGCACGCTCACCATCGCGACCAACGCCACCCTCCCGCCCATGCAATACGTCGACGCCGACGGCGAAGTGATCGGCATGCGGGTCGATCTCGGAAAGGAAATCGCCGAAAGGCTGTGCCTGCGCCCGAAATTCGTCAATATCGAATTCGAGGCGCAGATCCCCGGCGTACAGAGCGGCCGCTGGGACATGATCGACACCGGGATGTTCTACACCCCGGAGCGCGCCGAAACGATCGACCTGGTGCCTTACGAGGTACAGGCGGTTTCCATCTCGGTGCCGGCGGGCAACCCCGAATCGATCTCGACCGTCGACGATCTCGCCGGCAAAACGATCGGAGTCGAGGCGCCCGGCTACGAATTCGACACCCTCACGGCCCTCGCCGAGCGTTTTGCCACCGAGGGCAAACCGGCGCTCACCGTCCAGACGTTCAAAACCAATGCCGACGCGTACCAGGCGCTGTCGGCCGGGCAGATCGACGGCACCTCGATCGTCGAATCGGTGACGTCCTTCTACCAGCAGGACGGACGGTTCGAAACCGCAGTAGGCGGAATCAACGAGGCGCCGCTGGCCATGGGATTCGCCAAGGGCAGCAAATCCGCGGCCGAAGTGGCCCGCGTGCTGTCGGAAATGCGCGGCGACGGCTACCTACCCGATCTGTTCGAGCAGTACGGCGTCACGGCCTACGAGGGTGATATCGCCGTGAGCACCGGACCGCTCGACAGCTGATCGCGCGAATCACTCGAAAGGCTTCCCCATGTGGTCTTGGGACGCATTCTTTTCCATTCTCACCAGTGACCAGCTGCTGGAGGGCGCCTGGGTCACGATCTGGCTCACCGTCGTCAGCATGGTCCTCGGGCTGCTGCTCGCGATCGTGGTCGCCGCCGCCCGCTCGTCCCGGCTGTTGCCGGTGCGTGCGGTGGCCGGTTTCTACGTCTGGTTGATGCGCGGTACTCCGTTGCTGGTGCAACTGGTGATCATCTACACCGGATTGCCGCAGGTCGGTATCAAACTGGGCGTGATCCAGGCGGCACTGCTCGGGTTGGTGCTGAACGAAGCGGCGTATCTGTCCGAGATCGTGCGGTCGGGATTGCTGTCGGTTCCCGCGGGACAGACCGAAGCCGCACGGGCGTTGGGAATGTCACCGGCCAAGGTCTTCCGGGTGGTGGTACTCCCGCAAGCCCTGCGAGTGATGATCCCGCCGCTCGGGAACAGCTTCAACGGCCTGCTGAAGACGACGACACTCGTTTCGGTCATCTCGGTTCAGGAACTGCTGCGCCGGACGCAGTTCCTGGTGCAGGTCAACTTCCGGGTGCTCGAAGGGCTGTGCGCGGCCGCACTGTACTTCCTGGTGCTGACCACCCTGTGGGGGCTGATCCAGCGAATGATCGAAGCGCGGATGGGCCGGGGTTACGACCGCAACTATCGCCGCAAGGGCGGGCCGGCGACGAAGATTCTCACGGACAGCGCCATGGAAGCCGAGGCAGTGAACCGATGACCAGTACGACGGAAACGACCCCGAAGATGATCGAGGTCCGCAATATGACCAAGGCGTACAACGATCTCGTCGTCCTCGACGATATCGACTTCGCGGTGGAGAAAGGTGAGGTCGTACTGCTTCTGGGCCCCTCGGGCAGTGGGAAGAGCACCTTGTTGCGCACTTTGAACTGCCTCGAGACGATCGAGTCGGGAACGGTGCGCGTCTGCGGCGAGATGATGGGGTTCTCCGACGACGGTAAGCGCACCCCACTCTCGGAGGCGCAGATCGCGAAACAGCGCCACCACACGGGCATGGTGTTCCAGAACTTCAATCTGTTCCCGATGATGACCGCCCTCGAGAACGTCGCGTCCGGTCCCCGGTACGTACTGGGCACCGCGGCCGATACGGCACGCAGCAGAGCACAGGAACTCCTCGATATGGTGGGTCTCGCGGACAAGGGGGAGAACTACCCTTCGCAGCTGTCCGGCGGCCAGCAGCAGCGCGTCGCCATCGCCCGGGCGCTGGCGATGAAACCGGAGGTCATGCTCTTCGACGAACCGACCTCCGCGCTCGACCCCGAGATGGTCAACGAAGTTCTCGATGTCATGCTGCGCCTGCGCGACGAGGGAATGACGATGGTCGTGGTGAGCCACGAGATGGGTTTCGCGAAAGCGGCGGCCGACCGGGTGGTGTTCATGAGCGACGGCAAGATCGTGGAGGACGCACCGCCACAGCAGTTCTTCGATCACCCCGAACATCCACGCACCCGGCAATTCCTGAGCCGGATCCTCTGACACCTCCGATATTTGTGCCGCATCGGTCCGCGGATCACCGAAAGTCGTCGCTTCCGGAGACAACCGCCGGCTCACGTGCGTTGCGGACAGTGGCGGCGGCGGTCGCGGCACAGATACAGCACATGCCCGCCCACCGCTGAACGGACAGGGTCTCGCCGAGGACGATGAGACCCGCGCCCGCGGCGACCACCGGCTCCAGGCACAGCAGGACGGCGACCGTGGACGCGGGAAGCCGAGTAAGGGCGGCCATTTCCAGGGAGTACGGAATCACCGCGGACAAGAGTGCGACGGCCGCGCCGATCATCAGCACCGACGGCTGAAATATGTCGAATCCACTGCTGCCCAGGCCCGCCGGTACGCCCAGCCCGGCGGCGACGACGAGACCGCAGGCCAGCCCGGAATGGCCGAGTGCCGCCGCCAGCGCACGGGAGAGCAGCAGATACGCGGCCATCGCGACAGCCGAGAGTCCGGCGAGTACGAACCCTTGCCATGCCAGTGCGCCGGAATCCGGATCGCGCACCAGCCACAGGCCCGCGGCCACCACACCGGCGATCAGCAGGTTGGGGAGGCGACGAGAACCGGCCAGCGCTACGGACAGCGGACCCAGCAGTTGAATGGTGCCGGCGATACCGAGCGGCAGATACCACAGTGCGGGGTAGATCAGATTCATACCCGCGACGGCGACTCCCAGCCCCGCCACCAGCACACGCTCCCGTCCGGTCCGCGGCAGGCGGATCGGGCGGAAGACCACGAGCAGCACCGCCGCCGCGATCCCGAGGCGCAGGGCGAGGACTCCTACGGGTTCGATCCTGCCGAACAAGTACTTGCCCACGGCCTGGCCGGACTGGGTACACAGGGCCGCGGTGACAACCAGAAGCGGAGCGGGAACCACAGCATCCAGCCTGGCGACGCCAGCGATTCAGGTCCATCGAAAGAACAGAAAGGAAATCGTTTAGCGTACTCTTCATGATGGATCTGCGCCGGCTGCTGGTGTTGCGGGTACTCGCCGAACGCGGCACCGTCACTGCTGCGGCCGCCGACCTGCATGTGACGCCCTCCGCGGTGTCCCAGCAGCTACGGGCGCTGACCGAGGAAATCGGCGTGCCGTTGCTGTCCAGGACGGGCCGCAACGTGGAGCTGACTCCCGCGGCGTACGCACTGCTCGCCCATGCCGACGATCTCGGTGCGCGCTGGGAGGCCGCCCGCGCCGATATCGCCGCCCGCGGTAACGCGCTGACCGGGAATCTCCGCGTGTGCGGGGTGTCTTCGGCCGTCGCCGCACTGCTGCTGCCGGCCGCGGCGCGGCTGCGTGAGAGCCATCCCGGCATCACCGTCCATGTGGGTGAGCTGGAAAGTGAAGACTGTTTCCGGGAACTGCTGGCGGGCCGCGCCGATATCGCGCTGACGCTTCCGGCGGCACACACCCCGCCCGCCGGTGATCCGCGCTACGAGCAGCGCGTGCTTTTCGAGGATGTGCAGGATCTGCTCGTGCCGTACGGTCACCCGCTCACCGAACAGGCCGAAGTCGCCCTGGCCGACGCCCGGACCGAGGCGTGGATCGCCGAACCGGCGCACAACGACTCCTACGATCTGCTCGTCGCCGCCTGTGCCGCCGCCGGTTTCACGCCGCACATCACCCACCATGTGAAGGAGTGGTTCGCGGTATCTGCCGCGGTCGCGTATGGATTCGGGGTCTGCCTGCTGCCGCGGCTCGTCCCGATCCCCGCGGAGCACCCGGTGGTCCGGCTGCCGCTGCGAGGCAGCGTCCGGCCGGTTCGCACGATTATCGCCGGAACCCGCCGCGGTAGTGCGGGACATCCGCTGGTCGCCGCCGGAATGCACGCTGTCGACGCCATCGCCGCGGAGTTCGCCTCGCCTTCGTGACGAGGCGAACTACCCGGCGGAGTCATACCGTGCCCCGGCGCCGGCCGCGGCTACCCGATGCGCACGGGCCGGAAACACCGGTACGGGCCACGCCCATGTCGCGATGTGTCGAGCCGCGGTCGGTTAAGGTCGGTCTCACTGCGTATTACGAAATGCTCCTCGTGACCGCACCGGAACCCTTGGGCACAAAAGGTATTCGATACCCGGACAACTCCGGCACGGCGCCGATCGGTGCGCCGCGGCGGCGATCTGCTCGAACGGAAGCTGCCCCGGCGAGAACCGGCGCCCGGCCGCGTACAGCAACGGAAGGATTCAGGATGGTCACTGTCCTCGGCGGTGGAATCGCCGGAACCGCATTGGCCGGTGCGCTCGCGGGATCCGGGCGGCCGGTCACCGTCTACGAACAGCGCAGTGGCGAAGGCGGCGGGGCGTTCCTGATCCTCGACGGTCGCGGGCATAGCGGCCTGATCGAGCTCGGTGTGCCGGAGCAAGATCTCCATGACGCGTCGTACCCGCTCGACGAACTGCGCTACACCCCGGACGACGGTGCGACCCGGCGGCGTCCCAGCGAAGGGCACCGCTTCTGGCTGCGCCGCGATCTGATGGCGGTGCTGAACCGGTTCGCGGTGGACGCCGGCGCCGAAATCCGGTACGGCGACCCCGTCCGCGAGGTCCGGGTGGATCCCGTCGACGGCACCCTCCTCCGGTTCGGCGACAGCACGGTGCAAACCAAGGCACTCGTGATCGGCGCCGACGGTATCGATTCGGTGGCACGCGCCGGTATCGAACCGCACCGGTGCACGGAATATGCGGGGGATGTGGTGGTCTACGGGATGACGGAGCGCGCGGTGCACTGCCCGACGGACCCTTTCGTCCTACACTTCGACGCCGACTCAGGTTCCGCCACCCACCCCGCGGCCACCATCGGGCATATCTGGCGGCCCGGAGCTGTTGCGGCCCTGTGGTTCCTGCGGATCACCCGGGCACCGCTACCGGACACGGGGACCGGAATCCGGCCCGTCGGCGAGTGGGCCGAAGCCGTGGTGTCGGCGGCCCCCGCGCCGGTCCGCGAGTTGACCGCCGAACTGGTGGCCGCGACCGAGCGGGTGCACGTCTCCAACGCTCGCAATGTCCCGCTCGGCCCGGCGGCGCCGCCCGCGCAACCAGTGGTTCTGGTGGGCGACGCCGACCACGCCATCACCCCGGCGGCCGGTGTCGGCGCCCGGGAGGGTATCGAGGATGTGGTGGCCGTGTACCGGGCGATCACCGCGGACGAGTCTCCCGCCGAAGCCATGTCGGCTCGCCGCCGCGCGATAGCGGAGGAGCGGGACCGGGTGGCCCGCCGGATGCGCAGCTCGGCCGCCGCGGGCTGATATCCGGGTTGCGAGGGCCTGGGCCTCCCTTCGATCGGCGAAGTGCGGGTGCCGACGGCATCGTGAGCGATCAGCGGCCCTCGGCCAGCCGGGCGAGGTTGTCGAGGGAGGCCTGCAGCTTGTCGGCCGTGGTGGCCCGGGCCCGTTCGAGACGTTTCGGATCGCTCAACTGCGACCAGTCGTAGGTATGGGTTACGCGGCTGCTCGTCTCGCTCACGGGTTCGACCTCCCAGCGCCACAGATGTCCCGGGGGCTGCCGGTCCGGTTCCGCGGGCAGCCAGGCGATTCGGCGGCCCTCCTCGAATTCGACCACCCGATTGTCGCGCACCGCGCCGGTGGTGAGGGTCATGGTGAACACCTCGCCCGTGCGCGAGACGCGCTGTCCGGTGGGAGCCTCGGCCAGATTGTCGTTGCCGTCCCACCGCGACTGCTGCGCCGGGTCTGCGATCAACTCGAAGATTGCGTCTGCCGGGGCCGCGATCTCGCGACTTGCCGATACGACCCGCGATTTCGCACTGTTGTCTGTCATGACCCGATAGAACCACGTTCTCGCGCGAGGGTGTCGGCGGTGACCATGCGCGCTGCTCATTCACAGCTACCGTGCAGCTCGGGCCGCCGCCTGGGCTCGGTGCGGTAGCGTTCCGCCCGTCAAGGGGTCGTCGTAGGCGGCGACGGGCGCTGGGTGGGCGGCGATTCGCTCGGCGTCCACACGTCGAACGGGACGGGCAGCCGGAGGGTCCCGGCTTTTTCGAAAGTGAAGTCGAACGGGAAGGTCAGGCCGGGTGTTCCGCCGGGATCCTTCATCCGCACGGTAACGGTGACCGGTTGGTCGGGAGCTGCACTCGGATCGAGATTCCGGATGGGTTCGCCGGCGGCGATGCTGGTCTGCGGGCGCAGTTCCAGCGCAGGTCCGGACCCCTGGATCGCCACCGATTCGGCAGCCGGTGATTCGATCTCGACGAGCCGGTCGGATTCGGTCCGGCTTGTGTTCACAGCGGTGAACGCCAAACGGATATCGGTGTAACCGGCCGGCTGATCGGTGGCCTCGGCCTGCAGGTAGACATTCTCCAAGTCGATGGCGCCGATACTTCCGTCCGTGCCGTTGACCGCCGCCTCGTGTTCGGCGGTCTGGGCTTCCTGCCCGGCCCCGCACCCGGTGACCAGTGCAGCCGCCGTGAGGACCGCCATCCACCACGCGAGCTTGCGTGCGGGGCGGCGGGCCTCCCGGCGGGCTGTGCCGTCCCGTATCGAATCCACAGTGACCACGCCGATCCGCGTACCCCGCGACCGCGCCGCCCACACAATCGAGAGGTTGCGGTTCGGCTACGGCCGCGGTCCGGAAGGGTGCTGCTCAGCTGCCGGTGAGCACTCGCTCCGCGGTGGGTTCGGCAGGTGCCGTATCGAGCCGCTTCGCGAGTCCTTCGCCTTCGATATCGAAGGCGGGCACGAGTGGTGACAGCCATTTCGGCATCCACCAGATCCGCTCGCCCACGATCAGCATGACCGCGGGAACGATGAGCATACGGACCAGGAAGGCATCCGCCAGCACACCGACGGCGAGGGCGAAACCGATGGATTTCAGGATGACGTCGTCGACGAGGGCGAATCCGGCGAAGACCCCGATCATGATGATCGCCGCGGCGACCACCACGCGGGCACTGTGGGCGAACCCGTCGATCACCGCCCGGCGCGCGGGAGTTCCGTGGACGTAGGCCTCCCGCATTCGGGTGACGAGGAAGACCTCGTAGTCCATCGCCAGACCGAACAGGATTCCGGTCAGCAGGATCGGCAGGATGAACAGCACCGGGCTGGTGGTGTCCAGGCCGACGAGTTCGTTCAGCCAGCCCCACTGGAAGACCGCGACCGTGGCACCGAGCGAGACACCGACCGAGAGCAGGAAGCCCAGTGCGGCCTTGATCGGGACCCAGATCGAGCGGAACACCGCGATCAGCAGGAAGATCGCCAAGCCCACCACCACGGCGAGATAGAGCGGGAACACCTGGGTGAGCTTGTCGGCGATATCGACGCCGACCGCGGTCTGTCCGGTGACCAGGGCGCGGGCGCCGGTCTCGGCCGGCAGATCGGCGACGGTGGTGCGGATATCGGCGACCAGGTCCTTGGTGGCCTGATCCGACGGGCCGGAGGCGGGGATGACGGTGACCGTGGCGAACCGGACCGTCTCGAGCTGCTGGGCGAAGATCTGCCGGGCCTGCGGGGTATCGCTGGTGATCGCCGGCACGACGGTGGCGATATCGGAATCCGCGCGGCCGGCCATGTTCTGCAGATCCTCGGTGACCGTCTGCACGGCCGCCGCGGGGTCGGCCGCATTCGCGGTGTCGACGACCACGACGAGCGGGCCGTTGGCGCCCGCGCCGAAGTTCTCCGAGATCAGGTCGTAGGCGATGCGGGCGTCGCTGCCGGCGGGTTTGCTGGAATCGTCGGGCAGTGCGAGCTGCATGGAGGCCATCGGTATCGCGGCCACCGCGGCGACCGCGATACCGCCGGCCAGGGCGAGCCATTTGTGCCGGGCGATACCTTCCACCCAGCGGCGGCCGTGGGTGCGGAATTCCGTGTCGCCGGTCTGCTGCTTCAGGTAGCGCGGCTTCCCCTTCATGACCTTGTCGCCGGCGAAGCCGAGGATTGCCGGGAGCAGCGTGAGGGAGATGAGTACCGCGATCGCGACTGTGAAGGCGCCGGCCAGGCCCATCTGGGTGAGGAACCCGATATTGCACACCGCCAGACCGACCAGGGCGATGATGACCGTGGCACCGGCGAAGACCACAGCGGATCCGGCGGTGCCGACCGCTCGCCCGGCCGCTTCCTCGAGCGAACGTCCGGCGCGCACCTCGCTCTGGTAACGGGACATGATGAACAGGGCGTAGTCGATCCCGACCGCGAGGCCGAGCATGGTGCCCAGGGCCGGGGTCGTGGAGCCGAGTTCGACGAATCCGGTGAGGGTGGTGATGGCGAGCACGCCGATGCCGACACCCACGAGTGCGGTCAGCAGCGGCATCCCCGCGGCCACCAGCGATCCGAAGGTGACGGCGAGTACTACCAGCGCGACCGCGATACCTACCACCTCGGCCAGCGGCATCTCGAATTCACTCAGGGCGTCACCGCCGATGGCGACGTCCATGCCTGCGTCTTCCGCGTTGTGGGCGGCGGTTTCCAGCGCCGACCGGTCGGCGTCGGCCAGTTCGTTCGCGGTTTTGCTGTAGGTCACCGCGGCGTAGCCGACGCGGCCGTCTGGGGAGAGGGTGCCTCCGGCGAAGGGATCGGCCACCGATTGCACGTTCTCGGTGGCGAGTTCGCGCAACGCCGTGGCAACCGCGGAGTTGTAGGACGGCTCGGTGAGCGATCGGCCCGCGGGTGCCTCGAACACCACGCGCGCGGTCGCGCCGTCCGGGGCGGCCTGTGGGCTGCGCTGTTCGATGAGTTCGAAGGCCTGTGTTGATTCGATACCGGGCAGCTCGAACTTGTCGCTGGTCTTCCCGGACAACGTCGCCGCTCCGATCGCCAGGACGGCGAGCAGCACCACCCAGATCGCCGCCACCACCCTGCGGTGCACGAACGACCAGCGGCCGAGCCGGAACAACTGCCACGCCATGCGTTTTCCTCCGAGCGATTATGTGGACCCTTTGGTCCGGTTATGCTCTAGGGTAGGAGCGACCGGACCCGAGGGTCCACTTCGACGAGGCATATGTGGAGCAACTCACGCTGTAGCCGGAATGAGACGTGGCTCTCGATCGGATAGAGCGGATACCGATTTTCCTGGAGGCGGCACCATGACCGGCAGGACGGCAGCGCAGCCGGACGCCACGCGCGACGAGGCGCAGAACTGGGCGGGTCGCCGGGCGGATGCCCGGCTGAACCACGAGCGGGTACTGGCCGCCGCGCGGGAAGTGTTCACCGAGCACGGTATCGGCGCCACTATTCCGCAGGTCGCGGCCCGCGCCGGAGTCGGCAAGGCCACGGTCTACCGCAGCTATCCGACCAAGGCCGACCTGGTGCGGGCACTGGCGCAGCAGCATATCGAGTGGTTCCACGAACTCGGCGCCGCCGCGGTCACAGCGGGCCGCGACGACGCCTACCGCGCGCTCGAGGATCTACTTGAACAGGTGACGACCCGGCTGGCCCAGGACCGGTTGATGATCGAGGTGCTCAGCGGCCTCGAAGGACTCGACCAACGCCTGGGGGACCGGCTGGAGGAGTTGCTGACGCTGGGACGGGCGCAGGGCAGCCTGCGCGCGGACGCCACCGGAATAGATGTACAGATCCTGGTGTCCGGTGTCGCCCGCGCGCTCATCGACCTCGATATCCGCGACCCCGGGATGTGGCGCCGCTACGCCCGCCTCGCCTTGGCCGCGTTACGCCCCGACCCCGCACCGGGCGCACCGTGACGAAGTAGGTCGGGACCCGCGGGTGCGGCGGTGCGACGAACGGCGATGGCTGCCGCGCGCTCGTTCGGTGGCGGACTGATTCGGCATCGAGATGGCCGGGAAGCGTGGTCAAGAGACGGAAGCGGTGTGCGGGAGATCTGCGACCGAGGTGCCCAGCTGCACGGTGAATTCACCCGGCTCGGTCTCCCACCCGCCGGGCCCCCAATGCTGGAAGGCGCGGTCGGGCAGGGAGAGGGAAACTGTGCGGGATTCCCCGGGTGCGAGGGTGACCGCGGTGAAGCCGGCCAGCCAGCGAGCGGGACGGGCGACGGTGCTGTCCGGGCGCGAGAGATATGCCTGCACGACGTGTTTGCCGCGGCGATCCCCGGTGTTGGTAACTGTTAGTGAGACCGTGCGGTCCGCGGCGACGAGGTCGTCGGTCGACCAGGTCGTGTAGCCGAGGCCGTGGCCGAAAGGGTAAGCGGGTTCGGTGCCCGCTCGTAGCCACGCGCGGTAGCCGACGTGGATGCCCTCGGAGTAATCGAGCACACCGTGGACGGGTGTGGTGTTCAGAACGGGGACGTCGGCCATGGTCCCGGGCCAGGTGGTCGGCAGCCGGCCGCCTGGTTCGGTGGCGCCGGTGAGCACGTCGGCCAGTGCTGCGCCGAACTCCTGGCCGGGAAACCAGGCCACTAGCACTGCGGCGACGTCGTCACGCCACGGCATCTCCACCGGCGCCCCGGAGTTCACCACGACGACGGTTCGGGGGTTCACGGCGGCGACCGCGGCGACGAGATCGTCCTGTCGGCCGGGCAGTCGCAAGGAGATCCGGTCGACTCCCTCACTCTCGATCTGCTCGGTGGTGCCGACCACGACCACGGCCGTATCGGCCGCACGTGCCAGTTCGACGGCCGCCGCGAATTCCTCGTCGGCGTCGCGCTGGGGCCGCCGGATGCCGAGGGTGGCGCCGAGAAGGATGCCGAGGCCGGGCATCGCCGCCTCGATGCTGGTGACGAGGCGCACTTCGATCTCGTCGCCGGCGGCGAGCATACGTGTCACATGACGTTGCGGCGGGTTGAGCAGCGCCGCCGCCGGATCACTGGAAGCCGGCGCGATATTCTCGGCCAGTACGGTCTCGCCGTCGATATCGAGCCGGATGTGGCCGACCCCGCCGAAGCCGATCTGCCAGTCACCGCCGATATCGGCACGCAGGCGGGTGCGCATCTCGACGGTGTCCGATTGCGCGGCCAGCGGTTCGCCGAGCAGCACGAGGCGGCTGGTGCCGCGATGCTGGATGCCGAGCACGGTGTTGTCTTTCAGGTACCGCGCCGACAGCCCCGGTTCGCCGGTCTCGGGATCGGTCATGATCGCAAGCGGTGCGGGAACCAGGTCCTCGGACAGGTGAACACCCGCGGTGTGGGTCAGGGGCAGGCGGCCGGTCAGGCCTTCCACCGGGGTGGTGGTGTGGCCGGGGATCACGGTTGCGCTGCCGCCGCCCAGGAAGCGCGGTTCGCCCGCCGACGGGCCGAGCAGGGCGACGGTAGTGTCCGAATTCAGTGGCAGGACACCGTTGTTGCGCACCAGCACCATGGCCTGCGCGGCGACCCGGCGGACCAGATCCTGCGCCTGCTCGTCGCTGAAGACCGGTGTGGCCTGCGGGGTTCCGTCCAGTGCGCCGACTCGCTGTGCGAAACGCAGGATACGGCGCACCTTGTCGTCTATGGCCGATTCGGCGATCTCGCCGGCGCGCACGGCGGCGGCCAGCGGCTCGCCCCACAGGTACGGAGGGCCGGGCATGCACAGGTCGGTGCCGCGAGCCGCACTCTCCGTGGTGCGGACGGCGGTCCAATCCGAGACCACAACGCCGTCGAACCCCCACGAGCCCTTGAGTGGTTCGTCGAGCAGCGAGTTCTCGGTCATGGTGGTTCCGTCGACGGCGTTGTAGGCATCCATGATCATCCACGCACCCGCCTCGACGGTGCGTTCGAACGGATAGAGGTAGAGCTCACGCAGGGCCCGTTCGTCGACACGGACGTCGACGGTGAAGCGGTCGGTCTCGGAATCGTTGGCCACGTAGTGCTTCGGGCACGCGCTCACCCCGTGCGCCTGCACGGCTCGTACGTAGGCGTCGGCCATCTCGGCGGTGAGCAGTGGATCTTCGGAGAAACATTCGAAATGCCTGCCGCCCAGCGGGGAACGGTGCAGGTTGATCGTCGGTCCGAGCACGGCGTAGACGCCTTTGCGACGAGCCTCGGCGGCGATGAGGGCGCCGATTTCGGTGAGCAGCGCCGGATCCCAGGTCGCGGCGATCGCGGTGCCGGAGGGCAGGCTCACCGACGGATCGCGTTCGTCCCAGTTCTCGCCGCGCACACCGGAGGGTCCGTCGGAGATCGGCATCTCGGTGATTCCGAGCGTGGGATCGCCGGCCATCCGGAACAGGCCCGCACCGGAGATCAGCCGGAGTTTGCCGTCCAGATCCAGCTCGGCGAGTAGTTCCTCGATGTGGTCTTCCATGAGGGATGCAGCCTTTCCTCGGTCAGCGGGTGATGGTGCTGGCTTGATCGGACCAATGGGGGTTGTGCAGCAGCTCACCGGTGCCGGTGAGGAACGCGTCGCGAGCGGTGGGATCGCCGCGCAGCCGGTCCATGAACCAGGCGGTCAGGTAGCCGAGGTAGCGGTGCACGCCCGCACTGCAGCTGAAGTTGGTGCAGTCCGGTTGGCCCTGGACGTCGTTGTGCTGGGCACCCACCACTGCGGCGCGGGCCTTCGGCAGGTCGGCGGGCAGCGCGTCGTAGTACGCCTGCATCGACTGCAGCCCGATCAGCTCCGGCGGGAGGTGCTGCGTCGCGGGCGAGATGCCATCGGCCGAACCGTTGACCAGCAGCACCGAACCCGAGGTCACCGTGGCGGGATCGATACAGGCGCTCTGGCCGTCGACGGACGGCAGGGACGCGCAGACCGCCGACAGCGGCATCTCGAGGGTTACCGCGGTACCGACGGCGCCGTTCCCGCGTGCCAGCGCGTTGATCGCGCCGAGGCCGCCCTGCGAATGCCCCGCCGCCCCGGCCGCGACGGTGTCGATCTTCCCGTGGAAGACGCTGTTCGGATCGCTGTTCTGCTGGACCAGGTATCGGACCGCGTCGAGCATCTGAACCCCGGTGCCGGTGTCGGTCCGGTCGGCGGCGATCACCACGAACCCCCACGACGCGAGGTGCGCGAGCAGATACGCGTATTCGCGCGGGTGGGCCATGGTGCCGTTGCCCCAGGTGATGACCGGGTGCACGACACCGCCTGCGCCGAGGTCGGCCGGGTACCAGATGGCGTAGCTGTCGCCGGTCGACGTGCAGCAGTCGGCACCGGTCCGCTCGGCCACCGCCCAGGGGCCCGGCGCGTAATACGTGGCCTCGACCAGGGCCGCGGGCTGGTAGGACGGCGTCGCCGCTGCCGGTGTCACCCCGGTCGCCGCAGCGACGAGCAGCGCGAGGGAGGCCAGCGCGGCCCGGGCGCCGTCACGCGCGAGCCGGCCGGACAGGACAGTTCTGTTGCTCACGATGTCGGACGATAGAGAGATCGATGACCGAATGGGGCGCGCTGTGGGGTCTTGCAGACTGCTTGCAGACACCTCAGCGCGGGTTGATACCGGCGACGTATTGTCGAGTCGATGAACGAGTCGGCCCGCATTGCCGCGGACCTCGTATGAGCGAGGTCGGCTCGGCACTGCGTGCCGCTCGAACGGCTGCGGGGATCAGTCTGCAGGGTATGGCCGCGCGGACGCACTACTCCAAGCCGTACCTCGGCCAGCTCGAGACCGGGGCCCGGGCCGTGCACGCCGAGCACGTGGCCGCCTACGAGTCGGCGCTGGATACCCGGCTGGATCACCTGCGCGACCGGCTGGCCGTCGAATCGGTCACCGAGCTCGACGACCTGCCCACGCAGCTGTCGTCGCTGCTGTTGCCGCCCGGCGCGCGCACGCGCGGTGCGCACCCCGCCTTCACCACAACCGAACTGGCGGCTGCCGAGCAGCTCGTGACCTGGGCGCGGGACCGGCAGTGGGGCGACGGGCAGGCGCCGCGCCATGCGGTCACGGCGTGGCTGGCCGCGAATCTGCCCCGGCTACAGCAGCTTTCCGATACGTACCGGGTCCCGGTGATCGCCACCGATACGATATCGACGCGCACACCGCATGGTTGCGCCCTGCGGGTAGGTGCGGAACTGGCCGCTATCGCCGCCGCCACGAGCTGGGACGTCGAAGACATCACCGCCGCGCGCCGGTATTCGGTCGTCGCCGCGCGGCTCGCCCACACCACGGGCGATACGGTGCTGACCGCCGCGATTCTCACCGAGTCGACCTGGCAGCTTCTCGACAGTGGCAGTCCGGCGGAAGGCCTGGAGGTGGCCCAGCTCGCCCAATATCTGGCGCGCCGCACGGCGACACCCCTGCTGCGCCTCGCCCTGGCCGGGCTGGAAGCCTACGCGCACGGCATTCTCGGTGATCAGGCCGCGTTCCAGCGTGCGATCGTTGTCGCCGCGGAATGCCGTGGCGAAGCCGCCGGGACCGTGGCCGATGATTGCCCCGCCGACCGCAGCCTGACCGCGGCGACCATCGCCATGCTGCTCGGACCGCGCCGGAACTGGCCGGGGCCGGGGCAGCAGTCACGGCCACTCGGCCACAGCTACCGCCGGCTCGTCGCCACCCGCCCCGACCTGGCCCACATCGCCATCGGCGATGTCCACCCACCGCTGCCGGAGGAATTCCTGACACCGGCCATCGCGGCAATCTCCGCGGCCCGTCTGCAATTGATGCTCGGCGAGCCCGAACACGCGGTGGAGCAGATCGGTCCGGCGCTGTCGCCGGCCGGTCGCCCGACCGGCCGCACGGCCGCCCGGCTGTCGGACTTCCTGCACGAGTCGGCCGAATTCGCCGAGCTTCCGGCAGTCGGCGAGGTTCGCGCGACGATCCGCCAGTTGGTCGCGCAACGCTGAATCCGGATGTCAGCCGGTGCTGCCGGCTCCGCGGCGGGCGAGCAGCAGGCCGATGAGCCCGGACTCCTGGCTCTGCGTGCTGATCATGTCCCGGGCTGCCTGTTCGACCGGGCCGCCGGTCGACAGCTCGTCGAACGCCTGGGCCATGGCGACGCCGCCTTGATGGTGGCGATACATCAAGCGCAGAAACATCGCTTCGGCTTCGGCGCCGCGCGCCAGGGCGAGGGCGTCGAGGTCGGGGCGGGCGGCCATGCCGGGCATGGTCGTCGAGGCCGCATGGTGGTGAGCGACGGGCATCCACGACATCGGTTGCGGGTTGGTCGGGGTCGCCGCGGCCAGCCGGAGCCAGCCGAGCATCATGCCGATCTCCAGGCGCTGGCCGTCGGCGATCTGGTCGGCCAGTTGCCGCACGGTGGGGTCGACGTCGGCGGCGAGACGATCGACCATCATCAGCGCCTGCTGATGGTGGCCGGCCATATCCTGGACGAAACCGATCTCGATCGGTGTCAATACCGGAGCGGCCGTGGCGGTCTCGGATACCACAAGCGGTCGCAAGGCCGCGCCGAGCACCAGCAGGAGCAGGATCGACGCGACCGCCGCGGCGCCCGGCAGAACCCGTCGACTCATGAGCCGACCGTCGAGTGCTGGTCGGCGGGCGGCGTGTACACCTCAGGGGACAACTCCAGGGTGAGCAGCCCGTTGTCGGCGCAGGCGGCCCACAGCTGATTGCCGCGCCATTCGGGAGCGGAGAAGCACCAGTCGGTGGAGAGGTCGCCGAAGGCCACGTCGCCGGTGCGGGAGCTGCGTGCCTGCTCGGGATCGAATACGCCGGACTCGACGGCCTGCATGACCGAGGGCGCGCTGAGCAGCGGAACTCCGATGATCGAGGCGAGCGCGTGCGGGGAGTTCCACAGCTCGCTGTTCTGGCCGGTGCGCGCGGGTGGGTTGTAGTAGGCGATCTCTCGTACTCGGAGGGGGTCGCGGATATCGAACACCCGGATACCGGAGGAGATCCAGCCACACGCAAGCGCGGTGGGGTTCACCGGCCGGTCTGCGGAGCAGTAGTGGGCGTCGTAGGCGAACAGGGAGCCGCCCATGCCGGACGCCATCGCGCTGTCGCGGTGCTGCGGCAGATTGATCTCCAGCTTGATCGTGTTCGCCACGCGTGGATGAGTGTCGTCGGAGATGTCGATGAGTTTGACACCACCGGAGCCTGCTTCGTCGGCGCTGAACAGGTAGGGCACGCCGTCATATGTCACGGGGACGTTCTGCTGGGTCGCCCAGCCGTCGGTCCAGGTCAGCTGGGCGATGATCGGTACCTGCGGGTCGGGGTCGCGTCGTTGCACCGCGGAGGTGTCGAGGATGGTCAACCCGCCCATGTTGTCGGCCAGATACAGGCGGTTGCCGTCGGCGCGCAGGCCCATGCCGTGCATGGACCGGCCCGGTATGCCCTGCCAGACCACCCGAGGGGCGGCCGGATCGGTCAGATCGACGGCACTGACGATGCCCGGGACGACGCCCGAGGCCCAGTAGGTGCGGCCGTCGGGGGAGAAGCCGCCTTCGTGTGCGGTGATCGGAACCGGAAGGTTCAGGTCCGTGCCGGGCCCCGGGTTGAGCAAACGCGGGTGCGCGCAGTCGGAGATGTCGTAGACCGAGATCAGCCCGGCACCGGTGAACGCGGGAACGCCGGTGCCGACCAGTAGCTTTCGCGCCGCGTTTACCTTGAGACTCTCCCAGGTCCCGGCCAGCATGGCCGGTTCGGTGAGCGTCGCGGTGAGTACCGGGTTCGCCGGATCGGCGACGTCGATGACTTGGACACCTTGCGCGGGACCGAGCAGATTACCGGGGAAGAAGCTGCCCAGGTAGACGCAGTGGTCGAATTGCGTCGAGTTGATCCCGGCGCCGCGGCCCGGGTAGCCACCGATGCGGCTGATATTGCACCGGTAGCCCTGAGTGCTGCGGCCGCTGTCGCGGTCGGCGAGGATCTTGGCGGTGGCGACCGCGATCGAGGCGGCCGCCACCCGATCCGGCGCGCCGACTGCCGCGTC
>NZ_JARWOV010000193.1 GCF_029868855.1 Nocardia carnea | reverse complement strand
CTAGTCCCGGCCCGCCCCAGACCCATACACTTACACCCGTGTGGGCGCGCGTTAATAGGGTTCGCCGCCGACAACCCTCAACAAATACTGGCCGGTTCCCCCTGTCGCCGCCCCCCCCTTTCGTATGGCTCGGGAACCGAGCTCAGGGGTTGGCCGGAGGCTTGCCGCCGTTGGCCCACTTGCTGGTGCCGGGAGCGGCCTGCAGGGTCTGGACCAGGTCCATGGCCGCGATTCCCATGGCCGGGCCACCCACGACGATGGTCCCGAGGATGCCGCCGATACCAGCACCGGCAACAGCGGCCGGGATGCAGCCGATGGCCAGCAGCGGGAGGCCGAGGATGCAGCCGGTGATCCCGCCGAGCACCACACCGGCGGCCGTGCCGACGAAACCGCCGACCGCGGTCGCGATCGAGAACTGGGTGGTGAATTCGTTCATCGCCATCTGGTTCTCGATCGGCGAGGCGATGGGCTTGGCGGTCAGGTTCACCGCCTGGATCGGCTGCTGGGTCTGGACGTCGGTCTTCTCCGGCGTCAGCTCCAGTACCGTGTCGTCGTTCTTCAGCACCGGCTTGACCGGAATCTCGGTGCCCTCGACGGCGAGATCGACCGGCCAGGAGACAACGACCGCGCCGGCCTTGTCCTTGACCTGGACGAACTGTTCTTTCTCGGGTGCCGCACCCGGCTCGGCCGAGATGGGCTGCACTTCTTCTTCCGCAATGGCGAAGGTGCCGCCGTGCAGCGTCGTGACAACGGTTTTCTCCACCATCTGGATGGAGTAGTTGATGGGAGCCGGGGCTTCGGTTGCCGGGTCGGCGTGGGCCGTCCCGAAACCCACAGCGAGCGAACCTGCGGCCAGAGCTGCGACCACAGTGGACCTAGCGAGTTTCATCCAATTCCAATCGGGTGTGCAGCATGACATCCATTCGCGAAGGGGCCGATGTAACTCGGACCCGTAATCCTCCCCGAGCGTTATGAGATGTCACGCTTCCTGATAGATCGGGCTGAGCGTAGTCGAATGTGTTGGCGAAAGGCGAGATTCGTGTCCCAAACGTGAGAAACGGGTGGGTAAGCCTGGCCTTAGCACGGCCGGCCACAGCGCGCCCTTTACGGTGTTCATCAGCCAGAACAGTTATGGACCACCAATTGAATAAGGTGACATTGATCACGGCCCCCCGAATACGGGAAAGCCCAGGCAGATGGGGTGACAGCGCAGCGGCGATCGTACACTGGACCCCAGTAGTTACCGGCGAGTAACTTACCGGCGGTTACGATACGAGCCGGACGAGGTTACTCATCGTTCCTCGCACCTCGTGTTGCCTCGAAAGAAAGGTCGCGACATGAATGCCCTGACAGTGACGCTGGGCACCTTGGGAGCGGCGCTCAGCCTGCTGTGTTGGGCGTCGTTCTTCGGCGGCGTCCGGGATATCGTCCGCGCCATCATGCTGGGCCAGCCCGCCCCCGACCGCTGGCGCCCGTTCTTCCCGCGTTTCAAGCAGATGCTGGTGGAGTTCCTGGCGCACACCCGGATGAACAAGTTCCGGACGGTCGGCTGGGCCCACTGGCTCGTGATGATCGGCTTCATCGGCGGCGCGATCCTCTGGTTCGAGGCCTACGGGCAGACCTTCGACCCGTCCTTCCACTGGCCGCTCATCGGCGACACCGCGCTCTACCACCTGTGGGACGAGATCCTCGGTATCGGCACGGTCGTCGGCATCGTGACGCTGATCATCATCCGGCAGCTCAACCATCCGCGGGTGCCGGAGCGGCTGTCCCGGTTCAGCGGTTCGGCCTTCGGTGCGGCTTATGTGATCGAGGCGATCGTGCTCCTCGAGGGCCTGGGCATGGTCTTCGTGAAAGCCGGCAAGATCGCGACCTACGGGCACGCCAACGGCGCGACCGATTTCTTCACCATGCGGGTGGCCGAACTGCTGCCCGCCAGCCCGACCATGGTGTCGATCTTCGCTTTCATCAAACTGATGTCCGGTATGGCCTTCCTGTACCTGGTGGGCCGCAACATCACCTGGGGTGTGGCCTGGCACCGGTTCTCGGCTTTCCCGAACATCTACTTCAAGCGTGAGGACGACGGTGGCGTCGCCCTCGGTGCGGCCAAGCCGATGATGTCGAACGGCAAAGCCCTGGACATGGAGAACGTCGACCCGGATACCGACACCCTGGGTGCCGGCCGGATCGAGGACTTCTCCTGGAAGGGCTGGCTGGACTTCACCACCTGCACCGAATGCGGCCGTTGCCAGTCGCAGTGCCCCGCATGGAACACCGGCAAGCCGCTGTCGCCGAAGCTGCTCATCATGTCGCTGCGCGACCACGGCCGCGCCAAGGCGCCGTACCTGCTGGCCGGCGGCAGCCGGGATATGGGCGGCGACGAGGTCGGCCTGGTCGACGCCGACGGTAAGCCCGACGAGGCGAAGCTGGCCAAGGTTTCCGAGGCCGCCCGTGCCGAGGCCGAGCGTCCGCTGGTCGGTGAGGCAGAGGTGAACGGCATCATCGACCCCGAGGTGCTGTGGAGCTGCACCACCTGCGGTGCCTGCGTCGAACAGTGTCCGGTGGATATCGAGCATGTCGACCACATCATCGATATGCGCCGCTACCAGGTGCTGATCGAATCGGAATTCCCGTCCGAGCTCGCGGGTCTGTTCAAGAACCTCGAGAACAAGGGCAATCCGTGGGGCCAGAACGCCAAGGACCGGCTCAACTGGATCAACGAACTCGATTTCGATATCCCGGTGTTCGGTAAGGACGCCGACAGTTTCGACGGTTACGAATACCTGTTCTGGGTCGGCTGCGCCGGCGCTTACGAGGATCGCGCGAAGAAGACCACCAAGGCCGTCGCGGAACTGCTGGCGACCGCGGGCGTGAAGTTCATGGTGCTGGGTCAGGAAGAAACCTGCACCGGTGATTCGGCGCGGCGTGCGGGTAACGAATTCCTCTTCCAGCAGCTGGCCGCGCAGAACATCGAACTGCTGGATTCGGTGTTCGAGGGTGTGGAGCAGAACAAGAAGAAGATCGTCGTCACCTGCGCGCACTGCTTCAACGCGCTCAACAACGAGTACCCGCAGGTCGGCGGTACCTACGAGGTAGTGCACCACACCCAGCTGCTGAACCGGCTGGTGCGCGGTAAACAGCTCGTCCCGGTGGCCCCGGTCGCGCAGAACGTGACCTATCACGATCCCTGCTATCTGGGCCGGCACAACAAGGTCTACAACGCGCCGCGTGAACTGATGGCGGCCTCCGGTTCGAACCTGGTGGAAATGCCCCGCCACGGCGAACGGTCCATGTGCTGCGGTGCCGGTGGCGCCCGGATGTGGATGGAAGAGCAGCTGGGCAAGCGCATCAACATCGACCGCGTGGACGAGGCACTCACCACCTCCCCCGCCAAGATCGCCACCGGCTGCCCGTTCTGCCGGGTCATGCTCACCGACGGTGTCACCGCACGCCAGGAGTCCGGCCAGGGCGAGGGTGTGGAGGTCGTCGATGTCGCGCAGTTGATGCTCGAATCCATCGAGCGGCAGCAGCCGGACCAGCTGACCGCCAACCTCACGGTCGTCCAGGAGCCCAAGGCCGAACCGGAACCCGAACCCGAGCCGGAGCCCGAACCGGTCGCGGAGGCGGCGGCTCCGGCTGCCGAAAAGGCGGCCCCGAAGGGCGGCGGCCTGGCCATGAAGGGCCCGGCGAAGGCGCCGGGTAAGGGCCTCGGTATGAAGGGCGCCGCGAAGGCACCGGGCGCCAAGGCACCCGCCGCGGAAGCCGAAACCGGCGAAGCGGCTCCGGCCGCGCCTGCCGCCAAGGGCCTCGGTATGAAGGGGGCCGCCAAGGCACCCGGCGGCAAGGGGCTCGCCATGAAGGGCGCCGCCAAGGCACCCGGCGCAAAAGCCGAAACCGCGCCCGCGGAAACCGCTCCGGCCGAATCCGGCGAAACCAAGGCGGCTCCGCCGGTGAAGGGGCTGGGTATGAAGGGCGCCGCCAAAGCGCCCGGCGGCAAGGGGCTCGCCATGAAGGGCGCCGCCAAGGCACCCGGCGCAAAAGCACCCGCCGTGGAACCGGCCGAGGCCGAATCCACTGCCGAGGCTGAGCCCACCGCGAGCGCTGCCCCCGCCGAGACCAAGCCCACGGTCGCGGCCAAGGGCCTCGCAATGAAGTCCGGGTTCAAGCGCCCCGGTCCGAAGGCCCCAGGAGCCAAGACCGCCGCTGCGGCAACGGAATCGGCGTCCGGCACTGCTCCGGCGGAATCCGCGGCACCGGCCGAGGCCGAAACCACGGAAGCCGAGCAGCCCACCGCGGCGGCACCGGCCGAGAGCAAGCCCTCGAAACCGGCCAAGGGCCTGGCGATGAAGTCCGGGTTCAAGCGCCCGGGTCCGAAAGCGCCTGGTACCAAGGCCCCTGCCACCGAACCGGCACCGGCACCGGCACCGGCAACCGAGGATCCGGCATCGGCCGAATCCGCCGGCGAGACGTCGGGATCGTCCGGCAACGGGACGGCGGGTAACGGGTCCGGTGCGACCCCACCGCCGGCCAAACCGGGCGCCCTCGGGTTCAAATCCGGCGCCAAGGCACCCGGCCGGAAAGGCTGACGCAGAACACAACTGAACACCTCGACGGGTCCTGCGCAGCCGGCGCCGGACCCGTCGCTCATTCCACGTCCGAGGAGTATCGACCGGATCCGCTGGTGGGCCGAATCAGTACCGGGGCAAAGAGGCAACGCCGTATCGAGCCCACCGCGGCAATCGGCTCGTCCGGCCGGACCCGCGTCGGTGAGGTAGGCGTGCTGCGATGGCCATGGACGCAGCGGCACCCGGCGCGGTCGAACGATGCGGTGCCGCGACCGAGCGACCCGGTAACCGCCGGCCACCGCTCTTCGAGGGACGGCACACCTCGACAGTTGCCGCCGCCGGCGGCCTGGTGGAATGCGCCCGGACGACGCTGCTTCCGCACACCGTCACGACCGACGTACTGACGCCGGCCACCGGTGTGGCCCTCGCTGCCGGCACCGACACCGACAATGCGCACCGCCTGCTCACGTTACTGCGCACCGGCTCGACTCCCGGGGAGCGGCCGATCGACGCGAGACGGCTCTCGAAAATCGCCGCACCTCGAATCTTCGGCGCGTACGAATTCAGCGCAAGGCCGCACCGTAGACGTGCTCGACCGAGAGTTTCATGAGCACTCGGCGATCGGAGACCATCACCGACCGGTATTCGTCCCAGTCCGGATGCTCACCGGCAGCCTTGCGGTAGTAGTCGACGAGTGCCTCTACCTCGGGGCCGTGCGGGTCGGTACCCGGGCCGGTGAGCGTGACCGTGCCCTCGGCGGTGGCCCAGGCCCAGCCGTCGGCGCGGGTCACTTCCAGCGCGGCGCGCGGGTCACGGCGCAGGTTCACGGTTTTGGCCCGGCCCTCGGTCATCGAGACGTAGACGACATCAGCGTCCCGGTCGTAGTAAGGGGTCACGGGCGAGAGTTGCGGCAGGCCGTCCGACTTGATCGTGGCCAGCACGCCCAGGCGGCTTTCGGCGAGCAGCGTGCGCGGATCGAACTGTGGGTTCGTCATATCCGGGTCCAAGTCACGGGCGGCGGCCGCTATTCCAGGAGAGGCTCTGTAGCAACAAGCGATTCCGTCCGCCGGGTTACGCCACCACGGGGTCCACCCCGAAAATCACTGGCGCAGGCGACCGGGTGATGGTTCGAATGGGACCATGCTCGACGACGACCAGGTGACCTCGTTCATCGACAACGGTTTCGTACACCTACCGGAGGCGTTTCCTCGTTCGCTGGCCGAGGAGTGCCGCGCGATCATCTGGCGCGATCTGAACGCCTCACCGGATGATCCCGGTACCTGGCCGGCCCCGGTGGCCACCCGCCCCGACTACGCCTCCGCGCCGTTCGTGGCGGCCGCCAACACCCCGCGTCTGCACGCGGCCTACGACGAGCTGGTCGGTCCGAAGCGGTGGGCACCACGAACCAGCCTGGGCGGATTCGTGATCCGGTTCCCCGGTAACGAACCCGCCGTGCTCGACGGCTGGCATGTGGACGCGAGCTTTCCGGGTCCCGAGTCGAGCCCCACCGACTATCTCAGCTGGCGGGTCAATATCCATTCGAAGAACCGGGCACTGCTCATGCTGTTCCTTTTCTCCGACACCGGCGAATCCGATGCCCCGACTCGTATCCGGGCCGGCTCCCATCTGGACGTGGCCCGAATTCTCGAACCGGAGGGCGACGCCGGCCTCGACGCCCGGGAACTGGCCCACCGCGCCGAACCGGCCACCGCGCACCGCCCACTCGCCTACGCCACCGGCCGGGCGGGTGATGTGTATCTGTGCCACCCGTTCCTCGTCCATGCGGGCCAACCGCACCGCGGTACCGAACCCCGCTTCCTCGCCCAGCCGAACCTCAGCCCCGCCGATGCGCCGCGGTCGGCCGAGCCGGGCTCCGCCTCTCCGATAGCGAGCGCTGTCCGGCGCGCGACCCGACGATAGTCCGATCTACCTGTGTTTCTCGGCACCAGCGGTAAGTCGGATTTCCTGACCCCGGACTTCCTTGTCTGTCGCTGCCCGAAACACCGTTCGAGGATGTCCGCGCGGCCTCCACACTCCTCGTGGGGGAGGTATTGTCCCCATCGAACGCATCCTCCGCGATGGCGGCCGAGAAGGGGCGCTACGCGAGCGCCGGAATACCCTGGTATCGGGGAGTGATTCTGGCGCGCGAAGTAAGCGCAATCGAAGCTGTCCACGCCTACGCACTGGAAACCGAACCCGGGCGCTTCCACCCGGCGTTCGTCCGTTGCGGGCGGCAAATTATATTCTGGCCGGCGAATGGAACCTCTCCGATGAGAACGGGATATACATCGATTTCCCGTTCCCGATCACCATTCCGTGGACCGAACTCGAGTACTGACGTACCGGACCGCGCGGTGATCCCCCTCTGTCGAGCCACCGCACGGCCCGGCACGGGTCTCCGTACCCCACTCGGGCACCGGTGAGTGGGGTACGGGCCGATCAGTTCGTCAACGCGATATAGCGGGCGAGATGATCGGAGCTGTTTCCGAATTCGTATTCGATGGCGGTGAGCCGTTTGAAATAGTGGCCGATGGCCAATTCCTCGGTCATACCCATCGCGCCGTGCAATTGCACCGAATTCTGGCCGATGAAACGGGTCGCGCGGCCGATCGTGACCTTGGCCGCGGAAATGGCGCGGGCGCGTTCGGCGGGTTCGGCTTCGAGGGCGTAGGCGGCCAGGTAGGCGGCGGCGATACTCTGTTCGAGTTCGATCAGCATATCGACCATTCGGTGTTGCAGTGCTTGGAAACTACTGATCGGAACACCGAACTGCCGGCGCTGTTTCGTGTATTCGACGGTGTCGTCGAGCACCTTCCGCATCAGCCCGACCGCCTCCGAGGCGACCGCGGCGATGGCGGCGTCGACGGTGGCGTCGATGATCGGCCACGCCTGTCCTTCCGCGCCGAGGAGCGCGTCGGCGGGGAGGCGGAAACCGGTGAAGGTGAGGTCGGCGGCGATCCGGTCGTCGATGGTGCGGTAGCGGTGCACCTCGACACCCGGCGGCGGCGCGGAGGCATCGAATTCCGCCAGGAACAGCGAGATTCCGTCCTGGTCGCGGCGTTCACCGGCGGTGCGGGCGGAGATGATCAGATGGGTGGCGATGGGTGCGCCGGTGACCACGATCTTGGTGCCGTCGAGTACCCAGCTGTCGCCGTCGCGGCAGGCGGTGACCGAAACATGGTGACGCACTTCGCCGGATCCGGGTTCGAGCGCGGCGAAGGCGACGCGCGCGCTCCCCTGGGCAATCTTGCGCAGCAGGTCCTGAGCGCGCTCACCGCCGGAACGGCGCAGCAGCCCGCCGCCGACCACCACGGTGTCGACATAGGGTTCCACCACCAGCGCGCGACCCAATTCCTCGGCGATGATCATGGATTCGATCGGGCCGCCGCCGGAGCCGCCGGTTTCCTCGGGAAGGGTCAGGCCGAGTACATCCAGTTCGGCCAGGCCGCGCCAGATCTCGGGTTGCCAGCCCGCCCCGGTTTTGACCGCGCTGCGGCTCTTCTCGAGGTCGTAGCGGGCAGCGAGAAAACCCGCGACCGCATCGCGCAGCATCTGCTGTTCATCGGTGAAGGTGAATTCCATCAGAGCCCCAATGCTGCCTTGGCGAGGATATTTCGCTGAATTTCGTTACTGCCCGCGTAGATCGACCCCGCGCGGTCGTTGAAGTAGCGCAGTGGCGCGACGGCCTGCCAGTCCGCGCCGCTGACGTAGCCGTCGGCGGGCGGGGTGTATTCGGCGATCGGGCCACCGGGCGCGGTGGCGTGCGGCTGGTAGACCCGGCCGTGCGGTCCGGCCGCGGTGAGCGCGAGTTCGGTGAGCTGCTGGCTGAGTTCGGTGGACAGGATCTTCAGCATCGAGGAGGCGCTGCCGAGGTCCTTACCGGAGGACATGGCCGCCAGCGTCCGGAATTCCAGTACTTCGAGCACCTCGGTGCGGATGCGGGCGTCGGCGAGCCGGGCGGCGAAATGCGGGTCGGCGCTCAGCGGTTTGCCGTCGCGGCCGGGTCGAGATGCCGCGGCGGTGGCGATGTTCTCGGCCATGGCCTGTAGCGCGGGCGCCATCGCGCCGCCGCCGCGTTCGTGGACCAGCAGATATTTGGCGACGGTCCAGCCGTCGTCGATCCGGCCGAGCACATTGCTCTTGGGGACCCGCACATTGTCGAAGAAGATCTGGTTCTGCACCTGCTCGCCGGAGCTCATGACCAGCGGCCGGATCTCGATTCCGGGGGCGGTCATATCCATGAGGATGAAGGTGATGCCCTGCTGTTTCCTGCCCTCGCGGCAGGTGCGGACCAACGCGAAGATCCAGTTCGCCTCGGTGGCGTGGGTGGTCCAGATCTTGCTACCGGAGATGAGGAAATCGTCGCCGTCGCCGACCGCGGCCATGCTGAGCGCGGCGAGGTCGGAACCGGCTTCGGGCTCGGAGTAGCCCTGACAGAAGAAGACCTCTCCCGTGAGGATTCGGGGCAGGAAGTAGTTCTTCTGCTCCTCGGTACCGAACGCGATCAGCGCCGGGGCCACCATCCGGATACCCATCGGCGAGAGCGCGGGTGCGCCGGCCAGAGTGAGTTCGCGGCTGAAGATGTAGTGCTGGGTGAGCGACCAGTCGCAGCCGCCGTATTCGACCGGCCACTGCGGCGCCGCCCAGCCCCGTTCGTGCAATATGCGCTGCCATTCCAGGCTGGCTTCGTGGTCGGAGTAGACACTCGTCATCAGCCGGCCCGCGGTGCTGATCTCGGGCGTGAGCTTTTCCGCCAGGAACGCCCGTACCTCGTCTCGGAAGGCCTTGTCGGCCTCCGACCAGTCGTAATCCATACACGCTCCCGAAGGCTTCATGCGTCGTCGCAGCAGGTCCGGCGACTACCGGCGCTAGAGAGAATTTATCCAATTCTCTCTCATCGCGTCAAACTGAAGGCACATGCCATCACAGGTCTGGATCGGTCCGGCTCACTGCCCGCAATCCTCGAAAACCGCCTTCCCATAGCTCGCCGATTGGTACAGGTAGTCGTAGGCCCAGCGCGGCAGCGAGAGATCCGGGCGGGTGTCGACGAACAGCAGCTGCCCGTCCCAGCATTTACCGAGCACATACCGGGCCCGCGAGATATGCGGGGTGAAGGTCACCACGATGACCCGGTCCCAGCCGTGCGCGCGCGCCTGGTCCGCCAGGTACCGGCCCTCACCCCGGGTGGTCCGCGGTGACGGATCGAAACACACCACCTCGAAGCTGTAACCGCCGTGACAGATCCGGTTGATCAGGGGGCTGTCCTCGTAAGGATTGGAAATCAGCACCCGCGGCGCATGACCCTCGCGCGCCAGCCGCAACCCCAGCGCTTCCCGGCCGTCGTGCGCGCCGCTGAGTACGAGGATCGCATCGGCGGGTGCGGGTTCCTCGCGTTGCGGGCGAACGTAGACCGGCCACAGCGCGAGCACGAACACCACGACGGCGACCATCCCGGCGGCGAGGGTCGTACGGCGGCGCATCGCCGCGATCCTACGGGCCACCGGTGGGCAGGGGCGAAGTACGCACCGGGTGAAGCGCAGGCGCCGGCACGACGGCCCGGGACGGGTTTCCGCAGGCCGGCCGGTCTCGTCGTCCGGTGTACATCTGCTGTTGCCCGGCATCTCGCCTCGGTTTTGCGGTGGGGCCACCAGCGCGGATTACCAATCGATTATGCGATGCACAGTCTTCGGAACCGGGTACCTGGGGGCCACGCACGCAGCGTGTATGGCCGAACTCGGCCACGACGTACTCGGGGTCGATATCGACCCGGGCAAGGTCGCGAAACTCTCGGACGGTGTCACGCCCTTCTACGAACCGGGTCTGGAAGCCGTACTGCGCCGCAACCTGGACGCCGGCCGGCTCCGATTCACCACCTCCTACACCGAGGCCGCCGACCACGCCGATGTGCATTTCCTCGGCGTGGGCACACCACAGAAGAAGGGTGAATACGCCGCCGATCTCAAATATGTGCACGCGGTGGTGGATACGCTGGCACCGCTGGTCACCCGGCCCTGCGTGATCGTCGGCAAATCCACCGTGCCGGTGGGGACCGCCGCCGCGCTGGGCGAACGTGCCCGGGCGCTGAGTGCGGTGGATATCGAGGTCGCCTGGAATCCCGAATTCCTGCGGGAGGGGTACGCGGTCCGCGACACCCTGCGCCCGGACCGGCTGGTACTCGGTGTCGACGGGTCCCGCGAGCGGGCGCCGTGGGTCCGCGAACTGGTCGAAGAGCTCTACGCCGATCTGCTCGTCGCCGAGGTCCCGTTCCTGCTCACCGATCTCGCCACCGCCGAACTGGTCAAGGTATCGGCGAACGCGTTCCTGGCCACGAAGATCTCGTTCATCAACGCGGTCTCCGAGGTCTGCGAGGCCACCGGGGCGGATGTCACCGTTCTGGCGGACGCGCTCGGATACGACGAACGGATCGGCCGCCGGTTCCTCAATGCCGGGGTCGGTTTCGGCGGCGGCTGTCTGCCCAAGGACATCCGGGCGTTCATGGCGCGCGCCGGTGAGCTCGGCGCCGACCACGCGCTGGCCTTCCTCCGAGAAGTCGACAACATCAATATGCGCCGTCGCACCAAAATCGTGGATATGGCGGCCCGCGCCTGCGGCGGCTCCCTGCTGGGCGCCAATGTCGCCGTACTCGGCGCGGCATTCAAACCCGAATCCGACGACGTGCGGGATTCCCCGGCGCTCAACGTGGCCGGAATGATCCAGCTACACGGCGCGGTGGTCACCGTCTACGACCCGAAAGCACTGGAGAATTCCCGCCGCGTCTTCCCCACGCTGAGCTACGCGACCTCGGTGCGGGAGGCCTGTGAACGCGCCGATGTGGTCCTCGTCCTCACCGAGTGGCAGGAATTCGTCGAACTGCGACCGCAGGACCTGGACTCGGTCGTGCGCGCCAAATCTGTCATCGACGGTCGAAATTGTCTCGATCGAGCCGTTTGGCGGTCGGCCGGATGGGTGTACGCAGGGCTGGGCACACCGTAGAGTCTGGTGAGCGAGCCGGACGTACGGTTCCGGCCTCCCGTGCCAACGGGACCGGGCGGTACTGTCGGACGAGCCGCCCGGTTCGGGGGACGAGCCGTCATCGACCGGTCGGCGCTCGCATTTCGTGAAGCGGGAAGTACGGATGGGCTGCCGATGAGTTCAGTACTGGGAGTGTCGGTGGGGGCCGGCGCGATCCGCCTGGCGCGCCCACCTGCGGGCGCAGAGCCCGGCACAGTACCCGACCCCGTCGTACCCGAATCCTTCGAACTGCGCACCTTCGTGGTGCCGCCGGAAACTCCGAGCGCCGAACGCGCCGCGCTCTCGGTCGCGGCGGCCCTGAACTCGAACCCCGCCATCACCGCCACCGTGCTCGCCTGCCGTGACGAGCAGCAAGCCCGGGCATTGCATTCGGCGATGAACGACCACGCCCTCACCGATTACGAGATCGTCCCCGATATCGAGGCCGTCGTGGAATTCGCCACGGCCGCCGGCGCCCTGAAGGACGTGTCCTCGCTCGCCGTCTTCGATCTCGGCGCCTCCGGCCTCTCGGTGACGGTCGTGGATGTGTCCACCCGCCAGGTCCGGCATACCGAACGCACCGGCGATATCAGCGGCGAATACTTCGATTCGCTGATCCGGGAACAGCAGATCAACTCCGGCCGGATCGCCCATCCCCCGGACCCGGCCGGGCTCGCCGAACTCGACGCATTGTGCCGGTCGGCCAAGGAGCGGCTCTCGGCCGGTAACGCGGTCGCCCTGCCCAGCGGGTACGGGCCGGTGCTGCTCACGCAGGAGAATTTCACCGCGCTCATCGCCCGCGCCGTGGAAACCGCCGCCCGCGCCACTCGCGAGGTCATCGAACGATCGGGCCGGCCGGTGCAGGCAGTGCTGGCAGTCGGCGGTGGTATGCGCATTCCGCTGGTGAGCCGGGCGCTACGCGACGCTGTGGATATGCCGGTACTGGTACCGCCGGAGCCGGAGACGGCGACCGCCCGTGGCGCGGCGCTGCTGGCAGGCAGAGCACGCAACCCGCGGCCGGCCGATCCAGTGCCCGCGCGCGGAATCACCCCAGATGCCGAACATCGCGCATCCTCTGCCGAAGCCACTGCACGATCCACTCCCGGGCACCCGGATGGCAGCGACACATATCCGCAGGCCGATACGGGCCGGGCACTGCCCAGTGCCACCACCCCGATTCCCGGAGTGGGCGCCGGCCACCCGGGCGACACACGTAACGGCGCGGCCTCCGTCCCCCACGACCACGCGGCATCGGCGCACCCCGCCGCCCCGGCACCTGACGTATCACCCATGTACGCGGGCGGTTTCGCCGCTTCTCCGGCCACAGCCACAGCGCATCCTGGAGACCGACCGGCACTCCCCACGCCCACCGGCAAGGAGCCCGGTCCGGCCACAGCACCATTCGGCACGAACACCGGCGCCCTCGGGCCCACCACGCCCTTCGGTACGAACATCGGGTCTCCGGACCTCAACACCGCACCGCCCGGCACCGGCACAGCGCTGCCCGCCTCCACCGAAGCACTGTCCGGCCCGACCACGGCGCAACCCGGCTCGACCACGGCACCGCCCGACTCCGCCACCGGGCTGCCCAACTCCGCCACGGCATTGCGTGGCACCAATACGGGCCCGACCGACTTCGGCACCGCGCTACCCGGCTCCACCGCACCCCCGCCCGACTCCGGCACTTCGGCGGAGTCCGGCCGTACCGCCGTGCATGCCGACCCGGTCGCCGCACCGACCGGCGGGCTCACCCACCTCACCCCGAGCGCCGGCCCGACGACCCATTCCGGCACCCACCCTTACCCTTCGGATCCGCTGCCCACGCCCGGCTCGGACCGTCCCAGCCCTGAACCGCCGATACCGCACGAGGGCATCTTCGGCCCACCGACCGAGGCCCCGAGCACGCTTCTGAGCGTGGGAGCCATCAGTTCCCGTCCGGGCCAGGAACCGATCAGCGACCGGCCCGCACCGGCAGCCGCGCTGCCCGCACCGCTCAGTACCCCGGTACCGCGGCTGTCCGAGGACGAGGATCCCCCGACAGTTGCGTTGCGACTCCCGGCGAAGCTGTTGCCGCGCCGTTCGTTCGGTGAGCCGCCGCAACGGCCCAACCGGGAGATCAGCGCCGCGATGGTGGCGGTGAGTGCGCTGGTGGTGGTGGCCTCGATCGGCATCGGCCTCGGTTACGGACAGCATATGTTCAGCCAGGATTCGGCGACCGTACAAGGCACTTCACAACCGCAGACCACCTCGGCGGGCACTCCGTCGGCGACCACGCCGCCGTCGAGCGCGACCACGCCGCCGCCGGAACACGCGCCACTGGCCGAACCACCGCCGGTCTACCTGCCGGAACCCGAGGCTGCGGCCACCACCACTGCGGGCCCGAATACCTTCCAGGTCCCGGGTCTGCCGCCCATCGTCGTTCCGACCATCCCGCCGGAGGCCCTTCCCTTTTCGCGGCCGACCCCCACGGAACGCTGAACCCGTCAGGCCCGGCCGTAGCCGGGATCCGGCCGCCGGCCCGTAGGTGGAGGCCCGCCACCGAGTCGCTGCTGCGGATTCCACGGCTGTTGCGGATCCGGTTGCGGAACACCTTGTTGCCGACCCGGATTCTGCGGGCCGGGACGCGGCGGACCGGGTTGCCGTGAATCAGCGGCGGGGCGTGGACCCGAGCGCGGGTCGCCGGACCCAGGGCGCCGGATCCGGGGCTGGTCCCCCGTGGTCGGCCACGGTTGATAGTCGCGATCGGCCCGGCGCCGCGGACCGGTTTCGGGCCCTTCTTCCGGCCGCGGAACCGCCCGGTGGCTGCCGGTGTCGGCATGCCGGCCCGCCCTGGCCTTACGTGCGGGTGCGGGCGGTTTCGGCGTACCGAACGGCCGGGCGAGCAGTACCGCGATCCCCGTGGTCAGCGGTACCGAGAGCGCCAGGCAGATCCCGCCGACCGCCGATCGCGCGATCTCGATCGCGACGGCGTCGCCCACCAGCACATCCCGGATGGGCCGCCCGGCCACGCTGAACAACAGCAGCAGCGGTAGCGCGCCACCCGCGTAGGCGAGTACCAGGGTGTATACGGTGCTCGCGATATGGTCGCGCCCGACTCGCATCGCCGCCGCGAAGATCTCGCCCCGGGTGGCACCCTTGTCCAGTTCGGCGAGTTCGAAGGCAGCCGATGCCTGGGTGATGGTGACGTCGTTGAGTACACCGAGCGAACCGATGATGAAACCGGCCAGCAGCAATCCGGTGATGCTCACGTGCTCGATATAGGTCGCGACATTCGTGTTCTGTTCCTCGGACAGACCGGTCAGGGTGGTCGCTTCGATAACCAACCAGGACAGCACCGCGGCGATGACCATCGAGGTCAATGTCCCCAGCAGTGCCGAACTGGTACGCAGATTCACCCCGTGGGCCAGATACAAGACCGCGTACAAGATCAGCGAACCGGCCACCAGCGCAACCGGTATCGCGGGTTTGCCGTCCAGCAGGGCCGGTAGCAGGAACACCACCAGAACGGCGAAGGCGAAGCCCAGGCCGAGGATGGCCCGCACACCGCGCCAGCGGGCGATCGCGACGATCACCACCACGAATACGAGGAAGATAACGCTGAGCGGGAACCCGCGGGCGTAGTCGTCGAACGAATACAGCGGCGTCCCGTCCGGCGCCTCCTGTCGCACGATCCGCAGTTCGTCGCCGGCGGCCAGATCGGGCTGGCCGGGTCCCGGCGCGATTTCCAGCAGCGTGTGCTTACCGGCATGCGGTCCCGACTCGATGGCGATCAGGCTGCGCTGGCAGTCGTACACCTCCATGGGAGGCGGTGCCGGTTCACCGTCGAAAACGCGGCCGATGGACGGACTACCGCAGGCTCCGAGGTCCTGGCGGATCACGGTTCCGGCCTCGGTGACCACTGCCGAACCGTCGGCGTTCTGCATGGGCAGCGGGATATCGACCTGTTGCCGGTCGGGCCACAGCGCGATGGTGGCGACGACCACGATGACGCCGATCGCGATCAGCAATCCGACTACCACGCGGGCGGCGGTGGCACCGATTGCGATCGGCCGGGAGTGATCGTGATGGTGATGGTGATGGTCGCTCACGCGGCTCAGCCTAGAGGATCCACCGAGTGCCGCTACGGCCCGAGGATGGGCCCTACGCTGGGAATTCGGCAAGCTGCCGGGAAACTCGGGAAGGGGCGGCGGAGAGCAGGGGGATGTCTCCGCCGCCCGGGGGCAGGCGCCCAGGGGGGTAGGCGGCCTAACCCGAGGACCAGGTTGCCCAGGGGGGGTAGACAACCTGGCCGGGCACTCGAAGTGCCGAAGCCCACTGTACACACAGCATCCGCTTTTTTGCCAGTGGGTTCAGAAAATTGGCCATAATCCGGACGAGAGGTCGGTTTTCACCCATGTTCGGCCGCCCCGCTACTGGCGGTAGCTCGCCAGGAAGTTGCCGAAACGCTCGATGGCAACCGCCAGATCGCGAGCCCAGGGCAGGGTCACGATGCGCAGATGATCATGGTCGGGCCAGTTGAAACCGGTGCCCTGCACCATCAGGATCTTCTCCTGGAGCAGCAGGTCCTGAACCAGTTTCTCGTCGTCGTGGATCTCGTGGACTTCGGGATCCAGCCTAGGGAATGCATACAGCGCGCCTTTGGGTTTGACGCACGACACGCCGGGAATCGCATTCAATCGTTCCCAGGCGATATCCCGCTGCTCCAGTAGGCGCCCGCCCGGCAGGATCAGATCCTCGATGCTCTGATAACCGCCCAGCGCGACCTGGATGGCATGCTGCGCCGGCACATTCGGGCACAGCCGCGAGGACGCGAGCAGATCGATCCCCTCCAGAAAACCCGCCGCATGGTCCTTCGGACCCGTGATGGCCAGCCAGCCCGACCGGTAACCCGCCACCCGGTAGGCCTTGGACAGGCCGTTGAAGGTGAGGCACAGCAGGTCCGGAGCCAGCGTCGCCAGCGAAATATGTTTGGCGTCGTCATAGAGGATCTTGTCGTAGATCTCGTCGGCGAGCAGCAGCAGCCGATGCTTACGGGCCAGGTCCACCAGTTGCTGCAAAACTTCCGCCGAGTACACCGCGCCGGTCGGGTTGTTCGGGTTGATCACCAGCAGGGCCTTGGTCCGGTGGGTGATCTTGGCTTCGATATCTGCGATATCGGGCTGCCAGCCGTTGCTCTCATCGCACAGATAGTGCACCGGCGTACCACCGGCCAGGCTGGTCATGGCCGTCCAGAGCGGATAGTCGGGAGCCGGGATCAGCACCTCGTCACCGTTGTCCAGCAGTGCCTGCATGGTGATGGTGATCAGCTCGGAGACGCCGTTGCCGAGGTACACACTGTCGACATCCAGTTCCGGGAAGCCCGGGACCAGCTCGTAGCGGGTGACGATCGCCCGTCGCGCGGACAGTATCCCTTTGGACTCCGAGTACCCCTGCGCGTTCGGCAGGGCGGCGATCATATCCCGCATGATCACATCGGGCGCCTCGAACCCGAACGGCGCCGGATTGCCGATATTGAGCTTCAGGATCCGATGCCCCTCGGCCTCCAGCCGTGCCGCGTGTGCGTGTACCGGTCCACGGATCTCGTAGACGACGTTCTGCAGCTTCTTCGACTGCTCCAGAATCCGGGGGGCGGGATGCGAATGGCCAGTACTCACCCGATCCATGGTGCCACCAGGGGCAAGCGGATATCCGGCCCGGCCCCGGCACGTGCTCGTTCGGTTACCGCAGGATGTGGGCGCGACGGCGCGCTCACCCCGCGCCAGGGGGCAGGCTGCGGGTGGGTGTCGAGCCGCAGAATTCCTCGATCTGCTCGTCCAGGGACCGGGCCTGAGCCACGCCACGGTAGGTGGGAGCACAGATCCGCCGGCGTACCCCGGCGAGCCGTTCCTCGAGTTGTGCGATGCGCTTGTCCTCGGCCAGTTCGAGCACCGGGGACAGCGCCTCCGCCGCGCCGTCGATGCTGCCGTTGATCAGGTGCGCGGCTGCCGAATCGACCCGGGCCAGCGCTTCGGCACCATAGGAACGCTGACGCGCGGGACCGCTGCGATACAGCTCGATCGTGCGTTCCGTGGCGGCCAGCGCCGGTTCGGCGAGTCCGAGATGGATATAGGTGGCGCCCGCGTAGTAGCTGGCCTTGGCCTCCGAGAAGCCGAACACACCGCCCATTTCGTCGTGCAGGCTGTCGGTGGCCGGCCCCTCACTCGCCGCGGCTGCGGCCCGGATACAGCGTTCGGTATCGGCGGCGCTGCCGATCTTCGACCAGATCCGGGCCTCGATATTGTGCAGCCGCACCGCGGCGGTGGCCGAATCCGCGTACTGCTGGCCGCTCTGCGCCAGGGCCAGCGCCCGATGCGGCCGCTCGGACCAGTACTCGATCAGCGCGTGCATCCCCCGCGCCCACGCCCGCAGCCCGTTGTGACCACAGATCTCGCCGTAGGCCCAGGCCGCCCGGATCTGCTCGCCGGCGGCATCGAGGTAGCCCAGGTCGGTACTCGCGTTGGCGAGCAAACCCGACAGCGACCCCGCCAGCAGATATAGATGGCTGGTGTCGGACGGGCGCTGATGGCCCTCCAGCAGCCGGTACACCCGGCGGCGCACCCGCAGCATCTCCACCATCATCGGCATCGGCGGCGTGTGCACGTAATCGTTGGCGATCCGGGTGACATCTGCGTCGAGCTGATCCAAGGTGCTGGGGCCGATATTCGTCGCCTCGGCGCGACCGGCGTGATCGCTCGCCTCGTGTGCTGCCGCCATGATCAGATCCCTCTCCGAAATCGCCGCCGACCCGTCCCCGCGTACCGCCCCGCTGTCGATGAGGGCCAGGAGTTCGGCGTCATTGGAATAACTTCCGCGCACCGCGGTATGCCCGCCGGCGGCGCCGGGGCCGGACACAGGGTCGGCGGCGGTCAATGCGGCGAACCGGTTCCGCTCGACATCATCGGACCTGGCCAGGCAGGTATCGAGGGCAGCCTGGTTGACGGGACGCGGATGCACCCGGTCGCCACCGGCCTCCCATTTGGACACCAGTCGTTCGTGCACACCCAGATGTGCCGCGAACTCCCGAATGCTCATCCGTTTGGCCTCGCGAAGCGCCCGGGCCTCCTTTCCAGACCATTGGCCGACCACGTTGTCACCCTTTCCGAACGATTTCCTCCCCAGAGTACGAGCCGAATGTGACTGCAACCACAAGGAATTTCGCTACCGCGGCGAATGGCAGCGCAAGGGCAGTGGAACGTGAGCGCGGTGGCGGTTCCGGCACGCCGGTCCGGGCGGGATCCTGGAAAGGCAGGAGCGAAACGCCACCGGCCGTGGCTCGGCACGCCAGGGAGGCCCGGCACGCCCAGGGAGGCAAGGGGATTCACCGTGAATGTGGAAAAGCTCAGAACGGTCGACGACTGGGCCACCTACTACCGCCACGAATTCGGTCTACCGGCCACCGAACGCGGCGGCTTCGTAATGCTGCCGATCACCAGCCGAGCCTGCGTCATCCACCTACCCACCGAACGCGCCCGCGCCGTTCGCGAACTACTGGAATCCCGGGATATCCGGGTTCCCGTGCTGGCCCGCCAGATTCGCTGGAGCTTCGTGGCCTATCCGGATCGCCGGCCCGATCCCGAAGTGGTGGAAATGCTGCACCGCATCGATATCGACATTCCCGGCGTGGGCAGCGCGGTCATGCTGCCCACCGGGATGGGCCGCTGGAACCGGGAAGGCTGCAACTGGGTGGTACCGCCCGAACGCGACGGCCTGCTCCCGCCTTTGTCCTCGGTTATCAACGCCGCACTCCTGGCGGGCGGCAACCGGGAATGACCGGGGATGGGGCTACGTCCGGCAGCTCACAAGGCACGCCGGACGTAGCCCGCCCGCGGCGCCGACGGGTGACCGCGGGACAGGCTGTCCAGGACAGCCACCGGGATACCGGGCCGGTCTCTGCCCCGGCCGGCTCGGTATCACGGAAGTCGCCGCAGAACTCGCTGCGCATCGGGTAGCAATTCGGGTGCGAACCGGCGATGCCCGCGGGCGGCGAGGGTCCAGATACGCTCGCCGATCGTCCGTTCGTACCGAACGAAGGTGGCCAGCGAAACACTGTCCGGCCCGATCTCGACCACGAGGCGGCCGGTGAGCAGCCACGACCGTGCCGCGAGCGTGATCCAGGTGTCACCGCGTTCGACGACGGCCCATCCGGCCACACGTCCCGGGGCAGACCGGCGGCCGAGTCGTAATCCCAGCAGACCTCGCCAGATCAGTTGCCCCTTGATCCCGGCCACGGTGTCGAGCGCCGCGCGCGCCCATGCTTCCGGAGTCCCGGCCGCCGCCGCGTCGGTGACCAGCGTGAACTGATCGACGTAGTCGTATTCGGTTATCGCACTGCGCGCTCGGGTCGAGTCGGCGATGTCGTGCTGCCGAAACACGATCGGGTCGGAGCGGTCTTCGGCCACGCGATCCGGGAATCTGTCTGACATCGCCGCGTCTCCCTCTGGCTGATATACGGTTGCGTATAACAACGCTACCGCACTTATACGGTGGCGTATAGACCTCGGTCACGAAGGGAGACACAGCGATGGGAACGGCACGCACGCCGAGCGCCGACTGGATCGACGAGGGCCTGCGCGCCCTGGCTCGCGGGGGTCCCGACGCAGTCCGTGTCGAAGCGCTCGCAAAAGCGCTGGGCGTCACCAAGGGCGGCTTCTACGGCTACTTCGCCGATCGCAACGCCCTGCTCGAGGCGATGCTGGACACCTGGGAGCGGCGTAGCGTCGACGAGGTACTCGACAGCGTCGCCCGCGAGGGCGGCAACGCACGGACCAAGATCCAGCGAGCCGGCGCGCTCACCCTCTCCCCCGAACTACTGCCGATCGACCTCGCGATCCGCGACTGGGCCCGCCGCGACGAGTCGGTCGCGACCCGACTGCGCCAGGTGGACAACCAGCGCATGGAGTTGCTGCGCGAGATGATCGGCACCTACTTCAGCGACCCGGTCGAGGTCGAAGCCCGTAGCCTGCTCGCATTCAGTGCGCGGATCGGTATGCACTTCCTGGTCGCCGACCCGGCCGAGGGCGTGCAGCGCGACGAGGTGATGGCACGGACCGCCGATATCGTCCTCGGTCCGCCCGAGAAGGACGACCATTGAACGCCTCGTCAGGGGCGCCGCTACATGCCCGTCGCCACCCGGCTCAGCGGCCGAACACCGGCCGCCTCAGCTCGGCAGAGGGAAGTTCAGGTACGCCCGGGACGGCGTAGGCCCACGCTGCCCCTGGTATTTCGAGCCGGTGCCCGCGCTGCCGTACGGGTTCTCCGCCGGACTGGTCAGCCGGAACAAGCACAGCTGCCCGATCTTCATCCCGGGCCACAACGTGATCGGCAGATTCGCCACGTTCGACAGTTCCAGGGTGATGTGCCCACTGAACCCCGGGTCGATGAACCCGGCCGTCGAATGGGTGAGCAACCCCAACCGCCCCAGACTCGACTTACCCTCCAACCGGCCCGCCAGATCGTCGGGCAGGCTGCATACCTCCAGCGTGGATCCGAGCACGAACTCACCCGGATGCAACACGAACGGTTCACCCGCGGCGGGCTCCACCAGAGTCGTCAGCTCGTCCTGGCGCTGCGCCGGGTCGATATGGGTGTACCGGGTGTTGTTGAACACCCGGAACATCCGGTCCAGCCGCACGTCGATACTGGACGGCTGGACCAGGTTGTCCTCGAACGGTTCGAGCCCGAGCCGCCCGGCGGCGAACTCCGCCCGGATATCACGATCGGAAAGCAGCACGCCACGAGCGTAGCGACCACGTTCGAGCAGGACGGCCCCGGTCCGGCAGGCACCGTTTTCTGTCGCATCCCGCGGGCACACTGCACCTGATGGACGCGGCCGCCCGAAGCCCGGCCGCTGCACATACCCGCCGGTCCACGAGGAGGAATGCCCATGTCCGAGGCAACCGCGCACACCCACCACGGCATCGACTACATCGAACTCACCGTCACCGATCTGGACGCCGCCAAAACCTTCTACCGCTCGGCGTTCGGCTGGGAATTCAACGACTACGGCCCCACCTACGCCGGTATCCGCCGCTTCGACGGCAGCGCAGGCGAGGCGGGCGGCCTGGCCGCCGGTTCCGAGGTCCGCACCGGCGGCCCCCTGGTCCTGCTCTACTCGAACGATCTCGACACCAGCCTCCGCTCCGTCGGCGCAGCCGGCGGCACGGTCACCGAAGGCCCCTTCGACTTCCCCGGCGGCCGCCGCTTCCACTTCACCGACCCCAGCGGCAACCAGCTCGGCGTCTGGTCGGAAGTCTGACCCGAAACGCACGTCGACCGGGAGCGGAATCGACGAATGATTTCGATCCCGGCTCGGCCCTCTGCTAAGCTCGCCTTCGCGCCGACAGGCGTACCGCCGGTGTAGTTCAATGGCAGAACTTCTGCTTCCCAAGCAGACGGCGCGGGTTCGATTCCCGTCACCGGCTCCACCAAAAGATGCGCCTTGTCCAGGCAGGTGCGATTCAGCAAAGCGCGCAGACTCCGGGTACTGCACCCACTGCGCTCAATCATTCCCGTCGGCGAACCGGGACACCCCCTGTCGTACAGCCATAGCTGGGTCCGATGATCTTCCAGGGCGTACGGCCTAGTCCCGGAGCCTTCGGCGCCCTGTCGATCTACTGACACGTGCCGATTTCATTTTCCGGCGACACCCGCCAGCGACGGGTAATCCGCATCCGCACCTCTCTGGCCACCGTTGCTCTCGTCGCGTCTCCTGCAGCCTCCTACGGCCCCGTCGGCGCCGACCCCACCGACCCCGAGTCCATCTCCGGTTCCACCGCCGACGTCGCCTACGAAATCGGATGCCAGGACAGCACTCTCACCACAGTTCTCGCCCACGGCATCTTCCTGGACTCGCCGACGGCGTCCCCTTCGACGTGACTGGGCAGGACATGCGTGCCTTCGCTGAGCCATATCCCGATAGCTATCTGTTCAAACCATGTAACGCGCCACACTTTCCGGTGGATAACAGTCCGCCGGGTTCGACTGCGCACCAACACCCTGAGGGGACACCTTGACCAACCCGCCCTATCCGCCGCAACAGCCCTACGGCTCCTATCCGCCGCCCCCACCGCCGAAAAAGAAGACGTGGCCGTGGCTCATCATCCCTGCCATCGTCCTACTCTGCGGGTTCGGCGGCTGCGTCGCCATGATCAGCAGCAGTGACAAGGCCTCGGACACCTCGGCCCCGGTGCCCCGTGCCGCCGCCCCCGCGGGAGAGCCCGCAGCAGCCGCCGCACCCGAATCCGACACGGCGCCGGCGGGCTCGCCGGTCCGGGACGGCAAGTTCGAGTTCGTCGTCACCGAGGTCGAACAGGGACTGCAGACCGTGGGGACGAATCCGTATCTGCAGAAGGAAGCCCAGGGCCAGTACGTTTTGGTGCACACCACGGTCACCAACATCGGCGATGTCCCGCGCGCCTACTTCGGCGGGAACCAGCAGTTGATCGATGCCCAGGGGCGAGAGTTCACCAACGACACCATGGCGGAGGTCAACGTCAACGACTCCTCCGTTATCGGGGCAGACATCAACCCGGGTAACACGCTGAAAGTGATCATCGCGTTCGACGTCCCGGCCGGCGCCCAGCCCGCGGCAATCGAGTTCCACGACTCGGCGTTCTCCGGCGGGGTGAAGGTCGCGCTGTAGCGAGAAAGGCCGAACGGTGAGACCCAGTTAGCGCCAACTCTGCTGTTGCGGGTCGAACTACGACAGGCCCGTCCTCACCGACGGGCCTGTTCCCGTTCGCACCGTTCCATCGCCCCGCTGAAACTGCACTCTGTCGACAAGCGACCACGGCCGGCACCGAGCGCACGCGCTTCTGGTGCACTGCGCACGAGCCGCGGCCGGCCGTGATGATCGCAGCCGGACACGCACTCGAGAATCGCGCCGAAGTCGTCGTCGTGCCACACCTGACCGCGACCGACGTTTGGCAACGCCGGGAATGGCACGCGCCGGCCGAGATGGTCGGCCTTATCGGCGCCGATGGTGTGATGCTGGGTGACGGCACCGGATCTGCCGCCGAGTGATCGGATACGTGCTTTCGCCGTGAGCTGATCGAACGATGGCCCGACCTGCACGATGGCTACTCGTGTGGGGGTTCGCCGGTGATCATGTGGTCGGCGTGATTGATTCCTTCCCGCACCAGGCGGGTGAGGTGGCCGCCGCGGAGGCGGTAGATGACGCGGCGGCCTTCTTTGCGGGTGTCGACCAGACCCGAGAAGCGGAGTTTGGCCAGGTGCTGACTGACGGCGGTGCGGGAAGGCCCGCAGGCATCGACGAGGGCGGTGACATCGGCTTCTCCGTGGCTGAGCAGCCACAGGATGTGCAGGCGGGTCGGGTCGGCCAGCATCTGGAATATGCCGGTGGCGGCTTCCAGGCGGGCCGGGTCCGGAGAGACCGGGTGGGTGAGACTGGCCGCGGGATCGTCTGCGCGCTCGGCCATCGTGGTCACCACTTTCATCGGACCGCCGCGACCGGTGTGGCGGGACGGAACGCCGGCCACAGGCGTGCGGCTGTGATGGTTGCGAGTGTAACCAGTACCGCCAGCAGCGCTGCGGCAATCGGATGCCCGGCGCGGGCGCCGACCCATCCGGCGATCGGGTAGGTGAGCAGGAAGCAGGCATGGGACAGGGAGAACTGGGCGGTGAACACGGCGGGGAGTTCCTGTTCGGCCGAATGGTCGCGCACCAACCGAGACGCGGGCGTGGCGATCAACGATGTTCCGGCGCCCAAGGAGATCCAGGTGGGCGCGAGGATCGCCCAGCCGAGGATCGGACCGGGTGCGGCCACGAGCAATAGGGCGCATACCGAGAGGCCCGCCAGGACGACGACGGCGCCGGTGAGCATCACCGTTCGGTCCGGCAGCCGGGCGAGCAGACGCGGCAGCAGTAGTGCCACCAGCATCGAGCCGGCACCGAAGCAGCCCAGTGCGATCGCGACTCCGGCGCCGGTTCCGTGCAGCAGGTCGCGGACATAGACGACCGTGTTGACGAGAACCAGCCCGGTACCGCAGGCAGCTACCAGATTCAGGGCGAGGAGCCCACGCAGTTCCGGCCGGGACAGCATTACGCGGGCGCCGGCGAAGATCCGGTCGGACAGCGGCTGGGCACGATCCGGCTCCGGAACAGCCGGTAACGTCGTGCAAACGACGAGCAGCGCCGAAGCGGCGAAACCGGTGACGGTGCCCAGGAACAAGCTGTGGTATTCGAGCACGATGAGCAGAGCAGCCGCCAGCAGTGGTGACAGCACCGCCTCCAGGTCGTAGGCCAGTCGCGACAGGGACAGTCCGCGCGTGTAGTCGTCTCTGTCGGGCAGCACCGAGGGGATCACCGATTGGAACGCCGGGGTGAACGTCGCCGAGGCCGCCTGCAATACGAAGATCAACAGATAGATCTGCCAGACCTGATCCACGAACGGCAGGACGAGGGCGACGGCGGCACGGACGATATCTGCGGTGATCAGCACCGCACGCCGTGGGAGCCGATCGGTCATCGCGGCGATCACCGGCGCCACCACTACATAGGCCACCATCTTGATCGCCAGCGCCGTACCCAGCACCGCGCCCGCGTCTTCGCCGGCCAGGTCGTAGGCCAGCAGACCCAGCGCGACCGTCAGCAGTCCGGTCCCCACCAGCGCCACCACCTGGGCGGTGAACAGCCGCCGAAACACCCGGCCACCCAAGATATCCAGCACAGCGACCCGACCTCCGTCAACGACAGCGCATATCCCGAAAATACACCATACGTGCGCAAGTGCGCACTTGTAGGGCATTTATATGCCGGATCGGTGAGGAACTCGGGTGGACGCCGGAGCGGTGCTGGTCACGCTCGGGTGGGGCACAGCGGCATCAGCGGTGCGCTGATCCGCCGAGCGGGCGGCCAGGTGATCGGCAGCCACCGCCCGACGGAATCGAGGACAGACCGCTCAACCCGCGCGCAGGAGGCGGAATCGGGAACCGTGGAACACCAGCGGTTCCCGGCCGGGGTGGATTGCCAGGCGGTGGATGCGCAGGATGACCACCGTGTGGTCGCCCGCCGGGACGTGCGCTTCGGGGGTGCCTTCGATCCAGACCGAGGCGCCGTCGATGAACACTGCCTCACCCGTACCGTCGTGCAGATCCAGGCCGCGGAAGCGGTCGCCGTCGTGGGAGGCGAGGGAACGGGCGGCGTCCTGTTGGTCGGTGCCGAGCAGGCTGAGGCCGAGGTGGCCCGCGTGGACCAGGCGGGTCCAGGTGGCGGAGGTGTTCTGGATGCAGAACGACACCAGCGGTGGGTCGAGCGAGACCGGGACGAAGGTACTGACGGCGAGACCGTGCGGTTTCCCGTCGACCCGGGCGCAGACCGCCACCACCCCGCTCGGGAAGTTGGCGAACGCCCGGCGCAGACCCGTGCCGTCGGCGGGGGTTTCGAAAAGCTCGTTCACGATTCGACCTCTTGTTTCGCGGGAGACACCGTGGACAACGCCTGCGCCACCGGGCGCCAGCGTTCGGCGTACGCGGTGAGTACGCCGTCGTCACCGAAGGTCCGGTCGGACAGGTAGAGGCCGGGCAGGGCGGTGGTCGCGCCCAGCTCCACCAGCACCGGTTTGAGCAGCAGATCGGGAGCCAGGGCATGCGCTGGGCCTGCGCCGAGCATCAGCGGGACGGCGAGCACCCCGGCGAGGCCGGTGCCGCCCTCGAATTGTTCCAGGAACAGTTTCAGCAAGCCGGTGTAAGTGGCCTTGAACGTGGGGCTGGCGAAGACCACCAGGTCCGAGCCGGCGACGGTCCGCACAGTGTCGGCGACCGCCGGGTCCCCCCAGCCGAGCAGACCGGGGCCCAGGTCGACCAGGTCGATGATCGTCGGCTCGACCTCGGGGCGCAGCGCCGCGGCGAGTGCGACACCCGCCGTCAAGGTGCGGGATGCCGGCTTCGGGTTGCCTACCACCACGGTTACGGTCACGTCGGCGCCTCCTGCTCCGGCCGGTGCCGGGCTCGTCGGGTGCTGTGTACCCAGTTCAGCATCTGCGTGGTTGCCGGTGCCAGGGTTGCGATCGGCAGGATCGGAACCGAGCTGCCCGGCGCCGCGCCCGTTCCCGCGACTCGACCCGTCTCCGCCGCGACTGCTCCGGTCTCACCACGGGATCATCCCGTTGCGGTCGAAGAATCCGCCCGTGGGCCCGTCTGCGCCGAGGGTGGCCAGCTGCACTATCGCTTCGGTGCCCTCGGCCAGGGTTTGAAAGCCGGTGTGTCCGTTGAGGTCTGTCGCGGTGAAACCCGGATCCACCGCGTTGATCCGGATATCCGGCAGCGCGCTCGCGTATACGGCGGTGAGCATGTTGAGCGCGGCTTTGCTCGCGGGGTAGCCCAGGGTGGGGAGTACGAGATCCTTCCATCGGGGATCGGTGAAGGTGGCGATCGATCCCATACCACTGGAAACCATGACGATGCGCGGATGTGTGCCGGCCCGCAGCAGCGGCAAGAAGGCACGGGTTACCCGAACCGCGCCGAAAACATTGGCGTCGAACACTTCCGCCAGCTCGTCTGCAGAGGTGTCGGCCGGATGGGAGCCCCGGTCCGCTGTGCCGGCGTTGTTGATCAGTACGTCCAGACGCCCCGCCTGGGCGCGGACCAGGCCGTACGCCGCGGCAACGGACTCGTCCGAGGTCACGTCCAGCGGAACGAACCGCACCCGCCGACCCTCGGCGGCCAGCTCGGCGACCGCCTCGGTGCCGCGCCCGGCATCGCGTGCCGCAAGGAATACCTGCCACCCCAGGTCGGTCAGGCGTCGTACCGTCTCGCGGCCCAAACCTTTGTTCGCCCCGGTCACCAAGGCGATCGTCGATGATGTCACGTCCCCAGCGTTACACCGGGTAGCCGCCGTAACCAGGGCCGGATCCGGCATAGGACCGCTGGTCCCACCCCGAGCCACCGTGGTCGCCGCAGGAAGACGCGGCACACACGACAGGACCGGCCGCGGTGTCGAAAACCGCGCTCCCGCCTCCGGCCTGTCGACGTGGATCCGCCGGCCGGTGCCCGGTCTACGACGCGAGCAAGACGCCTACTGCGACGTCCCGAGGCATTCGCCTACGATCTTGGTAGTCGCCGCTTCGGCCTTGGTTTTGTCCTCGGGGCTCAGGCCGAGGGTCGCCGGATCGGCCATCCGGGTGTCGAATTCGTCGCTGATCATGGTCTGCAGACCCTCTTGGGAAATACCCTCCGCCAGGTAGATCTTGGCGGCGCAGTCGGCGAAGGCCGGGTCCTTGAGACCCTTTTCCTGCAGGGCTTTCGACAGGTCCGCCTCGGTGAGCGCGGGCGCGGATTCGGTATCGCTACCGCAGGCCGCCAACAGCGGCAGAATGACTAGGGTCGCGGCAAAAAGGGTCTTCCGCACCGGGTTCCTCTCTCAGATGTATCACCTGGACGCCGCGGTGATCGGGGATCGTCCCACGGTCGTCCGCGTGACGCCCACGCATGTGTGTAGTCGCAGTCACACTCGGGCCGCAACTCGGCAGGCGATAATTCGAGAAGACTCACATCGGTTCTCGGCGCAGGCCGGGCCGGATATTCCGGTCCTGTTGCGGATCGTGTCCGGAGCCCGAAACCCCAGCCGACCGCTTATATACAACATGGATAGGCTTGCGTCTCATATCGGAGCGCCGGCCAGACACCTGAGCACAGGGTGTCAGGCCCGCTTGCCTATCGCTCGGGCGTCCAGCGACAGGACGCGAATCAAACTGATGTCCCCCGCCTGCTGTTAGTCTGATTCCGCAGTTCGGGTCCCGATCGGAGAGCTGGGTATGACTGATCTCGAGCACCATCGCGAAGGCCGCGGCGAACCCCTCGTTCTGGTGCACGGGGTGGGCAGCCGATGGCAGGTCTGGGAACCGGTCATCGGCACCCTCGCCGAACACTTCGACGTGCTCGCGGTCGATCTGCCCGGTTTCGGCGGCTCCGCACCGCTGCCCCGCACCACCGTGGACACGTTGACCGACGCCCTCGCCGATTTTCTGACCGCCCAGGGGCTCGACCGGCCGCATCTCGCGGGTAATTCGATGGGCGGCGGGATCTCCCTGAACCTGGGTGCCCGCGGCCTGGCCCGTTCGGTGACAGCCTTCTCGCCGATCTTCTTCTGGGACAAACCGGGCCGGGTCTGGTGTCAGCAATCGCTCGGCCGGTCCAAGAAGCTCGGCCGCTTCCTCGGCCCGGCGATGCCGAAGGTGCTCGCCACACCGATCGGCCGCACCGTGTTCCTGAGCCTGGTCTTCGGCAGGCCCTGGGCGGTCGATGCGCAGACCGCGCTGGCCACCGCCGAGGGCGCGGTGAAATCGCTCGGCTTCTCACCGGCACTGGACTCGTTCACCGAGGCGAAACTCGCCGACCCCGCGGCCCTGGCGGACCTTCCGGTGACCATCGCCTGGGGTAACCGCGACATCCTGCTCACCTACAAGACCCAGAGCCGGCGCGCCCGCGAGGTACTCCCGCACGCCCGCCACATCACGCTGGACGGCAGCGGGCATACGCCGTTCTACGACGATCCCGCCGCCTGCGCACGCGTGATCCTCGATCAATTGCCCAGCTGACAGGCGGACTCCGGCGCCGCCCGAATGCGCCGGGATTCGCCCGCCCACGAAGGGCGCCGCCGACCTCGCCCGGATGACCGGTTGGGACAAAGTGCTGCCGAGCCTGCCGGTTACCGGCCGCCGTACAGCCTTCCGAACTCCGCCCCTGTCGTCGACCTCTGCGAAGCGCTGGGCCTGCCTGCTGCCCGAACGGCGTAGCGCGATCGGCAGTCGACGAGGCCGCCGAATGCCGGAATATCGGCCGAACCGCCGCGGTCGGCCGGCCACACCGTACGACGCGGGAAACCTCAGCGACCCCGCCAAACCGGATCGCGCTTCTCCGCGAATGCGAGCGCGCCCTCGGCCGCGTCCTTGGAAGCGATTGCGGGAAGCGCGATCTCCCCCTGCTTCGCGAAACCCTCGGCCGTGCTCCAATCCGGGGACTCGTCGATGATCCGTTTACTGGCCGCCACCGCCAGCGGGGCGGCGGCCGCGATCTCGCCCGCCAGCTCCAAGGCGACCTCCAGCGCTTCACCGGGCTCGGTCACCCGGTTGACCAGCCCCAGCTGGTGCAGCCGTTCGGCCCCGATCCGGCCGCCGGTCAACGCCAGTTCGGCCGCGATACTGCGCGGCAGGCGCTGAGTCAGGCGCATGACACCACCGCCTGCCGCCACGAGCCCGCGTTTCACCTCCGGGATACCGAATTTCGCGTCGCGTGCCGCGACGATGAGGTCGCCGGAGAGAGCCAGTTCGAACCCGCCGGCCAGCGCGAACCCCTCGACCGCCGAGATCATCGGTTTGGCCGGCGGTTTCGCGGCGATACCGAGCGGCCCGCGACGTTCGGTCACCGGGAACTCACCGCGGGTCATCCCGATCAGATCCATTCCGGCGCTGAAGGTTCCGTCCGCCCCGGTGAGCACGAGCACCCGCGCGGTATCGTCGGCCTCGAATTCGTCGATCGCGGCCTCGATCGCCTTCGCGGTCGCCAGATCGATGGCGTTGCGAGCCGCGGGCCGGTTGACGGTGAGCACGGTTATCGCGTCACACCGGTCCAGGAGCACGGATTCGGTCATCAGGCTGTCCTCTCGCTGCGCAGAATGAAACGGTCGGCGGCGGTGATCTCGATGGCAGCGCCCAACCGGTCGCCGGTGGTGCAGGCGGCAATGGTCTCGCTGTCCGTCGCCCGGACAAGTATGCGTGCCCCGGCCGGGTTCAGCGCACTGACCACCACGGCTTCGGCTTCGTCGCCGGCGCCGCCCTTTCGGTGCGGGACGGTGTAGGCCTCGATCACCGCCGGACCCGTATAGCCCGGAGCGGTCTCGCGGCGGGCCACCGGAACCTCGGCCTCCACCGGACGGAACGGTTCGGCCGGCGGTTTCGCCGAGTACACACCCACCCCGTGTTTGGTGATGTACCAGCCGAGCGCGGTGGTGAGCCCGTAGTCGCCTGGATTGTCGCGCAGGATCCGGGCCATGGTGGCGATGCCGTGGGTGCTGTAGTTGTTGCCCGGACCGCCGCCGAAGGTGAGGCCGCCGGTGACGGTGAGCGGTCGCGCCGGATCGTCGATCGGCAGACCCAGCGCCGCGGCACCCACCTGCACGGCCACCGGGAAGCACGAGTACAGATCGATATGGGCGATATCGTCGATACCGATCCCCGCACCCGCCAGCGCGGTGCGGCCGGCCGCGGCGATCGCCGGGGAGGCAGCCATATCGCTGCGTTCGGAGACATACCAGATATCGGTGGCGGTGGCGCCGCCGTGCGGGAAGACCCACCGATCCCGGGGCACCCCGGCCGCGTCCGCCGCCGCGGCGCTGCACAGGATGAGACCCGCGCCTTGGTCGACCGTCAGATTCGCCATGAGCAGTTTCGGGTACGGGCTGGACACCATCCGGTTGTCGGGTCCGGTGGTGACGAGCTCGGCGACGGTCCGTTGCGCCGGCATCCAGGCGTACGGGTTCCGGGCCGCGACCTCGGAGAACCGCGACCACAGCCCGCCGATACGCGCCAGGTGCGACTCCTGGTCGAGTCCGAGGCGGTTGCGCATCGCCGATTCCATCAGCGCGTACATGTAGATCGGCCCCCACAGTCCGGCCGCGGTTTCCATTGCGGAGCTGGGGGCGTCGGTAGCCCCGACGATTTCGTCGGGTACGGCGTTCTCGTGCTGTTCGGGCCAGCCGGGGTCGGCACCGGTTTTCTTGGCTTTGTTCAGCGAGGCCACCGATTCGGCGCCGCAGATCAGCGCGATATCGGTTTTGCCGTCGGCGATCTGCCGGCCCAGTAGGTTGAGCAGCCGCTGGGGGGCGTCGCCGCCGGCGGGTGCGGATTGCAGGGTCCGTTTCGGCGAGGCACCGATCTGCGCGGCCACCGTTGCGGCCAGATTGGGGTAGGAGCCGCTGACGGTGGCGACCGCGGCCACCACATCGGCCGAACGCAACAGCGCATCGCCGGTTCCGCTGTCCGCACCGGCGCGGCGCAGCGATTCCGCCGCCAGTTCGACCGCCCCGGGCAGACCTGGTTCACCGGACCGATGCACGATCTGTCCGGCTCCGACGAGCACCGGTGTGCGCGGGTCCATTCCGGCTGGCAGCATACGTCCTCCGCTTCCTCACTCGAGAAAACCGCTGAAATGCACGGTTAACTTCTCGATTACACCATGGAGTGATCTACGGCGCTCTTCGGCAACCGTCCTGCGGAGTCGCCGCTGGTGACAATTCGGCAACAACGCCGCCGTGCCGTGTGACACCGGCACAGAACCGCCGCGCAATGCGTCTGATCAGCCCATATCCACTGCTAACATGACCGCGATCTGCCAGCCAGTCGAAATGAGCCGTGTAACAGATCCCGAGGTGCCCACGTTTATTCGCGGCGATTCTCGACGCAACCCGGAGGTCCGACGGACTTGAAAAGAACCGGATCCATACTTATGTCTCTGCTGGCGGGCGCATCGGCCGCAATGCTCGCGGCCACCGCACCGGCCACGGCGAATCCCAACGCCATCAATCCCATTCCGGTGCTGAACGGCACCAATGGGCTTCCCCAATTACACGGGGCCACCCGGGCCGTTTTCCAGGTCACCGGCATGGCCAGCCCGAACGGCACCCACAACTACAACATGCTCGGCACGGATCTGGGCATCATGTGGGACAACGGGCACGGTGAAATGCTCACCGCGTTCGGCGATACCGCCGGAGTCGGATTCCCCAATCTGCTGTCCGGCAGCATGTGGGCGTGGCGCAGCAATGTGCTGGTCCGCAGCCATACCCGCGACCCCCGTCACGGTATCTACTTCGACAGTGTGGTCCGCGATGTCTTCGGTCAGGCACGCGATCTGATCCCCAGCCCGAAGATTCCGTTCCTGGAGATCAGCCGGATTCCGACCGCCGGTATCTCGGTCAACGGCGTTCAGTACATGAGCCTGATGTCGGTGAAGACGTGGGACACCCCCGGAGAATGGACGACCAATTACTCCGGACTGGCCGCATCCGCCGACAACGGCGAAACCTGGGCCGACCTGACATTCACCCGCCGGCCGAACGAAGGCGCCAACCGGAATTTCCAGATGAATGCGTTCGCGAAAGACGGTGGCTACGTTTATGTTTACGGCACCGCCTCGGGTCGCGACAATGCCGCATACATATCCCGGGTCCGCGAGGCGGAGATCCAGAATCTGGGTGCCTACGAATACTGGGACGGCGGGCACTGGAAACACGGTGACGTGAATGCCGCGCAACCGATCATGCACGGGGTCGGCGAATTGTCGGTCATGTGGAATGAGTATCTGGGTCAATATGTTTCGCTCACCACGGACCCGTTCAATTCGGTGGTTATGCGCACCGCGCCCGCCCCGCAGGGCCCGTGGAGCCCGCCTCGGGTACTGATCGACGCGCGGGAACTGCCCACCGCCTACGCGCCGTCGATCTTCCCGTATCAGACCGGTAGCGATCTGTACTTCCTCACCACCGTTCACAACCAGTACAACGTGGTGCTGATGCGAACTCAACTCTGACGCGACTTGACCTAAACAATAGTTCAGGTATGAGGCTGGTTCACGACACTCCGACGAGCCACCGGGAGCCTGCCGTGACCACTACCTCGACATCCACCGATACCGCCGACGCGGTGCACCAATGGCTGCGCGACAACGCGCGGCCCGTCCACGGAACCGACGCCGCCGATACCGGTCCGGACCTGCGGACACTGACCGACCACCTGGCCGCGGCCACCGTGGTCGGTCTCGGCGAATCCACCCGCTTCTCCCGGCAGACCTACGGGATCCGGGACCGGATCCTGCGCACCCTGGTCACCGAGCACGGATTCCGCGCGCTCGCCATCCAGGACAGCGCACGGTCCGGTGCCCGGCTCGACGCCTACGTACGCACCGGCAGCGGTGATCCGCACACCGCACTCGCCGGCGCCTGGCGTCCCCTGCGCACCGCCGAAACCGTCGCGACGCTCGAATGGTTGCGCGCCTACAACGCCGAGCACCCCGGCGATCAGGTCGGTGTATTCGGTATCCGGCCGGCGGCTGCCGAACCCGCCGACTACGACGAGGTGCTCGCCTACGCCCATCGCTGGGCACCGGACCGCGCCGGCGAACTCGCCACGCATCTGACCCCGATCCGCAGTGCGCACCGGATCGACGAGCACGTCCAGCGCCATCAGGGCATCCACCCCGGCCGCCCGTTCGCCGAGGATGCCCGCGCTGCCCTCGAGCTCCTGCACTCACTGCCGCAGCCGGCCGGCCCCGAGGCCGCCGCGGCATATTCGACCGCACTCGACCGCGCCCGGCTGATCGTGGACTTCCACGAGAACAGCGTGGCCGGTCGCGGCAGCTTCGGCGGCGACGAGCCGCACCCGGCCCGGACGATCATCGAGCACCATCGCACCACCGGCGCGCGAATCGTGTACTGGGACGGGATCGCTCACACCGCCGGTACGGATACCGGCCTCGGCTCGGCCGATACCCGGTTCCACGGCGAAGGCAGCGAGCTGCGCACGTACTTCGGCACCGCCTACCTCTCGGTCGCGATCGGTTTCCACCACGGCGATCTGGGGACGGCGATCGCGCCCGACCCCGCCCCGGACCTGATCGACGCCGATCTGGCCACCGTCGACCTGCCCGCCTATTTCGTCGACCTCCGCGCCGACGCCCCGCCGGAGGTCCGGGCGTGGCGGACGGCACCGGGACGGCTGCGGGTGATCAGCGGTGTGTACGACCCGGCCGCGGACGAGGCGGCGCGGTTGGAAGTGAGTTCACCGGCGGCGGCCTTCGACATCCTCGTCCACATCCGGCAGACCACGCCGGTGCATTGGCTGCCCGAACCCGCGGATGAGTGACCTCCGGCACCGAAGGCGGCACGAACCGGACACCTCGTCCATACACTTGCCGGTATGGACGCGGCCGAATGGGATGCGCGGTATGTGCAGAGCGAACTGGTGTGGGGCGCACCGCCGAACAACACGGTGGTGGAGTTCGTGCACGGACTCGACCGGCGGATACCGCGCCTGCCGGGCCCGGACGGCACGGTGCCCGAATTCCCGCGCGCATTGGATCTGGCCTGCGGCGAGGGCCGCAACGCACTGTGGCTGGCCACCCACGGCTGGCAGGTGCACGCGGTGGATTTCTCCCAGGTCGGGATCGACAAGGGACGCACGGTGGCAACGCGGCTGGCCCGATCGATCCGGGAGCGGATCACCTGGCAGTGCGCCGATCTCACCGAACCGGATGTGGATATCGGCGGGCCGTACGAACTGGTCCTGATGGTGTTCCTGCACCTACCTGCCGCCCAGCGGCAGGAGATGCTCCGCCGGGCGGCGGATCTGCTCACGCCCGGCGGGATGCTGCTGGTACTCGGGCACGACAGCACGAATCCCGAACGGGGACACGGCGGTCCGCAGGATCCGGCCATCCTTTTCACGCCGGAGGATGTGGTCGCCGACCTGGGCGACGACGCCGGTCTGCAGATCGATACCGCTCAGCAGATCATGCGGCCGACCGAAGCGGGCGACGCGATCGACGCCCTCGTGGTCGCCACCAAACCGGTCCAGTAGCCCGGAGCACGCAGGCGGCACCCTCCGCAAGCTCTCGACGCCGACCAGAGGGTTGGCGCAGCAGGTGTGCCCACGCCAGGCGTCGACGCCTTCACGGGCCGCTGTCACGGCCGAGGCCGACTGGCGCGCCCCGGCCGCGGCGAACCTCCGACCACCCACACCGGCGCCCCGCGGATGCCGCCCGGCACGGTCGTACCCACGCCCGTGCACCGGCGCGGTCTGCTCGGATCAGGCGGTGGTCTCACCGGCTCCAGCGCCGGAACCACGGCGCGAGGGTTTCGGCGATCGTGTCGAATCCCTTGGTGAACGAATGCGGTTGCCCGGTGATGACACGCACCTCCGTGGCGTCCGCCGGGTCCGGAATTCCGAACGGGTCGCTGCCGCCGTTGATCACCACCACCTCGGCCGGTGCGGCGGCCAGTAATTCCTCGCGCCGGGATTTCTCCGGTTTCCCGGGCGGATGCAGCGGGAAGGACACCGCCACGATGCCGTGGGCGCCGAGTGCGCCGGCGGTCCGGCAGGCGACCCGCGCCCCGTTGCTGCGGCCGCCCTGCACCAGCGGTAGATCGGGCCCGAGGTCCGAGCGCAGGGCGGCGACCAGCTCGATCCAGGATCTGTCCTGCGGTTCCGGCTTACCGGGCGCACGGCGGCCGGCCACCCGATAGGGCTGGAGCACCCGGGCCACCACGCCGCCCGCGGCGAGCGCCGTATCGCGCACCGTCATGATGTCGCGGCTGTCCACGCCGCCACCGGCTCCGTGGGTGAATACCAGCAGGAAGGCGGGGTCGTCCGGGTGGTCGATCTCGGCTTCGGCGGGCCCCGCGCTCGTCTCGATCCGCACACCCTCACCCTAACGACTGCGGTACCGGGTACACCGGGGCCGCGCCCACTGCCACGCGCCGGTAGATCGAGGTACCGCACGGAATGGAATTACCTGATGACGGCAAGTTTCGGCGGAGGTCGTGGCGTCGGTCCGGCCCGAGCCCAGGAACGGTGCCGGTGGGCCTTTTTCGCGTCGCTATGCGGCCGGGGGCGGTCTCCAACCGGCTATTTGCGCAGGTCAAGGGGCCGTAGCTTGTTCCGCGCGTCACATTGCCGCGGAAAGCTTTGCCGACCGCCTTACCCGTCGGTAATATAGGTAGTAAGTTACCCGCGAGTAGCCTGCCGTGTTCCGGTAGCTACCCGGTGGCAACAACGGGCGGGAACGGCTAACCACACCGACCGCACCCGACTCAACGGAGAGTGAGTATCACAATGGGTCATTACAAGAGCAACGTCCGCGACCTGGAGTTCAACCTCTTCGAGGTCCTCGGTCTGGACAAGATCCTGGAGTCCGGCGCCTACGGCGACCTGGACGCCGACACCGTCAAGGAGATGCTCAACGAGGTGCGTCGCCTGGCCGAAGGCCCGCTGGGTGAATCCTTCGCCGACGCCGACCGCAATCCGCCGGTCTTCGACCCGGCAACCCATACGGTCACCCTTCCCGAGTCGTTCAAGAAGAGCTACCGGACGCTGCAGGAAGGCGGCTGGGACACCTTCTCCGTCGACCCTGAACTGGGTGGTATCGACATCCCGCGTACCGCCTACTGGGCCATCGCCGAACTGATCCTCGGCGCGCAGCCCGCGGCCTTCATGTACGCCGCCGGCCCCGGTTTCGCGAATATCTTCTACAACAACGCCACCGAAGAGCAGAAGAAGTGGGCCAAGATCGCCGTCGAGCAGGGCTGGGGCGCCACCATGGTGCTCACCGAGCCCGATGCCGGCTCCGATGTGGGCGCGGGCCGTACCAAGGCGGTCCAGCAGGAGGACGGCTCCTGGCATATCGAGGGCGTGAAACGCTTCATCACCTCGGCCGACTCCGACGACCTCTTCCCGAACATCATGCATCTGGTGCTCGCCCGCCCCGAGGGCGCCGGCCCTGGCACCAAGGGCCTGTCGCTGTTCTTCGTACCGAAATTCCACTTCGACCACGAAACCGGCGAACTGGGCGAGCGCAACGGTGTGTTCGTCACCAATGTCGAACACAAGATGGGCCTGAAGGTTTCGGCCACCTGTGAGGTCACCTTCGGCGGCCACGGCATCCCCGCCAAGGGCTGGCTCGTGGGCGAGGTCCACAAGGGTATCGCGCAGATGTTCGAGGTCATCGAGCACGCGCGGATGATGGTGGGCACCAAGGCCATCGCGACCCTGTCCACCGGCTACCTGAACGCGCTCGACTACGCCAAGCAGCGTGTGCAGGGCGCCGACCTGACCCAGATGTCGGACAAGACCGCGCCGCGCGTCACCATCACCCACCACCCGGATGTGCGGCGCAGCCTGGCCACCCAGAAGGCGTACGCCGAGGGCCTGCGCGCGGTGTATCTGTACACCGCGGCCCACCAGGACGCCGATGTCGCCGCGGCCGTTTCCGGTGCCGATGCCGATCTCGCGGCGCGGGTCAACGATCTGCTGCTGCCGATCGTGAAGGGTGTGGGTTCCGAACGGGCCTACCAGTACCTCACCGAATCGCTGCAGACCCTGGGCGGTTCCGGCTTCCTGCAGGATTACCCGATCGAGCAGTACATCCGGGACGCCAAGATCGACTCGCTGTACGAGGGCACCACCGCCATCCAGGCGCAGGACTTCTTCTTCCGCAAGATCGCTCGCGACCGCGGTGTCGCACTCGGTCATGTGGCCGGACAGATCCAGAAGTTCATCGACTCCGAGGCGGGCAACGGCCGGCTCAAGGCCGAGCGCAAGCTGCTCGCGACCGCGCTCGAGGATGTGCAGGCCATGGCCGCCACCCTCACCGGCCACCTGATGGGTGCCCAGGAGCAGACCGATGAGCTGTACAAGGTGGGTCTGGGTTCGGTGCGCTTCCTGCTCTCGGTCGGCGATCTGCTGATCGGCTGGCAGCTGCTGCGGCAGGCCGAGGTCGCCGGTGCCGCGCTGGACGCCGGCGCGGAAGGCGCGGACAAGGCCTTCTATCAGGGCAAGGTCGGTGTGGCGCAGTTCTTCGCCCGCAATGTCCTGCCGGAACTGACCGCCACCCGCACCATCCTGTCGAACCTGGACAACGACATCATGGAGCTGGACGAGGCGGCGTTCTGATCCGCTGAGAAACGCTCTCCGCCGGCGGCCCGTATATCCGGGCCGCCGGTTTTTTGTGAACTGCCCGGCGTCCGCGGTGGGCTGAACGTCTCACAGCCGAACGAATCCCACGAGCCGGTGCGGGCACACAGCCGTTCGATAAGAGCTCTTCGAATCCCTCCCCACTTCAACATATATCGCACAGGGGGTCTTGCGGCAAGGCCCCGGTGGTACCGCAGAATGACCCGGCCGCGGCCGCTATCTGCGGAAACAGGTCCGCGCGGTGCGGCGGGAACCACCGACCTCAAGGGATGGGCGATACGTGTTCGATGTGATCATTACCGGCGGTGGGCCCACGGGCATGATGCTGGCCTGCGAACTGCGATTGCACGGTGTGCCCGTGGTCGTGCTGGAAAAAGACGCCGAGCCGTCCGAGTTCCTCCGCGGAACCGGCCTGCACGTGCGCAGTATCGAGATATTGGACCAGCGCGGCATCCTGGACAGGTTCCTCGCCCACGGGCAGAAATATCCGCTCCGCAGCCACTTCGCCGGTATCGACAAGTCCGTACCCGCCGGGCTCGATACCGCCCACACCTACATTCTCGGAATCCCGCAGCCGACCACCGACCGGCTGCTGACCGAACGCGCACAGGAACTGGGCGCCGAGATCCGGCGCGGCTGCGAGCTGACGGGGCTGGATCAGGACGATCGAGGGGTCAGCGCCGAACTCGCCGACGGCACCCGATTGCGGGGCCGCTACCTCATTGGCTGCGACGGGGGCCGGAGCACGGTGCGCGAACTGATCGGGGTGGAGTTTACCGGGGAACCGTCCACGACGGATACCCTGCTGGGCGAAATGGCGGTGACCGCCGCCCCGGACACGATCACCGCCGTGACGGCCGAGGTGCGGAAAACAGAACACCGATTCGGTCTCATGCCGCTCGGCGACGGGATCTACCGTGTGCTGGTCCCCGCGGCGGAGGTCGCCGACGATCGGTCGGTTCCGCCGGCCCTCGCGGATTTCGCCCGGCAGTTGCGCGTCTTCGCCGGTACCGATTTCGGTGTGCATTCTCCGCGCCGGCTGTCCCGATTCGGTGACGCGACCCGTTTGGCCGAACGCTATCGGGTCGGACGGGTACTGCTGGCCGGGGACGCGGCGCATATCCATCCGCCGCTGGGCGGGCAGGGTCTCAACCTCGGAGTCCAGGACGCGTTCAACCTCGGCTGGAAACTCGCGGCCGTGCTCGCGGGCCGGGCGCCGGACGCCCTGCTCGACAGCTATCAGGCCGAACGGCGCCCGGTGGCCGCCGGCGTGCTGGCGAATACCCGGGCACAATCGGAACTACTGACCAATGGTCCAGGGCCGCGGGCGGTACGCGGGCTGCTTTCGGAGCTGATGGACTTCCCGGAGGTGAGCCGGTATCTGCTGGCCAAGATCACCGCGCTCGATATCCGCTACGATCTCGGCGACGAGAACGAGCTGCTCGGCCGGCGGCTGCGCGATATCGAACTGACACGCGGACGCCTGTACGAGCTGATGCATCGCGGCCGCGGCCTGCTGCTCGACCGAACCGGCCGTCTCTCCATCGCCGGATGGGCGGACCGTATCGACCATATCGTCGACCCCGGCGCGAACCTGGATGTACCCGCCGTCCTGCTGCGACCCGACGGACACGTGGCCTGGGTGGGAGACGACCAGGGGGAACTACTCGACCGGATCACGCGGTGGTTCGGTGCCGAGGACCGGCACACCGATACCGCGGCCGTGGCAAGATAGCCCGCAGAACCGCGCAGTTCCGCAGGAGGACAATCGAGAATGACTCGCCACCCGCTGTCCGTACTCGTGCGCGCCGGGATAGTGGGTGCTGCCGCGGCACTCGTCCTGGCCGGTCCGGCCGCAGCGGACCCCAACAATGTGAACCCCATTCCGGGTATCAACGGCGAGCCGCGCGGCCTACCGCAGCTCCCGGGCGAAACCCAGGCCGTCTTCCAGGTGACCGGGATGGACAGCCCCAACAGAACCGAGCGGGTGAACGTGCTCGGCACCGATCTCGGGGTGATGTGGGACGACGGCGCCGGGACCATGATCACCGCGTTCGGTGATTCCGCGGGCCTCGGTATCCCCAACCTGCTGGCGGGCAGCGCCTGGGCGTGGAGCAGCAACGCGCTCTTCCACAGCCGCACCAAGGACCCGTCACAGGGCATAATCTTCGACGGCGCGGTCCCGAACCCGCTGCCCAGCCCGAAGATTCCCGGTATCGAGATCAGCCTGATCCCGACCGCGGGGGTCGCGGTGGGCGGTGTGCAGTACATGAGCATGATGTCGGTGAAGGAATGGGGCGATCACGGCAAGTGGACCACCAACTTCGCCACCCTCGCCTCGTCCGGTGACGGCGGCCGGACCTGGGCGCAGCTGCCGACCACCCGCCGGGCCAATGTCGGCGGCCACGAACGTTTTCAGCAGAACGCATTCGTCAAGGCCGATGGGTATGTGTACCGGTACGGCACCGCGGCCGGGCGCGGCAATGCCGGCTACATCTCCCGGGTGCGTGAGGCCGAGATCGCGAATATCGATGCCTACGAGTACTGGGACGGCCGCGGCTGGAAGATGAACGACCCCGTGGCGTCGACGCCGATCGTCGAAGGTGTCGCCGAACTGTCGGTTCAGTGGAACGATCATCTGCGCAAATACGTGATGCTGACGACCGACCCGCACAACTCGGTGGTGTTGCGCACGGCGGACACCCCGGAAGGTCCCTGGAGTACACCGCGGGTACTGCTGGAGGCGGCTTCCCTGCCCACCGCCTACGCGCCCATGATCTTCCCCTACCAGACCGGCAGCGACCTGTACTTCCTGCTCACCGTGCACCGGCAGTACAACGTCCTGCTGATGCGCACACCGCTGTAGGCGGCCCGGGCGTCGAAAGTCGTCGGCGAGCTGCCTGCCACGGCCGGTCACCGCAGAGACCGGCAGCGCAACCGCCCACCGGCTCTCGACCGATCCGGCCCTGGGCTGCCTCGCTCGATACCGCGGGCGTGGAGATCGCCATCTGCACGGACCGCTCGCGGTGTACCGGGCCGGCATCGCGGTGGTTCGGACCGTTCGACATGGCCCGAGCGTCGCTCCAGGGGAACCGGTGACCTGCACAAGACGGCGACGGCTGCCCCGAGCGCCGGCAGTCGACGAACTGCCGACCGGCCCGGGCTTTCAGCGGTGCGTCAGCGGTTTCCGGCCCTGTTCGTGGGCCGGCTGCCTTCGTTGCCGCTGCTCGGCACGGCCGTCGGCTCCGGAGTGCCCCCGGGCTGTTCCTCGTCGGATTTCTCGTCGTCCGGGGAAACGCATTTCACCTCGGGAACCGGGTCGTATTTGACCGTCCGCGTATGCCGGGAAATCTCCTGACCGGTATTGATATCGGAGATCACCCTGGTGTCGGAGATCGTGAAACCAGGGGCGCCCGTCGAGGCGATACAGTCGTCGCCCTCGGGGAGGGTGACGGTCTCCGGTTCGGTCGGCTTGGATTTCTCGCCGGTGATGGATTCGACGTTCACCGTTTTGGTGCCCCAGATCCGCACCGTCACCTCGGAGCTGTCCGCGAAAGCCTGGATGTACACGCCGTGTGGACTGTTGTTGCGGAATTGCAGGTCGATCGCGCCGTCGAAGACGGTGGCCTCCCGGGCCGCCGGATAACGCGAGATGTAGTAGCTGTGCTCGGTGTGGCCGGCGTCCTCGAGCCCGGCGAAGTAAGCCGCGTTGTAGAGGGTGGTGGCGAACTGGCTGATCCCGCCGCCGACCGCCGTACTGGGACGGCCGTGGTCGATGATGCCGGATTCCACATAACCCTCGGCAGCGCCGCGGGGGCCGGTATGCCCGTTCAGCGAGAACGTATCGCCGGGTTTCACGACCGCGCCGTTCACCTCTTGCGCGACGGTACGGATGTTCACACCCGAAGGACCGGAGAACCCGCTGGTGGTGAACTCACCCATCACCTCGGTGATTCCCAGCGACTCCGCCGCCTGGGTGGTGAGCTTGGGTTCGATCCGTTCGTAGATCGCCGCGGTGGTGCGCTGCGGTCCGGCGGCGGCCAGCATCGCGGGCAACTGCTCCAGCGATTTCGGCCAGTTGATCTTGTCGCCGACGACGGCGGGGACCACGGTGGGCGTACCGGAGAAGGTGAAGGTGGCGTCCTTCGGCTCGACCTCGGTCGAGGCGAGCTGCGGAGCGAGCAGATCGGTCGCCACCTTGTGGTCGAATTCGACCCGCAGACCGCCGTGTCCGTCCGGGACGAAACTGACGATGGCCGCGATCTGCTCGGGGTGCAGAGTCGCGGTTCCGCTGCCCTTACCCGAGTACACCACCGGAGCGCTCACCGCGGGTTCGGCGATCTCGTGCAGCGCCTTTTCGATGGCGTCGCGCCGGACCGCGGGCGGTGCGGGGATGACGGGCAGGTCAAGGGTGCTCGCTGTGGTCCACTGGTCGGTGAGCACGGTCCGCGCCGCGGCCGTATCCAAGATCCGGCCGGGAACCGGATCCACCGCGACCGGCCGCGTGCCCTCGAAGGCGATACCACCCTCCACCGGTGGTTGATCGTGTACGCGCAGTTCATCGAGCGTGCGCCCGAACGCGGCCTCGTCGACCGTGCTGGCCACCGTGACCTCGCGGGTGGCGACGAAGGACAGCAACCGGGCCGCGGGATTGAGCGGCTGGCCACCCACCCGCTCCCAGGTGGCGTCCCAGTCCACGCCGAGGCCGGCGGCGCCGGGAACCAGCTGGGTCTGCACATCGGCGATCTTCACCGGGACCTCTTCGCCGGAGCGGGCGTCGAGGGTGGTCTGCAGCTTCGCGCGGGCCTGGTCCTTGTCCATCCCGCCGATCGCGACTCCCGCGACCTCCACGCCGCGCGGGATGTTGCCGGAGGTCATCACCAGGTCGGCGATATACCCCACCATAGCTATGCCGAATACGACGGCGGCCGCCACCAGCACGCGGCGCGCGGTGGCGGAATCGCGTAACCGGCCGCGGACCCCGGACAGCGGGCGTTTGTCTCCGCCGTTTCCACTGTCGTCACCGGAGCCTCCCGAGCCACCGGGGCGGCCGCGCGGTGGCCGGGGTGGCGGCGGGGGGACCGAGCCACTCTTTGCGAGGGCATCGGTGGCGGCGGTGTCATCGGGGTAGGCCGACCAGGCGGCCTCCTCACCGGCCAGGCGCTGCGTGAGTGCCGCGGAATCGAAGACTTCGGTGGGAGCGTCGGAATCGGGGCCGGCGGCAGCGTAGGCGCCGGGCGGTGGATTGGGACCGCTGCGCGGCAGCTGCCGAGTGGCGAAATCCGGGCCGGCCGGGTCGGCACTGTTCCCGGTCTGCCCCGGACCGGCGGCCGGTCCGGTATGGCCCGCCGCGAGCGGCGCGGCAGCCGGACGGGAGACAGTGGGGGTGGGGCCGGAGGTTTGGGTGGGCGAGCCCGCGGATACAGAATCTGGGGAGGCACCGGGGCGATCCTCGCCGGACGTATTCGTCGCCGGGTTCAACCACGAACTGCCGCCACGCCAGCCGGGCGCGACGGCTTCCGCCGGATTCGGTTGTAGGGGCGGCTGTGCCTGCTGGTCACGACCGGTACGCGACGGCTGGGACAGGGCGCCGTCGGTCGGCTGTGGTCGGCCGGGGTCGTGTCTGTCGCCGCGGTCGGTGTTCGATTCGCCGCTCACGAACCGTCCTCCCCAATCGATATGTCCGGGGACTCGCGGGTGCGAGCCTTCGCCAACGATAGTTGTCCGAACTGTAATCTTCAGTGCCTGATCGATCACAGCTGCGCCATCTGGCGGTCAGGTCAGTGACTCAATTGAGACACCGCACCGTAGCCGGGCCACACCCGCGCACCAGCCCGCACGCCACCGCGCGGTTCTGGTCCGGACAGCGAAGTGGCCCCGTGCAGTCGCCGGGTCGGGGGTCAGGCGAATACACGGAGCCAACCCGTATATCGGTGCCGCCGACAGGTTGTTACACCCGAGCGCACAGAAGTTCGCGGCGGCGGCGGGCACAATCGACTACGACATGCGAGCCGGACCGCCAACCCAGGGAAAAGGGGACGTGAGATGCAGTTGGGCATGATCGGGCTCGGCCGGATGGGCGCAAATATCGTGCGGCGGACCGTCGCGGCCGGTCATACCGCGGTGGGCTGCGAACGCCATCCGGAGGTGATAACCGACCTCACCGCCGAACTCGGCGACAGCTTCCGCGGCAGTACCGATCTGCGGGAATTCCTCGCGATGCTGGACACCCCGCGCGTGGTCTGGGTGATGATCCCGGCCGGGGCGACCGGCGCGGTGATCGATCAACTGGCCGAACTGCTCGAACCCGGCGATATCGTGATCGACGGCGGCAACAGCCGTTACCACGACGATATCGCCCGCGCCGCGCAGCTGAACCCACTCGGCATCCACTACCTCGATATCGGTACCTCCGGCGGGGTCGTCGGCCGCGAGCGCGGTTTCTGCCTGATGATCGGCGGCGAACCGGAACCGTTCCGGAAGGTGGAGCCGCTACTGCAGGCAATCGCGCCCGGTGTGGCGGCCGCGCCCCGCACACCCGGCCGCGAAGGGGAACCGAGCCCGGCCGAGCAGGGGTATCTGCACTGCGGTCCGGCGGGGGCCGGGCATTTCGTGAAGATGGTGCACAACGGGATCGAGTACGGCGTGATGGCCGCGTACGCCGAAGGCCTCAACATTTTACACAAGGCCGACTACGGCAATCGCGCGGCGAGCGAGTTCTCCGCCGAGGAGACGCCGCTGGAAAACCCCGAGTACTACCGCTACGACATCGATATCGCGCAGGTCACCGAGGTGTGGCGGCGCGGTTCGGTGGTGGCGTCGTGGTTGCTCGATCTGACCGCGGCACAGCTGCATGCCGACCCGAACCTGGACTCCTTCGGCGGCCGCGTCTCGGATTCCGGCGAAGGCCGCTGGACCCTGGACGCCGCGGTCGATATCGGCGTACCCGCCCCCGTTCTCTCCGCGGCCCTGTTCCAGCGCTTCGCCTCCCGCGGCGAATCCGGCTACGCCGACAAGACGCTCTCGGCGATGCGCGAGGCTTTCGGCGGGCATCACGAGTTGCCGGGCGAATAGGCGGCAGTCTTCAGGTCCACTACGTATTCGACCGGGCCGGTATTTGGGCCGGGCCGCCCCCCCCGGCCGGGGGCCGGCCCCCCCCCGGGGTGGGGGGGCCGGGGGGGATAGGTGTTGGTAGGGACCCCCCCCGGCCCCCCACCGCGCGCGCGGCCGGGGGGGGGGGGGGCGGGGGGGGGGCGCGGGGGGTCCCCCCCCACTCCTTATCCCCCGGCCCCGCCCACCCCCGGGGGGGCCCGGCCCCCCCCGGGGGGCGGGGCCCGGGCCAAATACCGGCCCGGTCGAATACGTAGTGGACCTGAAGACTGCCGCCTATTCGCCCGGCAACTCGTGATGCCCGCCGAAAGCCTCGCGCATCGCCGAGAGCGTCTTGTCGGCGTAGCCGGATTCGCCG
>NZ_JARWOV010000192.1 GCF_029868855.1 Nocardia carnea | reverse complement strand
CCCCCGGACCCGCCCCACCCCCCCCGGGCCCCCTCCCCCCCCCACCCCCCCCCCCCCCCCCCGCCCCGTGGGGGGCGGGGCCCGGGGGGGGGTAACCCCCGGGCGCCCCCCGCCGGCCGTGCCGGCGACGATCCGGGTCATTCGGATTCGCGCCCGCCCAGTTCGATCAGCAGATCACCACCCTCGACCTGCTGCACCTGGGTGATGGCGACCCGGCCCACCACTCCGCCGCGCGGCGCGGTGATGGCGGCCTCCATCTTCATGGCCTCGATGGTGGCGATCGTATCGCCGGCGGCGACCCGATCCCCCTCGGCGACGGTCAGGGTGACGACGCCTGCGAAGGGCGCGGCGATATGGTGCGGATTGTTCTTGTCGGCCTTCTCCGCGGCCGGGATCTCGCTGGCGATGGACCGGTCCCGGACCGAAACCGGGCGCAACTGCCCGTTGAGAATGCACATCACCGTTCGCATACCGCGTTCGTCGGGTTCGGAGATGGCTTCCAGCCCGATGAGCAGGATGACGCCCTTCTCCAGCTGGACCCGGTGCTCCTCGCCGTGGCGCAGGCCGTAGAAGAACTGATTCGCCGACAGCCCGGTCGTATCGCCGTATTTCTCACGGTGCGCGAGGAATTCGGCGGTGGGGCCCGGGAAAAGCAGCCGGTTGAGGGTCGCGCGGCGCTCCTGGGAGGTGCCCGCCAGCCCGGCCTCGTCCTCGGCCGTCAACGGGGTCTCCGGTTTGGCGGCGCTGCGTCCGGCGAGGGCCTTCTCCCGGAACGGTTCGGGCCAGCCCCCGGCGGGGGTGCCGAGTTCGCCGCGCAGGAAACCGATCACCGAATCGGGGATGTCGTAGCGACCCGGATCGGCGGCGAAATCCTCGATCTCGACACCGGAGCCGACCAGCGACAACGCGAGATCGCCGACCACCTTCGACGACGGGGTCACCTTGATCAACCGGCCCAGCAACCGGTCGGCGGCGGCGTATTTCGCCTCCACTTCCTCGAAACGGTCACCCAAACCGAGGGCGATGGCCTGCTGGCGCAGGTTGGACAGCTGACCACCGGGGATCTCATGGGTGTAGACACGTCCGGTCGGGGCGGGCAGCCCGGATTCGAACGGCGCGTACACCTTGCGCAGCGCCTCCCAGTAGGGCTCCAGATCGCAGACATTGCCCAGGTTCAGGCCGGTGTCGTACTCGCTGTGTGCGGCGGCGGCGACGATCGCCGAGAGCGCGGGCTGGCTGGTGGTACCGGCCATCGCCGCGGACGCACCGTCCACCGCGTCGGCACCGGCCTGCCACGCCGCCAGGTAGGTAGCGAGCTGACCGCCCGGGGTGTCGTGGGTGTGCACATGGACGGGCAGGTCGAAGTTGCTGCGCAGGGCGGTCACCAGTTTCGCCGCCGCCGGGGCGCGCAGCAGGCCGGCCATATCCTTGATCGCCAGCACATGCGCGCCCGCGTCGACGATCTGCTCGGCCAGTTTCAGGTAGTAGTCCAGGGTGTAGAGCTTCTCGTCCGGATCGGTGAGATCGCCCGTGTAGCTCAGCGCGACCTCGGCCACCGCGGTACCCGTCTCCCGGACCGCATCGATCGCCGGACGCATCTGGTCGACATTGTTGAGCGCGTCGAAGATCCGGAAGATATCGATTCCGGTTTCGGTGGCCTCGGCGACGAACGCCCGGGTCACCCGCTCCGGATACGGCGTGTAGCCGACGGTGTTGCGGCCGCGCAGCAGCATCTGCAGGCAGATGTTCGGAATCGCCTCGCGGAGAGCGGCCAGCCGCTCCCAGGGATCCTCGTACAGGAATCGCAGCGCCACATCGTAGGTCGCACCGCCCCAGCATTCGACCGAGAGGAGTTCGGGGGTGAGCCGGGCGATATGTCCGGCGACATCGAGCAGGCCGTTGGTCCGTACCCGGGTCGCCAGCAGCGACTGATGGGCGTCACGGAAGGTGGTGTCGGTGACTCCGACGGCTTTCTGATCGCGCAGTGCGCGCGCAAAACCTTCCGGCCCCAGGGTCAGCAGCTTCTGCCGCGAACCGTCCGGCGGCGGGACCGACAAGTCGATCGCGGGCAGCTTGTCGTGCGGGTACACCGCGGTCGGCCGCGCACCGTGCGGTTTGTTCACGGTGACATCGGCCAGGTAGTTCAGGATCTTGGTGCCGCGGTCTGCGGGTTCGCGCAGGGTGAGCAGCTGGGGGCGTTCGTCGATGAACGCGGTGGTGACCTGCCCGGCCTTGAAATCGGGGTCGTCGAGCACCGCCAGCAGGAACTGGATATTGGTGGTGACACCGCGGATCCGGAACTCCATCAGCGCGCGGCGCGCCCGTGCGACCGCCGCCGGGAAGTCCCGGCCCCGGCAGCTGAGCTTCACCAGCATCGAATCGAAGTACGCGCCGATCTCGGCGCCGAGGTTCGCGCCGCCGTCGAGCCGGATACCGGCGCCGCCGGGCGTACGGTACGCGGTGATCCGCCCGGTATCGGGGCGGAAACCGTTGGCCGGGTCCTCGGTGGTGATCCGGCACTGCAGCGCGGCGCCGCGGATGGTCACCTCGTCCTGGCTCAGGCCCAGATCGTCCAGGCTCTCCCCGGCCGCGATCCGCAACTGTGATTGCACCAGATCGACATCGGTGATCTCCTCGGTCACCGTGTGCTCGACCTGGATACGGGGGTTCATCTCGATGAAGACGTGGTTGCCGCGCTCGTCGAGCAGGAATTCGACGGTTCCCGCGCAGCTGTAACCGATCTGCCGGGCGAACGCCACCGCGTCGGCGCAGATCCGGTCCCGCAGTTCCGGGTCCAGATTCGGGGCGGGCGCCAGTTCGATCACCTTCTGGTGCCGCCGTTGCAGCGAACAGTCCCGCTCGAAGAGGTGCATCACATTGCCGTGGGTGTCGGCGAGAATCTGCACCTCGATATGACGCGGGTTGACCACCGCCTGTTCCAGGAAGACCGTGGGATCGCCGAACGCGGATTCGGCCTCCCGCGAGGCCGCCTCGATCGCCTCGCGCAACTGTTCGCGCGCCTGCACCCGGCGCATACCGCGGCCACCACCACCGGCGACCGCCTTCACGAACACCGGGAACTCCATGGATTCGGCCGCCGCGAGCAGTTCGCCGACATCCGCGGAAGGGGCACTGGAATTCAGGACGGGCAGTCCGGCCGCCTTCGCCGCCGCGATCGCGCGGGCCTTGTTACCGGCCAGTTCCAGAACTTCGGCCGACGGACCGATGAAGGTGATCCCCGCCCGCGCACAGGCCGCGGCCAGATCCGGATTCTCGGAGAGGAATCCGTATCCCGGATAGATCGCGTCGGCGCCGGCGGTCTCGGCCGCCTCGATGATCGCCTCGACCGAGAGATAGGCGCGGACGGGATGTCCTTCCTCGCCGATCTCGTATGCCTCGTCCGCCTTCAGGCGGTGGACCGAGTTCCGGTCCTCGTGCGGGAAGACGGCAACCGTTCCGATACCGAGCTCGTACGCCGCGCGGAAGGCTCGGATGGCGATCTCGCCGCGGTTGGCAACCAAGACTTTCGAGAACATTGACCCAACGTACCCGGCGCCACATCCAGGATCGACACCGAAGTCCACTTCGCAGAATCTTCACAACGGGGCATTACACGGTTGCGAAACCTTGGTCACCCTGCCGTCACATCTCACCGGCGACCACGGGCGATTGTGCGGTCACCCGGAGCGGGCCAACTCCGGGCAATCTTCGCAGGACGGTTACACCGGGCCCGGTGACACGGGCACACTTCGCTGCGCAGCAGGTCCCACTGCACTCGGCAGCAAGGTCGCGCTGCATTCCACGGGCGGGTCGCACTCCACGTCGTCGACAGGTCGCACTGCGCACGGCAGAAGAGCGGCAGCGCCCTCGGCGGCGCCTGACTCCACTTCCTGTGGCGGCATTGTCGTCGTCGCCGCGATCGCCCGGAGATCGGTAGCCCGACCGGCACGACTGGCGGGCGATCGCGGTGCCTGCACCCAGCGACCGGGCTATGGTGGATGACGCAGCTGGTTCGCCGGCCGGTCGACCCGGAGCCCCGGACGATCGCCCCGGCGTCGAAACCCGTACGAGGCGGGTGAGAGGGAATCCGGTGGAAATCCGGAACTGTCCCGCAGCGGTGAGCGAGAACGAACGCTGTCATCAGCACTGGGCGCACAGCCTGGGAAGCGACAGCCAGTAGGTCGGCCGCACGGCCGGAGCCCGCGAGTCCGAAGACCTGCCGGTTGTACCGGGTACGCCGTATCCGGTGGCCACCGCCTCGAGGATCAGGCGTCGCGGTCCACCAGTGCTGAAGCACCTCCCGCCCGCGCGGTGGGTCCGGAGTTCTCAGTGGTGTCCGTGCACCCACGTAAGGCGTTGGCCGGTCGAAACGTCAGCACTGGAGATCACCGTGACTGCAATTTCGCACAACCCGTTCACCGCAACGGTTCTCGGTCTGCCACGGGTGGGCCCACGCCGGGAGCTCAAACGCGCGACCGAATCCTATTGGGCCGGGCGTATCGATGCCGATCGGCTCCGCGAGACCGGGCGGGCCCTGCGCCGCGACCAGTACGCCGAGCTACAGGCCGCGGGCCTGGATTCGATCCCCGTCGGCACCTTCTCCTACTACGACCAGATGCTGGATACGGCCGTGCTGCTGGGTGCACTGCCGCCGCGAGTCGCCGATATCGCCGATCCGCTGGACCGCTATTTCGCCGCGGCCCGCGGAACGGATTCGGTGGAACCACTGGAGATGACCAAGTGGTTCGACACCAACTATCACTATCTGGTCCCCGAGATCGGCCCGCACACCTCCTTCACGCTGCATCCGGGCGAGTTACTGGCTCAGCTTCGCGAGGCGATCGAAATCGGCGTTCCGGCGCGTCCGGTGGTGATCGGCCCGGTCACCTTCCTGAAACTGTCGAAATCCGCGGGCACCGCCGCGCTGAAACGCATCGGTGAGCTGATCCCGCTCTATCGGGACCTGCTCGCGCAGCTCGCCGCGGCGGGCGCGGACTGGGTGCAGCTGGACGAACCCGTGCTGGTCACCGACCTCACCGCCGCGGAACTCGCGGTGGTCCGGCAGGTCTACACCGAGCTGACGGAGCCGGCCGACCGCCCGGCCGTACTGGTCGCCACATACTTCGGCAGCCCCGGCCCGGCGCTCGACGCGCTGGCCGGCACCGATGTGGAAGGACTCGCGATCGACCTGGTCGCGGGCGGTACGGTCGACGAGCCGGCCGCCATTCCCGCCTTGGCGGGCAAAATGCTGGTCGCCGGTGTCGTCGACGGTCGAAATGTCTGGCGCACCGACCTCGATCGAGCCCTGTCCACCCTCGCGACGCTGCTCGGCAGCGGGAAATCGGTCGCGGTCTCCACCTCGTGCTCCCTCCTGCACGTGCCCTACACCCTCACCGCGGAAACACACCTGGACGAAGCCCTGCGCTCGTGGCTGGCCTTCGGCACCGAGAAGGTCGCCGAGGTCCGGGTGCTGGCCACCGGACTGAACACCGGCACCGAGGCCGTCGCGACCGAACTCGCGCAGGCCCGCGCGGCGACCGCGAGCCGCCGGTCGGATCCACGGATCGCCGACTCCCAGGTGCGGGGCCGCCTGGCCGCCCTGGGCCAGGACGCCGCCGAACGCGGTCCCGCGGTGCAGCGGCGGACCCTGCAGCAGGACCGGCTGCAGCTACCGCCCCTGCCCACCACCACGATCGGCTCCTACCCGCAGACCACCGCGATCCGGCTGGCCCGGGCAGCGCTGCGAAAGGGCGAGATCGACCGGGGCGAATACGAGCGCCGGATGCGGGCCGAGATCGCCGAGGTCATCGCCCTTCAGGAGAAACTCGGCCTCGACGTGCTGGTGCACGGCGAACCCGAACGCAACGATATGGTGCAGTACTTCGCCGAACAGCTCGACGGTTTCGTGGCCACCGAGATGGGCTGGGTCCAGTCCTACGGCACCCGCTGCGTACGCCCACCGATCCTGTTCGGCGACGTCTCCCGGCCCGCGCCCATGACGGTCGACTGGATCGCCTATGCCCAATCACTCACCGACAAACCGGTCAAGGGCATGCTCACCGGGCCGGTTACCATTCTGGCCTGGTCGTTCGTCCGCGACGATCAGCCGCTCGCGGAATCCGCCCGCCAGGTGGCGCTGGCCATCCGGGACGAAACCGTCGACCTGCAAAATGCGGGCATTCGAATCATCCAGGTGGACGAACCGGCGTTGCGCGAACTGCTGCCACTGCGCACGGCCGCCCAACCGGCCTATCTGGAGTGGTCGGTGGGCGCGTTCAGGCTGGCGACCTCCGGGGTCGCCGATTCGATCCAGATCCACACGCACCTGTGCTATTCGGAATTCGGTGAGGTGATCGACGCGATCGCCGGCCTGGACGCGGATGTGACCTCGATCGAGGCGGCACGGTCACATATGGAGGTCCTCGACGATCTGAACGCCGCCGGCTTCGATGCGGGAGTTGGCCCCGGCGTCTACGATATCCATTCACCGCGGGTGCCGAGCGCCGAGGAGATCACTGCGGCGCTGCAAGCGGCACTGAAAGCCGTTCCCGCAGAAAGGCTCTGGGTCAACCCGGACTGCGGTTTGAAGACCCGCGGTACCGCCGAGGTCGAAGCGTCACTACGCAATATGGTTGCCGCCGCGCAACAGATGCGCTGACCGGATACCGCCCGGCCCGGGTCGCGCTCGGAAAGGTGGTCGACCCGGCCGAGGCGGAGGAGTAACCATTCGGTCCGGTCGCCGCCGCGCGTATCGTGCGCTGATCGCGAACCAACTTCTCCGGCCCGGGCCTCCCACAGTATTTACGGCCCGGCCGGAGTCAGCCCTCCAGCTCGCCTGCCCCGGACTCGCGGCGCTTCATCCGTTCGGCCGCAGCACATTCCGGGCAATGTCGCGTGATCCGCAACACCGGACGGACCCCTCGCTGCGGAACCGGCGATCGCCGCCGGACCGCACGGCACCCTTGCTCTGGTCTCATACCGCCCAACCCTTTCCCTCGCCGTTGCTCTGTGCCAGATTTGACGCCGCCGGGTACACACCGGTTCCCTCATGCCACAACAAATTTCGCCGGCACCCCGCTACAAGAAGGCACGCGAGGTGTCCGGCCACCTTCGACGGGCCCGAGAAGTCACCGCAGCACCCGGGCCCGGTGGCCTGTCCGCGTGTTCAGGATTTCGCCAGGTACTCCAGCCGTTCCGAATCGACGGCGGCATGCATCATCGCCGCCAGACCCGGGTGCCGGGCGAGGCCGGGATCGTCGGCGACCAAGGTCCGCGCGAGTTCCTGGGCGGTGGTGATGACCTCCAGATCGTCGAGTAGCGACAGCAGCCGCAGCGAGCGCGCGGTGCCCGACTGCGCGGAGCCGAGCACATCGCCTTCCCGCCGCTGCCGGAGATCGAGCACCGACAGCTCGAAACCGTCGGTGGTCGCGGCCACCGCCTCCAGCCGGGTCATCGCGGGCCCACCGGGCGCCGCGTCGGTGATCAACAGGCACAGGCCGGCATGTTTGCCGCGGCCGATCCGCCCGCGCAACTGGTGCAGCTGACTCACCCCGAAGCGGTCGGCGTCCACGATCACCATCACGGTCGCGTTCGGCACATCCACACCTACCTCGACGACGGTCGTACAGACCAGCACGTCGATATCACCGGCATTGAAATCGCGCATCACCTGATCTTTTTCATCGGCGGGCAGCCGTCCGTGCAGCAACCCGACCCGCAGTTGCGCCAGCGGCCCGGTGCGCAGCCGGTCGAAGACGTCCAGCACGGACTGGGTGGTAGGCGGTTCCTTCCCGGAATCCGCGGCGCGTGCTTTTCCGCCTTTTCCACGGGAACCGCCGCCGTCCTCGTCGTCGCCGATACGCGAGCACACGACATACGCCTGTCGACCGGCCGCCACCTCCTCGGCGATCCGTTCCCAGGCCCGATCCACCCAGTTGGGGTGTACACGCCGCGGAACCACCTTCGATGCGATCGGTGAGCGTCCGCGCGGCAGCTGGGTGAGGGTGGAGGTCTCCAGATCACCGAGGGTGGTCATGGCGATGGTGCGCGGAATCGGGGTCGCGGTCATCACCAGAAGATGCGGGGAAATCCCGTCTTTTGCTTTGGCGCGCAGCGCATCTCGCTGCTCGACACCGAAACGGTGCTGTTCGTCGACCACCACCATGCCCAGATCGAAGAACTCCACCGAATCCTGGATCAGCGCATGTGTACCGATCACGATCCCGGCCTCCCCGGTCACCGCCGTGAGCAACGCCGCCCGCTTGGTGGCCGTGGACATCGATCCCGTGACGAGGGTGATCCGGGTCGCCTTCTCGGCCGCACCGAGTTCCCCGGCCTGGCCGAGATCGCCCAGCATCCCGCACAGCGACCGGTAGTGCTGGGCGGCGAGGACCTCGGTGGGCGCGAGCAGCGCGCACTGCTGGCCCGCGTCGACGACCTGCAGCATGGCGTGCAGGGCGACGATGGTCTTACCCGAGCCCACCTCACCCTGCAGCAGCCGGTGCATCGGCTGCTCCCGGGAAAGGTCGGCGGAGATTTCCGCGATCACCTGACGCTGCCCCTGGGTCAATTCGAACGGCAACCGCTCGTCGAAGGCGGCGGCGATACCGTCCGGGCGCGGTGGGCAGGCACGAGCTGTCCGGCCGGATACCTCGTGCCGCCGTTCGGCGAGTACCAGCTGCAAAGCCAGCGCCTCGTCGAATCGCAGGCGTTCCCGGGCCCGCTCGATATCGGCCTGGTGCTCCGGCAGATGGATCAGCCGCAACGCATCGCCCACCGGCATCAGCGCCCGCTCGTCGCGCACATCGGCCGGCAGCGGATCCTCGACCGGGTCGAGTTGATCGAGCACCTGCCGGACACACGCCAGGATCTCCCAGCTCTGCACCTTTGCGGTGGCCGGATACACCGGGATGAACTCGCGCTCGAAGAACGACATATCCACCCCGCCCGCGCCTTTCGCGCTCTGCGCGATCCCCCGCAGGTCCCCGCCACCGCGTACCGTGGTCAGCGTCGGTTCGTCGCCGTCGGACTCCGGCAGGATCAGATACCCGGGGTGGCTGAGATTCCATTGGCCGGGCCGCCAATAATTCACGGTTCCCGACATCATCGCCCGGGCGCCCTCGCGGACCGCGTATTTCACCTTGTCACCGTTGAAGAAGGTGACATCCACCCCGCGACCGGATCCGGTATCGAGCACCACCTTCAACAGCGAGCCGCGCCGCTGCCGCATCGGCCGCAGTTCGGCCTTGGTGATCCGCCCGATCACCGTGATGTGCGCACCGTCCTCGGGCGCTTCCTCGGTGAGCGGCTGGCCCTGAGTGGCATACCGCAGCGGATAGTGCCGCAACAGATCCTCCACGGTGCGCATATCGAACGCATCCGACAGCGACCCGGCGGCCTTCGCCCCGAGCACGTGGTCGAGCCGATCGCTCAAGGTAGCCATATCACTCCGCTCACTGCCGCCCTCTCACTCCCGCCGGATTCGACCGTCTGCTCTGTGACGCGGCCACCGGTCCGGCTCCATAGTGGGTCACGATCCGGCGCTCCGCGATCGACGCACCCCGGGGCGGTGGCGTCGACCGAGTTCGCCGCGATACCACCGAACCCGCTCCACGCGGCGGCACCATGACGCCCTGCACCATCTGGAGACACCGATACCGTTGCGCTCGGGGTCGCCGATTGCGCCGTTCCGCCGGGTTTCGCTCGCCCACTCGGCTCACAATCCACGGTTCGGCTCCGCGCGGAACCGGCCGGTTCGCTCCGCTCGGCGCGGGAATCGCCGTCCTCCCGCCACCACCGGCACCCGGTCCGACGCCTGCTCATTCCACACCGATCTGGATCAGATCCCCGCGCTGACCTCCGGAATACACCGAGACCTCGACACCGGGGAATTCGGCTCCGATATGCCGCGCGAGATCGGCGGCCAGACCGTCCGGAGCGGCCGCGCCGACCAGGAGGGTCACGAGTTCACCGCCCAACCCCAGCATCCGGTCCAGCAGAGTTTGCCCCGCGGCGTGGGTATCCCGGTCGATCACGACCACATCGTGGCCGACCAGCCCCAGCCCGTCGCCGGGCGCGCAGGTTCCGACCATGGTCAGCGCGCGTTCCCCGGCCCGGCGCAGCGCACCCCAACGGGTACTCGCGGCGGCTTCCGACATGGCGAAGGCATCGTCGACCGCTATCCGCGCCCGGTCGTGTACCGCCATCGCCGCCAGCCCCTGCACCATGCTGGCGCTGGGCAGCAGCAGGACATCGCGGTGCGCGTCACGGGCCGCGACCCCTATCGCGACCAGTTCGTGCGCCGGCAAGGCCCCGTTCGGCAACACCAGTACCTCCCGATGCGGCATCTCCCGGATCGCCGCGAGCAGCGCCGCGGATTCCAACGCCGGTTCCGCGTCCAGCACCACCGCACCGGCAGCCTCGAAGAGGCCCGTCGCCCCCGCCCCGGCCGCCACGGCGAGGACACCGCGGTCGATCGCCATCCGGGAGGCGGCAGAGCGCGGGCCACGATTCATCCCGGCCGCATCAGCGTTATCCGCCCGCACACCACCGGCCGCATCCGGCGCAGCCGCAGCCGGCCGCGCGCCATCACAGCCCGGGCCCGCCGCGGCAACGTCGACTTGCACCCCCCGACCGGCCGCGTCCTGCCCTGCCGAACCCGCCTGCACAGCCCGACCGCCCGTGCCCGCACCGCCGATACCCGCGTGCGCGTCACATCCGGCCGTCTCCGCCTCGGCACCATCCGTCGGCGGCGCTACCACAACGGAGTCGGACACCGAATGCTCCGCTGAGCCACTGTCGGAGTTCGTGCCCCCGGACGTGGTCTGCCCGGCCACACATCGGCCCTCGGGACCGGCAGCGATATGACCGGGCCGGCCCGCAGGGGCTCGGGATTCGGCAAGGTATTCGATCCGGATATCCCGTACAGCCCCCGCAGCAATGCCGGCTTCGACCGCGGCCCCGGCCTCCGCACAGTGGACATGAGTCGTCCATCCGCCGACACCATCGGCCGCCACAACGACGGAATCCCCCAGTTGCGCCAGCCGCGAACGCAACTCGGCGGCCCGGCGGTCGTCGGCCTCGGCGATCCGGAACATCACCTCGTAGCGCACCGGCTCCGGGACGGCCTGCCCGCGGCCGGCGCTCGAGGTCTCGGCCGCCGGCGGGTATTCACCTCGAACGGGCGTCTCCCCGGTCACCACGGCGACCATCGTGTCCAGCAACACCAGCAGCCCCCGCGCGCCTGCGTCCACCACCCCGGCCGCACGCAGCACAGCCAGCTGGTCACGGGTCTGTTCCAGTGCCCGCGCCGCGCCCTCGGCCGCAGCGCGAGCCACCTGGGCCAGCTCGGACCCGGCGCATTCGCGGGCCGCGTCGCTCGCCCGGGCGAGCACGGTGAGGATCGTTCCTTCCACCGGCTCACTCAAACTGTTCCGGACCAGCTCCGCTGCCCGCGCGAGTCCGTCCCGGTAGGTCTCGCCGGTCAGTCCGCGGTCCACGGTGCATTCGGCGATACCGCGCAACACCTGGGACAGGATGATTCCCGAGTTACCCCGCGCCCCCGAGGTCGCTCCCCGCGCCATCGCCGCGGCGTACGGATGAACCTGCTCTACCGGCCGACAAGCGCGGTCCACTGGTCCGCCGGCGATCCCGCCCGCGGCCTCGGCAACACTGTCCATGTCTGCCCCGGCTGTGTCAGCCGCTACCTCAGCTGCAGCAGCTTCCGCCTCCAGCACCGCGGCGCGCATGGTCGCCAGGAGATTGCGCCCGGTATCGGAGTCCGGGACCGGGAACACATTGAGCCCGTCGATCTCCGCCCGCGCCCGCTCCAACGCGGCGACACAGGCGCGACCCCAGCGAAGGAATACGGATCCGCCCAGATCGGCATCGTAAGCACCGGAATCAGTTGGCCGCGTAGCCCGTTCACCCGCCACCGGTGCGCCGTCGAGCCGCGGGCACAGACCCTCCGGAGCGCCGTTCACCTGCCGGGTTTCGGGCACCGCCACCTCGTTCCTGGTCATCGGATTCTTCGCCCGCCAGATTAGCGGGGGTGCCCGACATCGCGTATCGGTGCACACGAGCCGGAGGCGGACGGCGGCGGACTCGGCCGACGGAATCCGAGTCCGCCGGGCGGCGCCGGCACCGGGCGCACGGGGACACCGGGATCCGCCGAAGCCGGCCGAACGCGGATCCGGGCAGACGGCACCGAGGCGATGGGTTCACTGTGGCGGACCGGGGACCCCGGTCTCGCGGGGCGGGTTCACCCCGGTTTTGTGGATCATTGCGGGTCGGGCTACTCTTGCAGGGTTGCCTGGCGCGATCGGATCGGTCTGCGCTTCCCGGGTTTGCCCGGCGGGCAGGAAGACATTGTTCTCGGATCCGCCTCCGTACCGGTGGCAGGTCCCTCTGAAGACATGAAGGAGTTCGCGACTATGGCTGCCGTCTGCGACGTCTGCGCCAAGGGCCCCGGCTTCGGGAAGTCGGTCTCGCATTCGCACCGGCGCACCAACCGTCGCTGGAACCCGAATATCCAGACCGTGCGTGCACAGGTCGCCCCGGGTAACACCCGCCGGATGAATGTGTGCACCTCCTGCCTGAAGGCCGGCAAGGTCGTCCGCGGCTGAGCCGTACCGATCGCCGGTGGTCGAGCCGCGGCGGCTGTGCAGTACGAACCGCTGACAGGTCTCTGCCTCGGGCACAATGAACTGAACACGACCTTGCCCCGGCGGGGCGATTACCCCCCGGGCAAGGTGGTGGGGTTTACCGCTAGGGGGGGGACCGATAGATAAGAAACGTGAGGAGGGGGTGG
>NZ_JARWOV010000191.1 GCF_029868855.1 Nocardia carnea | reverse complement strand
GCGCCGCAGACGGCCGCTATCGGTCGCCGAACTCGCCCGGACTCCGCTCGTGGGGCGCGGGCCCGGCGCCGGCACGCGGGGCCCCCGCGGCCGGGGGCGCCGCGAAATCGGCCAGGGGGGGGCGCGGGCGGGGGGGCCGCCCTGTCGTATTCGTGGCGAGCCCGGTCGCGCGGGGTCCGCGTGCCGGAGCCGGGCTCGCGGACCACGAGCGGAGTCCGGGCGAGTTCGGCGACCGATAGCGGCCGTCTGCGGCGCGTCCACGGATGGCGCGGGTCCACGACGACCACCAGCCGGTCGCGTGCGACCGCGACACTGTGCAGCGCCCGGGGCACGGTCGGGGACTCGACGAACCCGATATCGCAGTGTCCGGCGGTGACATCGTCGAACACCTGCATGGAATTGCGTACCTGGAGATGGATCGTGACGTCCGGAGCCGTTCGCCGGAACTGGCCCAGCCACGCCGGCATCAGATGCTCGGCGACGGTCATACTCGCGCTCGCCGTGAGCTCCGCGGCGCGTTTCTCGCGCATGCCCGCGGCGACGTCGAGTAGTCGGCGGGCGTCCTCGAGAACTTTCCTCGACCAGTGGGCGATAACTGTGCCCTCCGGCGTCAGTGTCGATCCGGTGGGCTTTCGCTGCAACAGCGGTGCGCCGACCTGCGCCTCGAGCCTCTTGATCGCGCGACTGGCGTTCGGTTGTGCGACGCCGGCGATTCTGCTTGCGGCACCGAGACTTCCGTGATCGTCGACTCCGACGAGCAATTCCAGAACCACGAGGTCCGGCCATCCATTGAACATGCTCATATTATATGAGCTAGCGGTTTCACATATCAGATTGATATGTAGTGACAGCGGATTGCCGGCTACCGCCGAAGCGTGGGGCGCAGCAGAGTTCTCGGTATGTCCAGAATTGTTCGCCCGGTCACCGGTCCGCATCGGGTGAGAGATCCAGAAGCCCGGCCGGAAACAGGTCGACGGGTCCGGACCAGGCGCGCGGGCATGGCGGCCGGTATCGCATTGTGCGGCGCCGGAGCGGCAGCGTCGCTGGGAATCGGAAGCCTCCTGCCGGCCGTGAGTCCGCTCTTGATCGCCATCGCGCTCGGCGCCTCGCTGGCCAACCTCGTCGCTGTACCCGGCTGGATCCGGCCGGGTCTGGACTTCTCGTCCAAGCGGCTGCTGCGGATAGGGGTGGCACTACTCGGCCTGAAGCTGATGTTCACCGATGTCGTCGCCCTCGGATGGGGTGTTGTCGCGGTCGTCGTGGCGATCGTCGTTCTCGGCATCGCGGGCACCCTGTACGCGGGCAAACTGCTGGGTCTGTCGTGGACCCAGCGGGTGCTCATCGCGTGCGGATTCTCGATCTGCGGTGCCGCCGCGGTCGCAGCCACCGGTGGGGTCGTCGACGCCGACGAGGAGGAACTGCTGACCGCGGTCGCGCTGGTGGTAGTCTTCGGGACACTGATGATCCCGGTTGTTCCACTCCTGGCGCACGCGATGGGTCTGTCCGAGCAGCAGGCGGGAATGTGGGCCGGCGGCTCGATCCACGAAGTGGCACAGGCAGTGGCGGCCGGCGGTATCGTCGGCGGCGGTGCGCTGGCCGTCGCCACACTGGTCAAGCTGGCCCGCGTACTGATGTTGGCGCCGGTCATGGCCTGTCTGGCCGCGCGCCGGCGGCGAATGACCGACGGCGCAGATACCGGCGGCGCGCAACCGCCGCTTGTCCCGCTGTTCGTGCTCGGCTTCCTCGTCTGCGTCGCCCTGCGCTCGTCCGGGCTGCTCCCGCACCGCCTGATCGACACGGCCCAGCAGGTGCAGGCCGGACTGCTCACTGCGGCGATGTTCGCGCTGGGGATCGGCGTACGCGTGTCGCTGCTGCGCTCGGTCGGGCTACGTCCGGTCGTGCTGGCAACTCTGTCCACCGTGTGGGTAGCGACCATCGCGCTGGTGGGTGCCCTGCTGGTGATCTGAACCTGCCGCTACCGGCCTTTGCTTATTTCGCCGGTAGCGCGGTGTGGAGCCCGCCGACGTCGGTGATGGACCAGTTGTTGTTGCGATCGATCGTCACCGAGTATGTAACGGTGGTCGGCACCCCGTCGGGGGTTTGCACGCTGGTGGAGTTGACGGTGAGGTAGGCGTTGACCTTGTATACGCCACCGGATTCGGAGGTCACCGTGGCGGACTGCGGGGTTGCCCTGGATGTCCATTGCAGTGGTAGCAGGATCTGTTCGAGTTGTGGGGCGGTGGCGTCGAATTTGGCGGACAGTTGGGGACTGGTGCCGGCCTTGAGGCGAGTGAGCCAGCCTCCGACATCATGGAAATCGATCGTCGAGGCACCGAGGGCATAGGTCATGGCGACCTTCTCGGCATGCCGGTTGTCGGCGGCGACGGTGTCGCGATGATCCAGCTCTGATCGTGCCGACCGATACAGGAACCCGAATATCAGCGTGCCGGCGAGGAGCAGAGCCAGCGCAAATGCGGTGAGCACAGTGGACAGCCGAATCGAGAGCGTCACCGCCTTGCGTGCCCGGCTGTCGGGCTCGGGGTCGTCCGACATGCTCGTCGCGGCGGTGCCCTTGTCAGGGGCAGTGGTCTTGTCGTCTGTTGCCGTGGCCATGATTTGTCCTCCTGGCAGGTCGACCATCGGTCCTGAGCGGGGTTACTTGGTGGTGATCCGGAAGTGCAGGGTGCCATCCGGGTCGATTCCGTGGAGGGATTGGTCGATCAGCGCGCTGATATCGAGCCGGGGCGCCCGGCTCAGGGAATCGGTGACGACGGGCTGCAAGACCGGCGCCAGAGGTGCGACGCCGGGCCCGATCTTGTTCAGGAAATCGGTCAGCCGACCCAGGAACGGTGTCAGTCCGTCACCGGTGAAATAATCGGAAACCGGGCGGCTTTCGACCAGCGCCGAGGCCTGCTGGACGACGTTGCTGAGCGACGTGCCGAATTCACCCAGCTCCGGACCACTGGACGTCAGCGCCGGTCCGAGCCACTCGATGTTGCCGCCCAGAGCTTGGATATCGGCGAACAGTCGGCGCATGGTGCCGGTGCGGCTGAGTAAGGTGGCCGCCAGCAACGTGGTCGAGCGTTGCAGGGTTTGCATGGCCGAATCGGTACCCGACAGGGCGCGGTCGAAGGTATCGACAAGACTTGCAATCGTTTGCGGGTGTAGTTGATTCAGCAGGTCGACAAAGCGGGCCGACAGAGCTGTGATGGTCACCGGGACATGCACGAGTTCGGTCGGAATGCGCTGCCCGTCGGCCAGGTACGGGCCTGTGCGGCCCTGCGGGGCGAATTCGATGTAGGGCTCGCCGAGCGCCGAGAGTTGCTCGACGCGCACTCTGCTGGAAATCGGAATGTGATATCGCTTGTCGATACGCAGCCGAACCAGGACATCTCCGGCCTGCTTGCGCACTTCCTGTGCACGACCGACCTGAATGCCGTTGAGCAGCACCGGCGCGTTCACACCCAGGCCCCCGGAGTTGTGCAGGTGCAGGTCGACGGTGAGGTAGCTGCGACGCGGGTCCAGATGCAGCACACCGATCGTCATGTACCCGATACCCAGCACAAGCACCGCGGCGATTGCGGAGAGCGACACTGTTGCTCGCAAGTTCATCGCACGGCTCCGATCATCCGCAATGTGTCGATTATTCGTTCGGTCTGCTGCTGAGGCGGGAGGGCGGCGGCGCCCGGCGGCGAATCGACGGTGATGCCGACCAGATTCAGCTTCGGACCGTGCTCTACGAACGGGATGATTTTGTTCTGGACAAGTTCCACGAGAGTCTTGAAATTCGACGGTGAACCGGTATCGAGGGGATGGCTTCCGAACAACATCGGCACAAAAGCCTGCAGGGCGCGGCTACCGGATTGCAGCGCCGGACCGAGCCAGAGTGCGCTCGGCGCCAAAGGTCCGAGGGCGGTGAGCACATAGACGACGCCGATGGTGGTGTTGATCACGTCGGTGGTGTGTCCGACGCCCTCGGGGGTGAGGAGTTGGTCGAATGCCGGTGCGTTGTGCAGAAGACCCTCATCGACAGTCGATCGCAGGCCGCGCACCAGGTGGTGGATCGAGCCGGTGTCGGCGGCCAGATCCTCGAGGTTCGCGCCCAGAGCATCGGAGACGCGGGCGGTGTCCCGCGGGTCGGTCGGCATGATCGTATTGATCCGATGCACGATGTCCTGGAAGTCGGTGACGGCGCCGCTACCGACGAAGGTGGACAACCGGGTCAGGATGCCCTCGATCGGCGGGGACTGTTTTGTGTCGGCCAATGGAATCGTCGAACCCGGCGACAACTGCCCCGTATCGGGTCCAGCGGGCTCGGTGAGTGCGATGTGCACATCACCCAGCGGTGTTTCCTGCCGCAGCTGGGCGGTGGTGCCCGCGGGAAAGCGCACCGAGTCGCGGATCGCGACATCGGCGACGACGAACCCGCGGTGGCCCGGCCGCCCCGAGGTATCTGCCGCGGCGTCGACGACTGTGAGTGTGTTCAGGTGCCCGACGGTCACGCCGCCTGCGATGACTTTCGCTCCCTGTGGCAGATTCAGCACATCGGCGAATTCGATGCGCAGGTGGTAGGACGGTCCACTGGTGCCGGTGCCGGGGACGGTGATATCGGCCGTCTGAAAGCCGCATCCGGTGGCCGCCATTGCGAAGATGCCCGCGAATATCGCGTATGCGCCTGTTCTCCAGTGCGCCAGGAATCGCCTCATCGTGCACTCACCGCCGCGAGAATTGCAGAAAGACTCGGTATCGTGACCACGCCGTTGTCGGCAGTCCGGCATCGCTGCCGCATGAGGAGTTCCATCGCCGCGCACACTTCGGCTGTGTTCGACCGAGGGAGAGCCAGTTTCGGTGGTGCATAGCCGATGGATATTCGGCCGGTGTTCTTATCGACGGACTCGGTGAACCCTGCCGCGATCGCAGGAGTCATGCGAATGACATCGGACAGTGATCCGACTCCGGCCGACAGCATATGCGGAAGGTTCGGTATCGAGTCGATTGCGCGCAGGGCGGGCGCTCCCAACATCATCACCACGTCGTTGAGCTGGGGGAGCACATCGACCAGATTTGCGACGATACGGACGATCTGGGGAAACTCGAGCGTGTTGATGTCGACGAAAGTCTGGGTCAGGCCGGTCATGGTGGTCTGCACGGTGGGCCAGCCGCCGCGGGCTCGGTGGGTGAGCTCGGTGAGGGCGTCGAGCAGTTTGCCGATATGGCCCACGGCCGCGTCGGGAGCCGATAGTGCGTTGCCGAGTTGCTGGATCAGGGTGTTGATCCGGTCGCCGGATCCGGCGGTGGCGCGATCCAGAGCGTCGAGACCGGCGCCGACTGCGCCCGCCCGGCCGGGTTGCCCGGCACCATTGAGCTGCTGCCCGAGTTGGGCAAGGGCATCGAGGGTCTCGGACAGACTCTTGGGAGTCGACGTTTTCGTGATGCATCGGCTCGGGTCCCAGCCCGGGCCCCGAGGTTCGGCGCCGATGAGGGTGAGCTTCCGGTCGGCGATAATCGTGTCACTGACGGTGACGGCGCCGACGTCCGGTGGCAGCTTGCGGTCGGCGGGTACGGTGAAGCGCACCCGCGCCGTGGCCCCGTCCGGGATGATACCGGTGACCCGGCCGATCGGAACGCCCATGATGGCGACGGCGCTGCCCTCGTACAGGCCGATCGCATCGGGCATCTGCGCGCAATATGTGCGCATGTCCGGCGCGGGCCTGGCGAGCTGCCACCCGATCACCCCCGCCGCGACAAAAGTGACCACCACAAGGGCCGATATGAACCCGCGCGACCCCAGAGCCCGTCTCAGCATCAACATGTCCCTCCTGGTACAGGCACGCAGAAACCGGTCGCCTGGACAGTTGCGGCCGATTGGTCGACCACGACGCCCTGGCCCGGTGGCAGGAAGGGGAGCAATCGCTGTTCCGCGGTGCGCAGCGAGTCCAGGAGCGTGCCCAGCCGGTCGCCGAGATGCTGCAGCTGCGGAATCGCCTCGGCGAATGGCTGTGCCCGCTGTTTCAGCCTGTCGTCCCACGCCCGCCCGAGCGGGCCGAGGTCACCCAATATCGTGGCGAGGTCATCGAGGGTCTGCTGGGCTTGGAATTTATTGTTCTGGATGATGTTTTCCAGCCCTTGCAGTGTCCTCACCAGCTGCACGAGCACATCGGAATTGGCGCTCGAGGCGGTCAAGTACTCGTCGGCCACCGCCAGCGTATCGGAGATATCGGCGTTCTGCCTGTTCATGACGTCGACAAGGCTGGTGGCCGCCTCGATGACGGCACGAACCGAATCGGGGCTCTCGCCCACCGACTCCGCCACCGCGGCGAGATCCTGACGAAATGCGGTGCCGTCGATCTGCCGCACCGGCTGCACGGCATCCTGGAACGCCTGGGTGAGGTTGTAGGGTAGTCCGACCCGCTCTCGCGGAATCACAGCGTCACCCAATGGTTTGTTTCCCATGGGTTCGAGCGCCACGTAATAACCGCCGACGATTGTCAGCATACGGAGATCCAGAGCGGTCTGATCGCCCACGAATACCTCGTCCTCGACGGTGAACTTCATGCGGACCCGGTCCGGCAGCAGCGTCAGCGAATTCACCTTTCCCACCGCTATCCCG
>NZ_JARWOV010000190.1 GCF_029868855.1 Nocardia carnea | reverse complement strand
CGTTAGCGGAACCCCCCCCCCCCCCCCCCCCACCCCCCCGGGGCCCTACTCCGCCCCCGTAGGCCTGGCCGTCCAGCCGCGCGGCGCCACCCGGGCCGGGGGCGGCCGGCGGCGCCGGCGCCGCCGGTTCGTCGTCCGGGCCGAGCACTTCCTCCGGTTCGGCATCGGGCACCACGCTGTGCGCGGCGGCGGTGAGCGCCGAGTACGAGGTCCGCCGCCACTGGTCGTCCAGCTGCCGATCGAATACGGCCACCGCAAGCGCCTTCTCGGCGGTGCCGGCGCGCGCGTGGTACGCCGGTAGCTCCGGGCCCGGATCCGCCGCCGTGACCGAGATGGTGTCCGCCGCTTCCGCGGCCCAGGCGCGGATCCGATCCACCACTACAGCGTCCTCGTCGACCGGCGCGCGGGGTTTCGGCTGCGCCGACTCCGGTGTCCGGCCGAACAGCAACCGGTGCAGCGGTGCGACCGCCGTCCCGAACGACGGCGCCCACCAGGCCACCACCTGACAGCACGCACGCGTGAGCGCGACATAGCACAACCGCAGTTCTTCGCCCGCCGATTCGCTGTCCGCGCGCTCCTTCCGAGCGTTGTAGCCAGGTGCGTCCGGCCCACCGATATCGAGCACCCGGGCCCCGTTTTCGTGCATCAACAGAGTGGCCGGTTTCGGATCGGCCGAACTGTCCCAGGCGAACGGCAGGTACACGATCGGGAATTCGAGCCCCTTGCTGGCATGCACGGTCGCCAGTTGCACCGCGGCCAGATCCCGGTCCAGCCGCCGGCTGCGCCCGGCCACCGAACCCGACCCGGGCTCCCGGATACGATCGCCGAGCCATCTGGTCAGCGCGGTGAGCCCGAAACCCTCCGTGGCCGACACTTCGTCGAGCAGCTGGGCGAGCTGGCGGATATCGGTGAGCCGGCGCTCACCGTGCTCGACGGCCAGCAGCCGCGGTACCAGCCGGGTCGCGGCGGAGAGCTCCTCGAAAACGGCCGCGAACCCCGCACGGGCGAACAGGCGGGCCGCATCGCGTAGTTCGGCGCTCACCCGCCCCACCAGATCGGCCCCGCCGGTATCCATCTCGGTACTCGTGTACCCGAAGATCGGCGTGAGTGCGGCCAGCCGGACCCGGTCCGCGCGATGCGGTTGTTCGAGCGCGGACAGCACCCACAACCAATCGGTGGCGCTCGGGGTACCGAAAACGCTGCTGCCACTGGCCAGTACGACCGGCACGCCCGCGCGTTCGAGGGCCTCCCGGACCACCTCCAACTGGGTGTGAGTGCGCACGAGCACCGCGATATCGCCGGGTCCCAGCGGACGCCCCTCCTCCACCGGCGCCCCACCGCGGGCACCGGTGTGTGCTGCCGGTCGCCGGCCGGTCGCCTCGGTGAGTTCGGTGCCCGACTCCAGCAGCGCGACGATATCGCCCGCCAGATCCGCGGCGACGCGAGCACGCTGCCGGTGGATATTCGGATAACCCGACATTCCCCGCGGCCCCGCCCCGGTGCGCGGCAGGCACCGCAAACGCAGCGGCGTGATCAGTTCGGCCGGTCCGCGCAACCGGGTCCACGGCCGGGTCGCGGTCACGGTGGGTACGACGATCTCGTCGTGCCCGAGCGCCGCTCCGCCGAGCAGATGGTCGAGCGCGCGTAGCAGGCCGGCGTCGCTGCGGCGGTTGGTGGTGAGTTCGCGCCGGGCGGTCGCCTGGCCTACGGCGTCGAGGTAGCTGAGCACTTCGGCACCGCGGAACGCATAGATCGCCTGTTTGGGGTCACCCACCAGCACGAGCGTGTTGTGCCCGTGGAATGCGCGGTACAGGATCTCCCATTGCAGTGGATCGGTGTCCTGGAATTCGTCCACCAGCACCACCGGATACCGGTCGCGGATGCGGTGGCACGCGCCGGGGCCGCGCATGGGGTCGGCCAGGATATCGCGCAGCAACACCAGCAGATCGTCGAAATCACGGATACTCGAAAGCCTCTTGCGGCGTTCGGTTTCCGCGCGCACCGCCGTGGCGAAGGCCACTCGCTGCGCGGATACCTCGTCGGTATCGGGGGCGAGTACCGCCTGCCGGTCGCGCACCGCCGCGGACGCGAACCGGTGGGCCTGCTTCACCGTGAACGGCGCGGGGGTGCGCGCGTAACAGCTCAGATACAGATCGTCGATCACCGCGCGGATGAGGTCGTCGGCCTCCTCCACCAGCCGTACACCGGGGTCGAGGTCGCCGGCGACACCCAGTTCGGCCAGCATGCGCCGGCAGAAACTGTGCGTGGTGGCGATGACCCCGGCATCGAAATCGGAGAGCGCGGTGAGCAACCGGGACCGGCGGGCCGCCACCTCACCGGGTTCGGCGGCAGCGAGGTGGCGCACCAGTTCGTCGGTCGCGGTGCTCGCGGCCGGCGGATCGGCGAGGGCGGCGGCAACGGTGACGAACCGGTCGCGGGTCCGTTCGCGCAGTTCCTGGGTCGCGGCGCGGCTGAATGTCACCAGCAGCAGCCGCGATATCGGGATCGCGGCCTCGGCGACGTAGCGTACGGCGAGTCCGACGATCGCATAGGTTTTCCCGGTGCCCGCACTGGCCTCCAGCACGGTGGTGCCGGTCGGCAGGGCATCGCAGAGCGCGAAGGTGCCGTCCACGGTGGGCGGTGTGGTGGCGGTCGCTGTCACGGCACCCGCCCGACGTATCCGCTGCGCGCGGTGCTCACGGCGCCCCCTGCTGTTCGGCCCGCAGCAGTGGTGCCCAGAGGCGGCGGGCGATGGAACCGAACCGCGTGGTTTCCACAGGTTCACCGGCCGGGGGCCGCGGCGGGGGGGGGGCGCGGGGGGGCCCCCCCCCGACCCCCGGGGCCCCCCCCACCCCGGGGCGGGGGGGGGGGGTGGGGGGGGGGCCCCGGGGGGCCCCCGCGCCCGGGGCGGGGGGGCCCGGGCCCCCCGGGCGCGGGCGGTTCCCGACC
>NZ_JARWOV010000189.1 GCF_029868855.1 Nocardia carnea | reverse complement strand
GGGTGGCGTCGCGCCCGGATTCGGTGATCGGGTCTGCCACCACCAGCGTGTATCCGCCGGCGCTGTCCGTCAGGCCGCCCGGCCCCGTGGCCGGGCCGCGGTCGGGGGCGGGGGGGGGGGGGGGGGGGGGGGGGGGGGGGGGGGGCCCCCCCCCCGGGCGGGGGGGGGCGCGGGGGGGCCCCATATACCCCCCCCCCCCCCCCCCCCCCCCCGGGGGCGGGGCCCCCCCCCACGGCCGCGGAGGTCGAGGGCACCGGCCGCCGGTGTTTCACCGGATTCGCCGATGTACGCGACCCGCTGGCCTTGGAGGAAGCGGTGAACTCGGGGGTGGCGCAGCTCGGCCGCCTCGACGTGGTGGTCGCCAACGCCGGTGTCTACGCCGATCACGCACCGGGCTGGGAGCTGTCCGACGAATCGTGGCAGCGGGCGCTGGATATCAACCTGACCGGAGCCTGGCATACGGTCCGCGCCGCCGGAGCGCATCTCGGGGCGGGGGCGTCGATCGTGATCGTCGGCTCCACCAACGGTGTGAAGGGTGGTGCGGCGGCCGCCCACTACGCGGCAAGCAAACACGCGGTGGTCGGACTGGCCCGCACCCTCGCCAACGAGCTGGGCCCGCGGGGAATCCGGGTCAATACCGTGCACCCGGGATCGGTGGCCACGCCGATGATCCTCAACGACCGTGTGTACGCGAAATTATGCCCGGAGCTGCCCAATCCGACCCGGGAGGACGCGGCACGGGTACTCGCCCAGCGCACGATTCTCCCGGTGCCGTGGGTGGATCCGGTGGATATCAGCAATGCCGTGTTGTTCCTCGCGTCCGACGAGTCCCGGTACGTCACCGGGATCGAACTCGTCGTGGACGCCGGGCTTACTCAGAAGGTGTGAGATGGGACGGGTTTCGGGCAAGGTCGCGCTGGTCACCGGGGCAGCGCGGGGAATAGGCCGGGCGCAGGCGATCCGGCTGGCCGAAGAAGGTGCCGATATCGTCGCATTCGATATCTGCGGACCGGTGGATACGGTGATCATCCCACCGGCCACATCGGCGGATCTCGAGCACACCGTACGCGCGGTGGAAGCGACCGGGGCACGCATCGTGCCCACGGTGGTCGACGTCCGCGACGGTGCGGCGCTGCGCGCGGCCACCGACGCGGCGGTGAACCAGCTCGGCGGTATCGATATCGTCTGCGCTACCGCGGGAATAACCTCCAGCGCACCTGGACTGGAACTGACCGAACAGCAGTGGCAGACCATGCTGGATGTCAATCTGACCGGTGTATGGCAGACCTGTAAGGCGGCCACCCCACATCTCATCGCCCGCGGTAGCGGATCGATGATCCTCACCAGTTCGATCGCCGGCCTGCGCGGGCTGGTGGGCGTGGCCCATTACACGGCGGCCAAACACGGTGTGGTCGGGTTGATGCGATCGCTGGCCCAGGAACTCGCCCCGCACGGGATCCGGGTGAACTCGGTGCATCCCACCAATGTGGATACGCCGATGATCCAGAACGATATGGTCCGCGGCTCCTTCCGGCCCGACCTCGAGCATCCCACTCGCGAAGAGTTCGCCGAGGCGGCGAGAACCATGAACATGCTGCCGATTCCGTGGGTCGAACCGATCGATATCGCCAACGCCGCACTGTTCCTGGCCTCCGAGGAAGCCCGCTACATCACCGCGGTGACGCTTCCAGTGGACGCCGGCAGCACCCAGCGCTAGAGCGGTGCGGGGAAGCGGCCGTGCTTGGGTTTCGAGGAAGTCGGCGGGATCGAATGCTTGTGCCGGGTGAGCACTCCGGCAGCGGTATCGCCTGCTGCCAATCGCCGGGCTGCTTCGACCACGGCGACGGCGGTGGTTCCGTAGGTGTCTCGGCCTCGGATGACTCCCTGTGTCTGCCGGCTCGACCGCCAATCCGACACCGGGTGGTCGGCCGCGTTGCACGATCCGGCCGTCGCTGCGGCGCTCTCGGCGATCCACGGCTCGCCCGGGCACCGGCTGGACCGTCGCCGGGCGCGCCGGGCGCGCCGGGGTTTCGCGGACCGGCTTCGCCTGCCGATTCACCGACCTGATCGGCCGGCCACCCATCGCCTACCGCACCTGGTGGCGCATGACCCTCGCGGCTCGGCAACTGCGCGACACCGATACCCCGCTGACCGCCATCGCCCGGGACTCCGGCTATGCATTCGAGAACGAATGCGGCCGGCCGCCAGGTCGATTCCGGAAGACGAACCAACCAGCTCGATCACCGGATCGGACCCAGGACGATCGGCCGAATTCGTGACTCGCTCGAGGCTGCGCCGTCGTGTCGAAAGGGCGGCCGCAGTCACCGAATACAGTGCCGCACCCGACAGGGCCTTCGAGTTCGGTCCGGCCGCGCTACTGAACGGGCTTACCGAGCGGCTCAACGACCGCAGCACCGGAGAATCGGCGAGATCGCGCTGTAGACCGGTGACATCCACGCCCGCATTCGAACCGAAGTGGGCGTTGTCAGGCCCGATTTCGCATGAAAGGTAGTGAACAGGGCCAGTCATCCCACACTGGCGGGCGGTCCCTTCATGATGGAGAGTCGATGACCGATCCAGCCGAACGCCTCCGGGCACTGACCATCGGATTGCATCCACAAGCCATGGACTACAGTCGGTTCCCCGATCTGGACGAGGAGCAACTCACAGCCAGGGTCGACGTCGCCAACGCCGCTCTACAGAACACCGAATTCGATGTCACGCCGTGCATGGCCCGCGCGTCGCCCGCAGAGGCCGAAACCGAAATCCGCGACCTGCTGGCGAACCAGTCGTTCGACCTCGTCATGGTGGGTGGGGCGGTGCGGGCCTTCCCCGGGCACACCCTGCTGTTCGAGCGCATAATCAACGTCATCGTCGACGCAGCACCGGGAATCAGGTTCTGCTTCAACACTTCGCCCGAGACCAGCCTCGACGCCCTCCGCAGGGCAGCAGCATCCGTCTGAATTCGCGCTTGCGCGTTTGCCGCGGGTTGCGCTGCGGATCCGAAGACGAGCTGCCCGCCTCGCGCTACCGTCTGCACCGAGACCGGTACGGCCGAAGCCTGAGCCCGGATTCACCCAGGCTTCATGTACCTGGGACACGCGGAGCAGGGCGCTACCCGGGTGTGGGTCGCCGACGAGCGGGCGACCACATGGGCGACGGTTGTACCGCTGTGTTGCCTTGCCACGATGAGTCGGTGAGAAACCGCCGTATCGGCGCCTCGGGCACCCCACTGGGATCCATAACCAGGAACGGCACTACCCCGCGATCTACCTGGGCGACAAGGTGGAGCGATACCCGAAACACCGAAGAAAGCTGCGGTAGTCCGGTCGACAACTCGCAGTACTACCGCGGCCGCCTTGCTCCACCGTGGCGCAACGTGACCGACCATCGCGTGCCGACACCACTGCGGCGAAGGGAAAGACTGCCGCCGCGGTGGGCCGGGCCGGAATTCCTCACCGGCCACCCGGGGGCGGGGCAGTTCAGCCGAGGCGCCCTGGGACGGGTTCGCTGCGGTACTCGTCGGTGCGTAGTTCACCTTCGGCGACCGCCCGTTCGATCGAATCGCGCAGCGCCGGACAGGTCGGGATCCAGTTACTGGGTTCGCCGAGGGCCGCGCGCCGGGCGAACTCGGGACAGGCGGCTTCAGCATCGTCGAGCCATTGCACGCTGGTGTGACTGGGGCTGTACTTCTCCACCAGGACGCGGTTTCCGCAGTTGGCGCACTGAATATTTCGCACGGTCACTCCTCTGTCCGCCGGGCGCGCGCGGCGCGCCGATATAGCCGATCACCATCGCATGTCCGATGGTGGCTGTTCCAGGGCTCAGCCGAAACCGACGTCGTCCGGCGACCAGAACGCGCGCATACCGGTGATCCGCGCGTCCTCGTCGAAGGTCATGACATCGATGGGCTCCACCGTGATCGTCTTGCCGTCGGTTTCGGTGATCACCCGGAAAGAGAACGCGGCGTTGTCCCCGCTCACGCGCAGGCTCAGCAGTTCGGTCCGGCGGCGTGCCGATTCGAGCGGACTGTAGAACTTCTCGATGGCCGCGCGACCGGTGTGCGCGGGGGAGCCGACGGGGTCTTCCAGCGTGGCGTCCGGGTGATAGAGCGCGGCGATCTCGGCCGCGGTCCCGGTGGCGACGGTATCGAGGTAGCGGCGTACGGCCGCACGGATCCGGTCGGGTTCCGGCATGGTGTACTTCCTGTTCTGGTGGGGCGGGTGTCAGCGGCCGAGCATGTCGCGGACGGCGAGGTGGCTGAACAGCATCGAGGCGCCGATCGGATTGCCGCCGCCGGGATACACGGTGCCGCTCACGGCGGCCATGGTGTTGCCCGCGGCATAGAGCCCGGGAATCGCGGCGCCGTCACGGTCGAGGACCCGGGCACCGGTATCGGTGCGCAGACCACCTTTCGTGCCCAGATCGGACAGGCCGAACGCCGCTGCGTGGAACGGCGGCCGGTCGATCGGCACCAGCGGCGATTCACCCTGGGAGAACGCACGATCGTAGGCCTCGTCGCCGCGGCCGAAATCGGTATCGGCGCCGGCCGCGACCATCGCGTTGAAGCGTTCGACGGTCGCCACCAGGTTGGCGGCGGGCACCCCGATCGCTTCGGCCAGACCCTCGAGGGTGTCGGCGGTGCGCCACAGTCCGGCGGCCACATACTTCTCGGTCGCGTCGAACGACACATTCGGAGCCTGCACCGGGGGTGTGGCACCGTCCCGGTCGTCGTAGACCATCCAGTAGGGGAGGGTGAGGTCACCCGAGCGCAGGCGGTCGAGGGCGGCGCGCCCGAGCCGGTCGTACGGCGCGGACTCGTTGACGAACCGCCGGCCGTCCTGATCGACGAAGATTCCCCCGGTGAACCACAGCGCGAAAGCCGACCGGCCGTCCGGGTGGGTGAGCCCGGGCGACCACCAGGCCTGATCCATCAGGTCGGTATCGGCGCCGGCCGCGATCCCGGCCTCGTGCGCCCACCCCTGGTTCCCGGGCGGTCCCATGGTGTCGCGTGCGCTGCCGGGCACACCGTAGCGCCGGCGCAATTCGTCGTTGCCCTCGAAGCCGCCGGCGGCCAGGATGACGCCGCGCCGAGCGCGGATCGCCAGGGTTCCGGCCGGCCGTTCGATCAGCGCGCCGACGACCGCTCCGTCCTCCACCACGAGTTCGGTCAGCGCGGCGTTGCGGTGCAGGCGCACCTGCGGATAGGTGGTCAGTGCGCGCAGGAACCGGCCGATCAGGGCTTGTCCGCCGATCAGCACATCCGGCAGCGGGGCGCCGAGCCGGTCGGTGTCCAGGGGCCCGCGCAGGTGTTCGCGCAGTTCCCCGAGCTCGGCCGCCGGTAGCGGGACCGGCACGATATGGCGTTGCCCGTCCACCCGGGCCTTCGGTGCGGTGCCGAAGTAGTCTGGCCACGGGTACATCTGGAACGCGAAGTGGTCGTCGGCTTCCAGGTACTCGATGAGATCGCGGCCGCGGCGCACATAGGTTTCCTGCAGGTCGCGCGGTGTCCGGTCACCGACGACGGCCCGGTAATAGGTGAGCGCGTCGTCGAGGGTGTCATCGGTACCGGCCCGCTCCAGCACCGGATTACACGGGAACCAGACTCCGCTGCCACCCGAATACGCGGTGGTGCCGCCGAACTTGTCGGTCGCCTCCACCACCGCGACCGACAGCCCTTCCCGGGCCGCGGTGTAGGCGCCGGCGAGACCCCCACCGGAACCTGCCACCAGCACATCGACTTCGTCGTCGAAGTTCACCACTGCTCTACCGCCTTCTCGCGCTCCCGGAACGTGCCGAGGCCGACGCTAGATCGGCCGCCTCGCGGTGCGGGGCCACCTTCCCGGTGACCGGGACGCCCCTTTCGGCGTCCGCGCCGCCCCATGGTGGCGTATCCGACCGGTATACCGGCGTTGATAGCATTCGGCGGTGACGACGAGCGAACCCGATCCGGCGCAAGTGAACCTGCCGCCGACCAGCTGGGCGGTGCTCGCCATGCTCTCCTACGAGGAGGAGATCTCCGGGTACGACCTGAAGAAATGGGCCGACTGGAGTATCCGGTACTTCTACTGGAGCCCGTCCTACAGCCAGATCTACTCGGAGCTGAAGAAGCTCGAACGGCACGGGTTCGCACAGTCCCGGGTGGACAGCGACAATGCCATGCGCGGTCGCCGGCTGTACCGCATCACGTCGACGGGGCGGGCCGCTGTCACCGCGTGGAGCAACAACGCGCCCGTCGACCCGCCGATGCTGAAACACCACGTGATGCTGCGGGTGATGTTCGGGCATCTCAGTTCCCCGGACCGGCTCAAAGAGATCCTGCGCGACCATATCGCCGATGTCGAGCGCCTCGAACACAGCGCCGCCGTCGACTCCGAAGCCGCGAAATCCGAACCCGGGTGGGCATATTCGCAGATCGTGCTGCAATGGGCGCAACGCTACTACGCGGCCGAACGTGATCTCGCCCGGCAGTTGATCGACGATATCGATGCGGCCGAGACCGCGCTGGTGACGGCCGAACACGACGAACAATCCGACTATCCGCATCCCATCCCGGGGCGTTGGCGAGAAGTCGAGCAGCGGGTCCGGCAGGAGGATCCCGAACGGCGCTGACGGCCCGAAAAGCTCGGGCCGGGTTGCCCGGCGCATCGGCCGTGTCCGGCGCCGACCCCAGGCGCCGGAACCGGCGCGCGGTGTGCCCGGATTCGAATCCGCGCGCACCCGCCGAGACCGAACGTCTGCGGAGCGATGTGGCGCTGCGAATACTTCTCGCCACCGTTATCGATCTTCCGCGGCAATCCGGGGGTCCCGCGCTCCTCGGCAGGCGCCCGTGTCGGATGAAGTCCTGCACCTCACCTCGATATCCGGTGCGGTTGGACGGCATCGCCCCGATTGTCGTGGTGCTGATCGAAGTGATCGTGGCGACAGCCGCGAGTCGCCGATCGCGTCGGCGTGGACCGGACGGGAATGGACATGCCGGTCCGGGTGCGCCGGTGGAACCCCGGATCACCACAGCTCACACCGGTCCGCCGGACGGCCCCGTCGGTGGGGGTCCAGCCGGCCGCACACCACCCGGGCGGTGGTCCGATCGGGTTCAGGTGAGGGCCGGCTCGGCGTGGACGTCCGGCCGGAGCTTCGGTGCCGGAGTCAGGGGACGGAGTTGCTGCAGCGTGGGATGCACGCGCACCTCGCCGTCCTCGACATTGCGCCAGATCCCGAGGGCGGTCATCCGCACCGGTGCTGCCAGCCGACGGTCGAAGGTCATCCGCTGGATCGGGCCGCAGATCGAGACCGCCGCCACCGCTCGGCCCATTTCGCCGATCGGCGCCGCCACGCAGCCGAATCCCGGCAGCGACTCTTCCCGTTCGAATGCCACGCCGTGGGCCCGAACCTTGGCCAGCTCGGCCCGTAACTGCGCCGCGGTGGCGATCGAGTAGCGCGTTTTCGGCCGGACGGTGCCGGCACCGAAGAAATCGGCGGATTCGGTATCGGCGAGCAGCACCTTTCCGACGGCCGTACAGTGTGCGGGCTGGCGGCCGCCGACGCGGGTGGGGACCGCGTTGCCGAGCCGGCCACCGACCTTGTCCAGGTAGACCACGTCCGTCCCGTCGAGCACGGCCAGATGGACGACGTAGCCGGTAGTGCGGTGGAGTTCGTGCAGGAAGGGGACGGCGGCGCGGTGTAGCCGGTCCTGGTGCACCGCGAGTGAGCCGAGTTCCATCAGTCGCAGCCCGAGTTCGTAGTCGCGTCCGTCGCGGCGCAGCCAGCGCAACCGCACCAGCTGTTCGAGGATGCGGTGTACCGAGGACCGGGGTAGTCCGGTCCGCCGGACGACCTGTGCATGCGTCAGTCGGCCGTGCCCTTCGAACGCGTCGAGGACGAGCGAGACGCGGTCGATCACGGCGCTCGGGGTCGCGGTGTCGGCATGGATAGTCATGGAGCCCTCCATCGGGGTCTGCGAGCTGGTGCCCAACGGAATATGCCGATTAGGCATATTCCTATTTGTAACATCTCGTTGTGCTCGCTGTCACATGAATCCCCGAAAACGGCCGAAAATGACGAACGGCCCCCCGGAGCCGGGCGAAATGCCCGACCCCGGAGGGCCGTATCCGGCGCCCGCAGGCGCCGTTCTGTAACGCTCAGATCATCGAACGCAGCGGGTCGGCCGGATCGAAACCCATCGAGCTCAGCGCCGACGCGTGGTAGACGGTGCTGGGCACGTGGATGGCGTGATTGAGTCCGGCGTGGCAGTCCCGCCAGTAACGCTGCAGCGGTTTGTCCATCCGCAGGGCATTACCGCCCGACCGGGCGAAGATCTGATCCACGGCGGTGACAGCCCGCCACGCCGCCCGCACCTGGGTGCGCCGCCCGGCCGCGCGGTCGGCGAAACCGACCTCGGCACCGGATTCGACAATGTTCCAGATCCGGTCGACATTGGCGAGCAGTTCCTGGCGTGCCGCATTGATATCGGCGGCAGCCTCGCTGATGGCGAACAACACATACGGGTCGTCCTTGATCGCCGTGCCCTGCGCACCCACCCGGTCGCGCTGGTAGTCCAGATGCGCGGCGAGCGCGCCCTCGGCGATTCCGATCACCGCCGCGGTGATACCCAGCGGGAACATTGTCGACCACGGCATCTTGTACAGCGTCTCGGTGACACCGTACTCGCGCTGCGCGGTGCCGTCGATGACGTGATCACCGTTCATCACGCGGTAGGAGGGGACGAACGCGTCCCGCACGATGATGTCCTTGGAGCCGGTTCCCTTCAGGCCCACCACGTTCCACGAGTCCTCGACGATTTCGTAGTCGGCGCGGGGCAGGATCATGTGCAGCATGGTCGGCGGCTCGGCGATACCGCCCTGGGCGTCGCCGAGCATCGCACCGAGGAAGATCCAGTCGCAGTGGTCGGTGCCCGAGCTGAACTGCCAGCGGCCGTTGAAGATATAGCCGCCGTCCACCGGGCGGGCGATACCGGTGGGCGCATACGGTGAAGCCATCCAGGTGTCGTTGTCGGAGCCCCACACCTCGGCCTGCACCCGGGGGTCGGCGAAGGCGAGTTGCCACGGGTGGACTCCGACGATGCCGCACACCCATCCGGTGGCGGGGTCGAGGGCCGCCGCCGCCATGACCGATTCGGCGAATTCCCGCGGGTGCGCCTCGAAACCGCCGTACTTCCTCGGTTGCAACAGCCGGACGGGCCCGGCCTTCTTCAGTAGTTTCGCGGTGGAATCGGGTAACCGGCCCAGGCGTTCGGCTTCCGGCCCTTGCTCCCGCAGCTGATCGGCGATTGCCGCGAGATTGTCGAGAACTTCGGTCATCGGGATTTCCTTGATCGGTGCACGCGGCGGTAGCGGCGGTATCGGTTATCGGGTGGTGGTGTCGACGACGGCGCCGCGGGCGATATTGTCGGCGACCTCGGCCTCCCAGCTGGTGACCGCGCGTTCGGTATCGATCTCGAACTCGAACCGTTTGGTCATATCCTCGGTGATGTCCTCGACATCCACATAGAACTGCTTGTACCAGCGCCGCAGCTGGTAGACCGGGCCGTCCTCCTCCGACAGCAGCGGATTGTCGATGGGGGCCTTGTTCTTCCAGATCTCGACGTCCTGTTCGAAACCCACCTCGACGCCGTGGGCGAACTGCGCCGCCATCGCGTCGGCGTCCGCGTCCGACATGCCCTCCGGCTTCTTCACCATGGCCCCGTACTGCAGGACGAAGGAGTTCGAACTGACCGGGTAGTGACAGTTGATCAGCACCGTCTCGATCGTCCTGCCGCCGGCCTCGTTCCACAACCAGTCGATCATGTAGGACGGGCCGAAATAGGAGGCATCCGACCGCAGCGTCGAGTTCGGGTCGTCGTAGTTGGTGCCGACATTGATATCGCCGCGCGGTGTGGACCGCATGTACTGCGTGGCCACATGACCTTCGAAAACGTTCTTGAAGTAGCGCGGGAAGGAATAGTGGACGTAGAAGAAGTGGGCCATATCCACCACGTTGTCCACGATCTCGCGGCAGTGTGACCCTTCCACCAGCAAGGTGTTCCAGGTCCAATCGGTCCACTCGGGCGTGCCGTAGCCCTCGATCTGCGGAATCGTCACCTCATCGGTGGGTTTGCTGCCCTGCGGATCGTTCCAGACGAAAAGCTGGCCGTTGCGCTCCAGTGTCGGCCAGGCGCGGGTCTTCGCCAGCGGGGGCACCCGGCGCGCATACGGGATCCCGGTGCATTTCCCGTTGCCGCCCCAGCGCCAGTCGTGGAACGGACAGGCGATGGAATCGCCTTTGACCGTGCCCTGCGCCAGATTTCCGCCCATATGGCGGCAGTAGGCGTCGATCACGTGCAATGTGTCGTCGGATTCGGACCGGAACACCACCAGGGTGGTGCCGAAGGCCTTCACCTCGTGCGGTCGGCCGTCGCGGAACGATTTCGCCAGGCCCAGGCAGTGCCAGCCGCGGGCGAACCGGGTCGGGGCCGCGGCCGCTTCGATCTGCCTGTATTCCTCGTCGCCGTGCTGAGTTTGCCCGTTCGGTACGTGAGCCGGCATCGGAACCTCCATGTTCCCACCAGAGTTGTGTGTCTGCGCCCGATGGTGACGCGGGCCGGGGCACAGTGCGGGCCGAGGTCCCAGTCAGTGGGCTGATTTCGTCGCGGGTTGCCGTATCCGGTGGCATCCCCCGGCCCCGGGCCGCAGCGACGGCCGGACCTGGCGCATGTTCACCGGCGTCCGCGCAGCGTGTCGGCCCCTCGTCGGGCATGCGGCGGCTCCTATCCTGGGATCGGGGATCGGCCTGCTGGTCGTCGGGAGCGTTCGACCGGGAACCGCAATCGGAGAGTGATCGCACCACACTGAACGGAAGGTAGGACGGATGCAGCCAATCCCTGCGGGAAACCACATCGTGGTAGGTGTCGACGGATCCGAGACCTCGCTGGCCGCGGCGGAATGGGCCACCGCATTCGCCGGGAAGCTCGCGCTACCGCTGCACCTGGTGCACTCGTCCCCGGCTCCGGGCCCGATGCCCGAGATCGCGATGACCCCCGACGAACTGGCCGAACGGTACCGCGCGTATCGCTCGGAACTGCTGACCGCCGCCGAAACCGCGGTGCGCCGGTCGGCGCCCGGTATCGACCTGAGCTCGATCGCCGACAGTGAGCCGCCCGCCGCGGGCCTGCTGAAAGCGGCCCGGGGCGCCGCGATGATCGTTATCGGTGCGACCGGCGCCGGGGCGGTCGAACGGTGGATCCTGGGATCGACCGCATTGCGGGTGGTCGATCGGGCGCATTGCCCGGTGGTGGTGTGGCGGGGCGACCCCGGCGATCCGGCCCCGGACGATCGGCCGATCGTGGTGGGTTCGGACGGCAGTCCGCTCTCGGCCGGGGCCACCGAACTCGCGTTCGCCTGGGCCCAGCTGTTCTCCGTACCGGTTGTGCCCGTGCGCACCTGGACCGACAGTACGGCGGCCGGGGATTCCGTCCCCACGGCGATGCAGGTGTTCGGGCCCACCGCGATGGCCGTCGATTGGGAGACCGTCGCCCGGGCGGAGGCCGGGACACTGTCGACGATCGTCGCGCCGTACCGGAAGAAATTCCCCGGCGTCACCGTGGAGGAACGGTCCCGGCGTGGTTCGGCCGTCCGGGAACTGCTGCGGGCGCTCGACGAGGGGCAGATGCTGATCGTCGGCCACAAGGGCAGGGGGCGTCTGCGCGGCGCCCTCCTCGGTTCCACCACGCAGAACCTGCTGCACCGGGCCCAGCGGCCGCTCATCGTCTATCGCGGACCCGACAACTGACGATCACCGGTGCAGCCGTTGCGACGCGGTGCTCAGCCGGTCGCGAGGGCGAACCACGCGCAGGCGGCCAGCAGGAGCACGGTGATCGCGAGAACAGCGCGGGTGGTGTAGATGTGTCGCATGACGGCCCCGTTCAGACGAAGTCGAATCGTTCGGTGTGCAGGTGTTCGGCGGGTACGTCGAGATCGGCCAAGGCATCTTCGACGGCGGTGACCAGGGGGCCCGGCCCACAGGCGAAGTACTGCCTCCGGGGGTACCCGGCCGGCAGATGCCGGGCCAGCATCGCCCGGTCGAGGTACCCGTGTTCGCCGGACCAGCCGGCGGGCGGTCGCTCCGGAATCCGGACCACGGTGAGGTCCAGCCGGTGTTCCAGTGTGCGGATCTCGTCGTCCAAGGTGGCGTCGGACAGAGACCGGAAGGCATACATCAGCAATACCGGGCGGCGGTCCTGACGGTCCGCCATGGTCCGCAGGATGCTCACCATGGGGGTGATCCCGATACCGCCCGCGATCAGCACGAAACCGGGGCCCTCGTTGCGGTCCGGAGTGAACACGCCGTGCGGGCCGGAGATGTAGGCGCGGGTGCCGACCGGGATATCGCCGACGGTGGAGGTGAAATCGCCCAGCGCCTTGATCGTCATCTCGACCTCCCGGTGTTCCTCGGCGCTGGAGGAGAAGGAGAACGGGTGCGCGGTGATCGAGAACGGCGCGCGGTTCACCACCAGCCACCCGAACTGACCCGGCTGGAACCGGAATCCCTCGTGGCCGACCGGTGCCATGCCGAGCGTATGCGCGTTGCCCCGTTCGGCGGTGACCCGTTCGATCCGCCAGGGCCGGCGCAGCCGGAGCAGGGGTTCCACGACGCGTACCCACACCAGCAGCAGCACCAGTGCCAGCGTCATCACCGCCCACAACCATTTCTTCCACACGGCGTCGAGGTAGTAGTCCACGAGGAACATATGGGCGAGCGCGAACGCGACCACCAACACGGACAGCACACCGTGGCAGATCTGCCAGATCTCGTAGCGGATGCGCAGGCGTTTGCGCCAGACGGAGGTGGCGATCAGGATCAACAGCAGGACGGTCGAGGCGACCGCGAACCGCGCTCGTGGCGGAGCCTGCGCCAGGTTCAGCAATCCGATGATGTCGGTGCCCGCGATCTGCAGCAGCACCGGATGCGCGAGGATGAACGCCAGCGCCACATAGGACACCTGCCGGTGGAATTGCACGAGCGCGTCCTCCCCGAACGGCGCCGCGACAGCCCGGAACCGGGCGACCAGCGCGAATTGCAGGCCCAGCATCGACATTCCGACGAAACCCAGGGCGACCGAGAATTCTGTCAGGAACCCGCGCCGTGCGTCGGCGACACCGATCGCGGCGAAGATCAGCGGGACGATCGCCGCCGCCAGGTACAGCCCGAACCAGGCCATACCGCGAGCCATCAGCGACAACTCATCCTCCTGGGGTCCGACTCGACGATGTCTGCGAAACCGGGATCAGCCTGGCGAATTCTAGGTGCGCCGGTGCGTATCAGCGGTCACGCCACGCATGGACAACCCAGTGGTTCGGAGTGAAACGTGTTCTAATTCTGGTCGTGAGCGTTGCTGTACACGGTTGGGTCGACCCGGCCTTCCGTGCAGTTCGCGACCACTTCGCCGCGAATCTGGCGGACGGACGCGACCTCGGCGCAGCAGTGGCGGCGTTCGTGCGTGGTCGTCCCGGCGGGCCCCTCTGGGGCGGTATCGCCGACGACCGGACCGCGCGACCGTGGGAACGCGACACCCCGTGCCCGGTGTTCTCGTGCACGAAAGCCGTCACCGCGACCGCGGTTCTCCTCGCCGCCCGGGAAGCCGGCGTCGACTGGACCGGGCGGGTGACGACATGGTGGCCGGAGTACGGCGCGGCGGGCAAGGAATACACCACCTTGGCGGACCTGCTGAGCCATCGCGGCGGGCTGCCGGCTTTCGACCGGCCCGTCACCGTCGCCGAAGCCGCCGATCCCGCGGCGATGGCCGCCCAGCTGGCAGGCCAGCCGCCGATCTGGCCGCCCGGTACCGTCCACGGCTATCACGCGTTGACCTTCGGCTGGCTGGTGGGTGAATTCGTCCGCCGCCGGACCGGCGGTACGGTCGGCCGATTCGTCCGCAATCGCCTGAACGAGGAATTGTGGCTGGACGTCCCCCAGGCGGTGGCCGCGCGCGCCGCCCGCGTCGGGTTCCCGCCGGTCGAAGAGCGGCGCTGGGACGATCCCGGTTCCGTCGACGCCGCCACCGTCGCCGAGATGGCGCGGGCGTATTCGGATCCCGGATCATTGGCATTGCGGGCCTCGACCAATCCCGCCGGTTCGCCCAACAGGCCGGAGGTGCTTGCCGGTGGCTGGCCGGGTTCGGGCCTGGTCACCACGGCTCGCGCGCTCGCGGGTTTCTACCGCGACCTGACCTCGGGGCGGCTGCTGCCCTTCGAGATCGTCCGCGCGGCGACCGCGGAACAGGTTCGCGGTCGCGATGCGGTTTTGCTTCTGGAGAGCGCGTTCGGTCTCGGCTTCATGCTGCCCTCCGAGAATTTCGCCTTGCCCGACGTGGCCCGGTGCACCGCCTTCGGGCATCCCGGCGCCGGTGGCGCGGTCGGGCTGGGCGACCTCGAGAACCAGGTGGCGTTCGCCTTCACGCCGAATCTCCGCCGGGATCGGCTGGCCGGCGACCGTCGCGCCCACGACCTCATCGCGCAGATCTACGCCGCGCTGTGAGTGGCCGGATGCGCAGCTCGAGCGACGGGCTCGTCTCGGCGTCCTCGCATCCGCTGTCGACGGTGAGGGCACGGCTGCCGCGGCGAGGTGAATTGCGGAATCGTGTACGCGGGGGTTTCTGCGCGACTTCGGAAAAGGTGAGGATACGGGAATTCCGGTTGATTACACCAGGGGTCACGATTCGGCGGTCGATATCGAGAAACCGATCGGAGGTCGATGACGATTCGATTCGCAGACAGGACGTATCGCCCTCTTCGTAATGTGCTTCCGGTCGCCGTCTAACAGTTCTGATAATTCCATCCGCACAGGGCATACCAAATGTGAGCTCATTGCAAAGAACTGCAGAATCGACCGCATATTCCCCTCGTTGGGGCGGGTATGCGTCGGGGTGTGCGAAAATCTTTTCGCGCGAGTGTTGTTCGGCGAAACGAGGTGCTGACGCCGTCTTTACGAGGTGCTAATCTGCACACGGGACTTTCCCGGGAACGGGATCCCAATCGGACGATAGCCCTGCCGGGCACGGTGTTCCGAATATTGCCGCCGAAGGTTTCGCGGGCATCGTCGTTTCGAGCGATTTCTTTGCCGGAGAACCATCCGAGTGTTTCCTCGGAGGAAGAGAGGAACGTCATGAGTGCGGTTATCGGCCTCGGCTCCGCGGTTGTCGGCCTCGGCTCCGCGGCCGCGGGCGCGGCCCTGAGCCTGGCTTGGGGTCTGCTGGGCATCATCCTCTGACGAAAGGAGGCGCCGTCCACCCGAACAGCGAAAATACTGCCGCCCGAGTAGCGAGGACGCTGTCACCGGCCGTGGCGCGCCGCACGAAAGCGGGCCAGGGCCGGTGTGGCGTGTGCGTTGCCGGGCTATCGCCTCAGCCCGGACTCCGCGGCGCCGGCGGTCAGCGCGTCGAGGCCGAACGCCTCGACGGGGCCGAGGGCGCCGGTGCCGAGCAGACCACCGGCGAGCGCTGTTCGGGCGCCCCAGGCGAGGATCGCCGCGGTGAAGTCGTAGGGGTCCACACCGGTGAGTGTTACGGAGATCGAACTACGGCCCGCGGCATCGGAGACATCCGCGACCGCCCAGGTGCGGGTGCGGGCCCGGGCGGTGGGTGCCGGGCCGCCGGTCGATCCTTTGACGACGCGGGTCAACGCCGTTTCGGCCAATCGCCGCACCGGCTCCACGCGGGAAACAGCGGCGGTGAGCAGCGAGGTCGCCTGTAGACCGCGGGCCGCCGGACCGGGAAGGCCGAGGTAGACATCCACGTCGCGGAGCCGCGGATACGAGCGGGTCAGGGCGAAATGCTCCGAACCCGGAACAGATGCTCCGGTTCGGGTGCGGCCCGCGACCTCGAAATCACGTGTGCGGGCGGCTGTTCGCTGGGTGATGACCCGGCCGCCGCGCAGGGCGAAACCGTCTTCGAACAGCATGCCCGCCATGGACGCGCGGGTACCGCCGCTGGTGCCGGGGTCGGCGATGAAGTATCCGATCTCGGCGCGAACGGCGTCCGGTGCCTCGGCCAGCGCGAGAGCGGCGGCCAGATTGCCGGGTACATAATCGAATCCGAAGGCGGTGAGCAAGGCGACACCCGCCCGGCGGGCCTCGTCGTCGTGGTCGAACACCGTCCGGATGAACGGGCCTTCTCCGGTGGAGTCGAAATAGTGCGCGCCGGCCGCGAGAGCCGCTGCCAGTGCGGGCTTTCCGTAGCGCAGGAACGGTCCCACCGTCGTGATCAGCACATCGCCTCGGGCCAGTAGCGCACGGACCGACCCGGGGTCGGTCACCTCGGCGACCGCGGTATCCGCGCCGCCGATCTCGGTGGCCAGTTCCGCGAGCGAATCGGCGTTGCGCCCGGCGAGTACGGGTGCGGCGCCGTGGGCGGTCAGAGCCTGCGCGATCAGGCGGCCGGTGTATCCGGTGGCTCCGAACAGCACGATCTTCGGCATTGCTGGTACTCCCGTTCTGTCCATCGGTCCGGTGGTGCGATATCACCGTGGCGTAGACGACACTACGTCGCTGGGCGCGGTCCGCACTGGATCAGCTCGGATGAACGGGCGGCTACCTCACCGTCCCGATTCCAGTGCTCCGCCGGCGGCGCGCCAGTCGATCAGCCCACCCGACATGTTCTTGGCTTCGAAACCGTATTCGAGCAGGAGGTTGGCGGCCCCATAGGACCGCAGGCCGCCGGTGCAGAAGGTGATCAGCAGTCGATCCTCGGGCAGTTCGCCGCACTTTTCCGTCAACTGTTCCAGTGGAAGGTGGACCGCGCCGGGAATACGGTTGCGATTCCATTCGAATCCGCGCCGTACATCGACGATGAGGGCGCCGGCTCGGACGGCCTCGATCGCTTCCGCCGCCGATAGGGAGGGTGCGCGATACAGGTAATGGCGGATGCTCATGGAACCGGTCCTTGTTTCGTGGGAGAGAAGTGTTTCGGCCGAACGGCTTTCACGGACGCCGGCCGTGAGGGTCAGGGGTGGGCGCCGGGGCGCACGATCATGAGGACGACGACGATCAGCCAGAGCATGTTGTAGAGACCGGCGAGCATGCCCAGGGTCCGCAGCCGGGTGTCGTCGCCCGGTGCGTCCATGGCCTCGCGCTGTATCGGATGAATGATCACTGTGATGATCGCGGCGGCGCACCCGGTGAGGATGATGGCCGCGGTGATCCAGATTTCACCCATCCGTCCCTGGAGGACGGCGAGAACTATGCCGATGACCGGGACGATCAGGCCCAGTCGTGCGTAGGTGCCGGTGATCCGGTGCAGGACTGCGGCGACGGCAGGGGAGCGCTCCGATACCGGGCCGGCGGTCGCGGCCAGCGGTGCGTAGCGGGGGAACAGGCTGGTGGCGACGGCGGAACCGCCGACGAAAACGATGGCTGCCAGAACGTGGACCGACAGCAGCAGATGGTGCATGGACAGCTCCCTCTCAACCTTCAGATCGACTGAAGCTTAACAGGAGTTTCAGATGGACTGAAGGTTACCTGTGTCGCACCTCTGGACGGAACGCCGTCAGTTCCCCGTCCCGCGGAAAGCGTCCACAACGGCCGTACCGATCCGGCGCTGAACCGGATCGGCCGCAGCACCGAACAACCGCTCGTCCACCTCCGTGACCACGTCCTGGGCAGTCCGCAGCAACCGCTCACCGTCCTCGGTGAGTTCGATCGCCGACGCCGAGCCGGCGCGGGCGGTGCGGTCACGGACGAGCCCGGCGCCGGCGAGCGCCTTCACCGCGGTGTGCGCGCTCTGCACGCTGATCCCCGACATCCGCGCCAGCTCGCTGAACGAGGCCCCCGGAACACCGGAGATATGGCCGAGCAGACCCAGGCGCCCGACCGTGAGGTCCAAGGCCGCCAGTCCCGCGTTGAGTTCGGTCTCCACCCGCCGCGCCAGCGTCAGCACGATGATCGAAGCGCTGGTCACCGGCGGTGTCCGGTCGTTGTCGGTACTCACCACGTCAGTTTCCCGCACACCACCCGGCGCACCGCCCGGTGGGCAGGTGCCTCGGCCCCGGATGGCGGTGCGGGCTCGTAGGCGACAAATGGTTGTGGGTGCGTCCGATAAGTTCGATGCGGCCGGACGCGCGGGCGGCCCAGGCGCGGCCGGGCCCGGAACACGCAACCAGGAGGGTAGGTATGGGGATCGAAGTACGCACCCTCGGCGCGGCGGAGTTGGCCGAGGGCGCGGCCGATGAATTCGCCCTGGACGCGACCACCTTGCTCGAGCCGCTGCTGCTGGTCGACCTCACCGGTATCGACGCGGCGACCGCGGCGGCCGCCGCCGCGCGGATACCGGAACTGGGCGGGCCGGCAGTCGGACTCTGTTCCGGCGGTATCGCTGCCGAACTCGCGCCGTTGACCGCTGCGCTGGACCTGACCTACGCGGCGGCGGCGGATCCGGCGGACCGGGCGGTTGTCGTGACCGGCGATCCCCAGCGCGCGGTCGCCGAGTTCGCCGACTGTGTGCGGCGAAATCCGCAGGCAGCGAGTTTCGCCGCGCAGGTGGTCCGCGCTTCGGCAGGTCTCCCGGTGCCGGCGGCCATCGATATGGAGTCCTTCGCCTACTCCACACTCCAGGGCGGCCCGGAATTCGGCCGCTGGCTCGAGGAACGACGCCGGCTGGGCCGTCCCCTACCGCCACCGCCCGAAACCGACCCGGTCCTGCTCGCCGCGGACGGCGATACGTTCCGGATCACGCTGAACCGGCCGGAACGGCGCAATGCCTACGGCACCGCGCTCCGTGATGCCCTGGTCGACGCGTTGCGCACCGCGTTGCTCGCCGATACCTTCGGCAGGATCGTGCTCGACGGTGCCGGTGCGTCGTTCTGCTCCGGCGGGGATCTCGACGAATTCGGCCATACCCCCGATACCGCGACCGCTCATCTGATCCGGACCCGCGGCGGAGCGGCGCGGTTGATGGCCCGGCTGGCGGAGCGCATCGAGGTCCGGTTGCACGGCCACTGCGTGGGGGCCGGGATCGAGATCTCCGCGTTCGCCGGACGTGTCGTCGCCGCCCCGGAGACCGTGATCCGGTTGCCGGAGGTGGCGATGGGGTTGATCCCGGGCGCGGGTGGCACCGTGAGCGTGCCCCGCCGGATCGGCCGATGGCGGGCGCTGCACTTGTTCGTCACCGGTGTCGCGCTCGGCCCGCAGGACGCACTCGAGTGGGGTCTGGTCGACGAAATCGCCGCTGCGCACGACCGGTAGGCACCGGCGCGCCGGAACTCGCCGCCGCCATGCACTCGGCCTCGCGTGACTGCCCTCAGGGTTTCCGGCGTTCGAACACCACCGCTCCGCCGATGAGAGTGGCGCGCACTGCCTCGGCCGTGGGCTGCGCGAGTATGCGCTCGAGCGGCCGGTCCAGCAAGACGAGGTCGGCCGGCGAGCCTGCTGTGACTGCGCGGGCCGGGCCCCCGGGGTCGTGCAGAGGTGCGAGGTAACGGCCGAGAGCCGTCGCCGCCGGGAGCGTTTCGGCCGCACCGACCACGGAACCGTCCGGCGCGTGCCGAGAAACGGCCGCGGTGATCACCTGCCAGGGATCGAGCGGTCCGTACGGGGCGTCGCTGGACAGGGCCAGCCCGACGCCACCTTCCGACAGGCTCCGGCAGCGATAGAGGTCGGGCAGGTCACGGGGCTCGATACGGCGCCGGTAGTCGTCGCCGCGGTCGGCGAGGAAACCCGGCTGGGTCACCACGGTGACTCCGAGGCGCCGCAATGCGGCGATGGATTCGGCCGGAACCATCGCGGCGTGTTCGATCCGGTCGCCCGGCACCGTACCGGTTTCGTCGAAGACCGCGAGCAGTATCAGCAGCGCCTCCCGGCTCACGCAGTGCACGGCGACCGCCCGGCCCCGCTCGTGTGCGCGCGCGACGGTGGCTGCCAGGGAGTCGATATCGGGTAGTCCGGAATCCGCGAGCACGATCTTGTACGCGCCGGTGGTGACGCCGGATCCACCGGTGTGGCCGAGTGGAACGCCCAGGAGGTTCAGTCGCTGGGGTAGCGCACCGGAGCTCGCCGCACCGATCAGTCCCGCGAGGGTGTCCCGGGGGAGATCGGGTGTGGCATCGGTGATTCCGGTGATCCCGTACCCGGCCAGCCGGGTACCCACCTCCGTCAGGTCAGGTGGGCCGGTATGCGGCAGTTGTGACCGCAGCCAGGTATCCGCGCGCCAGACGCGGCCCGTGGCGCGACCCTTCGCATCGCGTTCCACACCGGGCTCGGTGGCGGTGTCGAGTCCGGCGAGGCGGGCCGCGGCGGAGTTGAGAATCCACATCGCACCGCTGCGATGCTGGATCCGGGCCGGTCGGTCACGGCACAATGCGTCGAGCGCCGCCGAATCGAGCAGCCCGGCCACCGTTTCGACGTACCCGACCCCGCGGATCCATCCGTCCCCCGGCGCTGCGGCGAGCGAGCGGGCGAGATCGACGGCGGTGCGCACCTGCGGGGGTCCGCATCGGACCGAATACGCGTCCGCCGCCAGAGCGTGCAGATGCAGGTGGTGGTCGTGCAATCCCGGCAGCAGTGCGCCGCCGCCGGCGTCGAGAACCGCGCGGCCGGGCGCCGGGCGGCCGGTCCCGACCGCGGCGATGATCGAATCGCGTATCAGGACATCGGCCCGGGTTCCCGCGGATACCTCGGCGTCGCGAATCAGCAGCTCGGTCATCCGGGCCGCACACCCAGTTCGGTGAGCACGGCGAAGGTATCCCGGCCGCTCTCCGGCGCCGTGCCGATCGGTGTGCGCCGGCGCGGAACAGCCACTGTCGATTCGTCGACGGGCACGGTCGCCGAGCCGGGACCGAGGGTCGCGGCGACGACCCCGGACATGGCGATATCCCACAGGTGGCCGGCGCCGTCGGCGGGTGCCGACATGGCCAGCACCGCTGCTGTCAGTCCCGTCAGCGGGTCGGCGATCGCATCACCCACGAACAGCGGCGTGTTCCCATCGGGACAGGCGACGAGACCCGCGGTGGCCGCGATATCGTCACCGAACCCGATCCGGTTCGAATCCCGGCCGTGCGCGGTGATCGATACCCAGGTACCGCCGGAGGCGACGAATTCCTCTGCGTCCAGCCCGAAACCGAGAAGAGCACGCGGCCGGGACGCCTCGATCACGATATCGGCGGAAGCGACGAGTTCGCGTAACGCGCGCCGCTGGCCGCCGTCGCCGGGGTCGAGGACGACGGATTCGTGGCCGCCGTGCAGCAGCCGATAGAACTCGGGAGATCCGGCGCGGGCGCCGTCGGGCCGGGTCGGTGTCTCGACCTTGATGACGCGGGCACCGGCCAGGCCCAGCAGATGGGCGCACAGCGGGCCCGCCCACAGGGCACTGAAGTCGATCACGCGCAGTCCGGCTACTGGGCGCACGTCCAGCGGTTGCGGAACCTCGGCCGGAGCGGAATCGACCGGGCCGGCGGCGAGTCCCAGCAGTTCGGCGCGTTCGGCGAGTTCGGCGCCGGTATGGGTGCGCAACCAGTCCGTCACGGCGGGCCACGGATCGTCGCCGACGTCACCGCATACGAGGGCACCCAGCAGGACGGGGTCGTCCGGTCGCGCACAGCTGACGGCGGCCCAGCCGTCGGCGGTGGGAAGCAGGCGGCAGTGCCCGCCGGCCGATAGGGTCCCGCCGCGGCGGGACCCGGTGAAGGCGGCGCGTTCGGACAGCAGCCGCGCACCGTCCAGGCGAACCCGTCCGCCGGTGATCGCCGCGATCCGTTCCGTCTGCCGCCGGGCCATCGATGCCGCCGACCCCGGAGGGATCAGCGGCGGTCCGTCGGAATACCCGGTGAGTGCCGGAACGCCGCTGTCGAGCCAGTCGTGTACCCGGCGCGCGATTTCTCCCGAGGCGTCGGACACCGCCCGATGCTACCCACCGACAAGCCTGCGTATGAACGATGTGCCGGGCATCGATGTGCGGGACGAGTGCGAGCCGACCGGTGAGCGGACTGGTGCGAGCCGACCGGTGAGCGAATGGGCCGACCGGGCCGGCAACCCGGACCGGCTATACGTTCGTCACGATCGGTATCTCTGTGAACCGTACGGATCTCCGCGGGCCCGGGCCCGCCACACGGTGAGGACATCGGGCGTGAGCTACTACCTGAACGACGAAGAAGCGCTGCTGGTACGAACGGTGCGCGAGTTCATCGATCGTGAGGTGAAACCGTCGGTACGGGAAGTCGAGCACGCCGACCGGTACCCGGAGGCGTGGATCGACCAGATGAAGCGGATCGGCATCTACGGGCTTGCCGTACCGGAGGAATTCGGCGGTACACCGGTCTCGATGCCCTGCTACGTGCAGGTCACCGAGGAATTGGCCCGCGGCTGGATGTCGCTGGCCGGTGCGATGGGCGGCCATACGGTCGTCGCGAAACTCATCGCCCTGTTCGGCACCGAGGAGCAGCGGAAGCAGTACCTGCCCCGGCTGGCCACCGGCGAGATCCGGGCGACCATGGCGCTGACCGAGCCCGGCGGCGGCTCGGATCTGCAGGCCATGACCACCCACGCCGAACGTGACGGCGACGATCTGGTGATCGACGGGGCCAAGACCTGGATCACCAACGCGCGGCGGTCGGGGGTTATCGCCCTGCTCTGCAAAACCGACCCGGCCGCCACCCCGCGGCACCGGGGTATGTCGATCGTGCTCGTCGAACACGGCCCCGGGCTCACGGTTTCGCGGGACCTGCCCAAACTCGGATACAAGGGGGTCGAGAGCTGTGAGCTGTCGTTCGACGGCTACCGGATCGGCGCGAACGCGATCCTCGGCGGCCTGCCCGGAAAAGGATTCGCGCAGATGATGAAGGGGCTCGAAACCGGCCGGATCCAGGTGGCGTCGCGGGCGCTGGGAGTCGGTGCGGCCGCCCTGGAGGATTCGCTCGCCTACGCACAGCAGCGGGAGAGCTTCGGCGAACCCATCTGGAAGCACCAGTCGGTGGGCAACTACCTGGCCGATATGGCCACCAAACTCACCGCCGCCCGCCAGCTCACCCGGTATGCGGCCGAAATGTACGACCGCGGGGAGCGCTGCGATATGGAGGCCGGGATGGCCAAGCTGTACGCTTCCGAGGTCGCGATGGAGATCGCTCTGAACGCGGTCCGCATCCACGGCGGGTACGGATACTCCACCGAATACGACGTCGAACGTTACTTCCGGGACGCCCCGCTGATGATCGTCGGCGAGGGCACCAACGAGATCCAGCGCAATGTGATCGCGGCCCAGCTCGTCGCCCGTGGCGGTCTGTGAATCAGCGGGTTTTCCTCGGAGTCGGGAAAGTAGCGGCCGCGGTCGGCGCGGACCGGGGTACGCATTATCCGGGGCACCGGACCACTTGTCATGCGACGCGCCACTGGTATGGTCGAATTCGTTCTGACACGGGGTGCTCCGTACGACGCGGGGCTGAGATCACACCCGGGAACCTGTCCAGGTAATGCTGACGAAGGGATGTCTTGGCGTTGCTCGCGCACACCACGGAAACCGGCCGATTCACCGATCACCTCTGGGACCGGACGAAGGCGCTGCGCGGCGCCATCGACGATCTCGAATTCCTTCGGTTACTCGGTGCCGGTACCCTGCCGCCCGAGGTTTTCCGCACCTATATCGAGCAGGATTCGCTCTATCTGGCGGGTTATTCGAAGGTGCTGGCCATCCTCTCGTCCAAGGCTCCCGATGCCGGGGCCGCGCGGTTCTGGGCGAATTCGGCCGCCTCGGCGGTATCGGTCGAGTCGGCCTTGCACGACGAACTGCTCGGCGGCGGGAAGCTACCCGCCCGGGACGGCGAGCCGGAACATTCGGCGGCCTGCCTCGGCTACGTCTCCTATCTGATCGCGACCGCCGCCACCGAGTCCTACGCCGTGGGCGCGGCGGCGGCGTTACCGTGCTTCTGGATATACGCCGAGGTCGGGCGCGATCTGGCCGCCCGCGCGGCCGCCGTCCTCGCCGCCGATCCCGATCATCCGTACGCGCAATGGGTGGCGACCTACGGCGCCGAGGAGTTCCAGGAGTCGGCGGCCGCGGCCCGGACGATGGTCGACGCGGCGGCGGAGGCCGCGAGCGCCCGGGAGCGCGACGCGATGGCGGCGGCGTTCACCGTCGCGACCCGGTACGAGCTGATGTTCTGGGATACCGCCCTGCATCCGCAGCCCTGGCCCGCGCCGTGAACGCCCGCCTACGCCGGGCCCTGGCGACGGCTGCCGCCGCGCTGGTGGCGCTGTCCGCGCTCACCGCCTGTACGGCGGGGACCGGCGGCGACGAGACCATCCGCTTCGCCCTGGACTGGACGCCGAACACCAACCACACCGGCCTGTTCGTGGCGCAGCAACGCGGCTGGTTCGCCGAGGCCGGCCTGGACGTGGAGATCCTGCCGTACAACAACACCGCGGTCGATACGGTCGTCGACGCCGGTAACGCCGAATTCGGTATCAGTACTCATAATTCGTCGACCTTCTCCCGCGCCTCCGGCGGCCACACGATATCGGTACTCGCGCCCCTGCAACACTGGGCGACCGGGATCGGCGTGAAAGCCGACCGCGCCGATATCAGGTCCCCCAAGGACCTGGACGGCGAGACCTATGCCGGTTTCGGCGATCCCGGCGAGGTGGAAGCGCTGCAGCAGGTGATCCGCAACGACGGTGGTAAGGGCGAGTTCGAATCGGTCACCCTGGGCACTTCGGCGTACGAGGCCGTCTACTCCGGACAGGCGGATTTCACCGTCTCCTACCTCGCGTGGGAGGGGATCGAGGCCGAACACCACGGCACCCCCATGAAATACTTCCGCTACACCGATTTCGGTTTCCCCGACGCCTACGCCATCGTGATCGACGCCAATCAGGACTGGCTGGCCGCGAATCCCGATCGCGCGGCGAAGTTCGTGCAGGCGCTGCAACGCGGATACCAGTTCGCCGCCGACGAACCGGCCGCCGCCGCCCAGGACCTTCTCGACGCGAATCCCGGTGCGTTCCCCGACGAATCGCTGGTCTTCGAGAGCCAGCGCATGCTGGCCGAGCAGTTCATGAAGGACTCCGAGGGCCGGGTGGGCACCCAGACCCAGGAGCAGTGGGCGGCGAATTCCGGATTCCTGTACGACAAGGGCCTGCTCACCGGGCCGGACGGTGCGCGCTTGGCCGAGGAACCCGACTGGTCGACGTATTTCACCGATGACTATCTCGCCTCCCCGTAGCGAACCCGCGCCCGGCAATCCGTCACAGCCCGACCCGTCCTCGGCGGCGGGCACCGGATTCTCGGCGATCGGCCGGCTGGTGCCTGCGGTCGTTACCGTCGCGGTCCTGGTCGCTGCCTGGCAGGCCTACGTGCAGATCAGCGGCATCCGTCCGCAACTCCTCCCGTCACCGATCCGTGTGCTGGAACAGGGTTGGGCGCACCGCGACGAGATAACCGTCCACGCGGCCGCCACCCTGCAGGTCACCGCGACCGGTTTCGCCCTGTCGCTGAGCTTGGCCTGGCTGCTGGCCGTCGTGGTCGACTTCTCGCCCTGGTTGCGCCGCGCGTTCGTCCCGCTCTTCGTTGCCTCCCAGACCTTGCCGATCATCGCGATAGCGCCGCTGATGATCATCTGGTTCGGGTTCGGACTGCTGCCGAAGGTCCTCGTCGTCGCGCTGGTCACTTTCTTCCCGATGGCGATCGGCCTGATCGAGGGCTTTGCCGCTGCCGATCGTGAGGCGGGCGCGCTGTTGCGCAGTATGGGTGCCTCCCGCGGCCAGGTCTTCCGCTATGTGCGCCTGCCCTCGGCGATACCCCGGTTCTTCACGGCGCTGCGGATCGGGATCACCTATGCCGTCGTCGGTGCCGTGTTCGCCGAATACGTCGGCGCGCGCCAGGGGCTCGGTATCTATATGAGCCTGCAGAAGAATTCGTTCCGCACCGACCTGGTGCTGGCGGCCGTGTTCGTGACAGCGCTGATCAGTATCGCGTTGTATCTGCTGACGTTCGCGGTCGAGCGGGTCGTCGCGCCGTGGTCGCGCGCGGAGAACCGGAGTCGCCGTGGCTGACCCGATCGGTAACCGGCTCGTCGTCGACTCCCTCGCCAAGTCCTTTCCACAGCCGGGCCGACGGCAGGGGCGCCGGCCGGTACTGGCCGGCCTGTCGTTCACCGCCGAGCCCGGCGAGTTCGTCTCCGTCATCGGTCCGAGCGGGTGCGGGAAGAGCACCCTGTTCAATACGCTGGCCGGGCTGGAAAGCGCCGATTCGGGTCGTGTCCGTTTCGGTGACGACACCCGGACGGCGGCCGCGCATTGCGCCTATATGCCGCAGAAGGATCTGTTGTTCCCATGGCGCACCGTCCTCGACAACACCATCCTCGGGTTGCAGGTACACGGTGTCCCGAAAGCCGAAGCCCGGCGGCGCGCCCGCGAACTGTTCGGTGCGTTCGGGCTGTCCGGATTCGAGGACGCCCGCCCGTCCCAGCTGTCCGGCGGTATGCGGCAGCGTGCCGCACTGCTGCGCACCGTCGTCCAGGAACGTGAATTGCTGCTCCTCGACGAACCTTTCGGCGCACTCGACTCGCTGACCCGCACCGAGATGCAGGCCTGGTTACAGGACGTCTGGCAGCGCTACCGATGGATGGTGCTGATGATCACCCACGATATCCGCGAGGCCGTGTACCTGTCGGACCGCGTCGTCGTCCTGTCCGCCCGCCCGGCCACGGTGCGCCGCGAAGTGCGGGTCGATCTCCCACGCCCGCGCACCCTGTCCATGATCACGGCTCCCGAGTTCGCCGCCCTGGAGCAGGAACTGCTCGACGTACTGACCGAGGAGTCGCGTTCCGCGCCGGCCGAGCCGGGTCGAGTGGTCAGCGGTTGACGGCATCGGCCGGCCCGTCGTGCGCTGGTTTCAGGAGCCCGGCGACCCGGGCGACATCGACTCCGAGCACCGAATCGGGCAGACAGGGAGATGTCGGCCGTGTCCACCCGCTACCGCGAAGGGGTCGACGCACATCTCACCGCGGCGATCGGCGCCGAGACCGGCTCGGATGGGCCGACCATGCCGAATCGGATCACGGTGATTCGACGACCGGCCGGCTCGGGCACTGGTGTCGGTGCGCTGTGTCAGGATGCGGGTGTGGGTGACTTCTTCGAACGACTTGTCGACCTCGAGGTGGCTGCGGCCGACGCGAGTGAGCTGGCCGAGCACATGATCGACTGGATGGTGTCGCGGCGCTGGCTGCTCCGGGAGACCTCGCGCGACGCGATGTACAGCCTCCAAGTCGACGAAGGCTATCTGCCGGGCCCCGATTGGCCGCAGATCACCGAGGATTGGGGCGCCGACTGGATTCCCGCCCCGGTCGCCGTCGTCGTCGGCCGCCACGACCACTACGCCGGACAGGGTGGCATAGCACCGGCGTCCGCGGTATGCCCACGATGTGGGGCCACCACCGTGATCATCGACTATCCGCGAGAATGGGATGCCGATCCCGTGGTATGGCAACCCTTCTCGGACGCGATCGATGCCTGGAAACAAACGGGCACCGGCGCCGCGACCTGTGCCTCCTGCTCCGCATCGAGCTCGATCACCACCTGGCAATGGGACGACGGTTTCGCCCTCGGCGCCCTCGCCTTCGACTTCTGGGGCTGGCCACCCCTCACCGAGAACTTCATCACCGAATTCGCCACGCGTCTCGGGCACCGCATCGAACACCACACCGGCAAGTTCTGAGACGAGGCGACCGGCGGCCCGATTCGGCGGCGCGGAGGCACAGCGACCCTCGCCGGGCGCGGCCGCCGATCGGTTCCGCCGCGCCGGTTCACTCCGGTAGCGGATGGGCTCGGAAGAAGTCCCAGATCAGCTGGGTGGCGTCGATCGAGGTGGTGTTGCTGCCGACGAAGACCTCCGGAAACGGGACCGTGGTGTTTCCGGGCCAGACGTGTCCGCCGCCCTGGATGGAGTACAACTCGACGTCGGCGCCCGCGGGGCAGGGATAGCTCTCGCGGTAGACGTCGGGTGTTATCTGCTCCCGAGCCGGTGCCGTGTCGCAGCCGTTGCGCCGTGCCCACCCGGCGACGCTCTCCGGGACACTCGCGGGGCCCGGTCCGTTGACCGTGGGCCCTTTGCGTTCGGTGCCCACGGAGGAACCGGTGCCGTCGGGGGAGGGAAGCAATCGGGCGTTGGGCCCCGGGCCGCCGGTGTAGGCGACGATCGGGTCCGTGGTGCCGTGGAACGCGATGACCGGTATCGGCCGGGAGGTTTTGCACCAGGCGAAATCCTGTACTCCCGCGACCGGCGCGATGGCCGCTATCCGGTCGGACAGATGGCAGGCCAGCGACGAGGTGGTGAACGCGCCCATGGACAGCCCGCTGACGAAGATACGCCGGGTGTCGACACACAGGGTCGCGCCGATATGGTCGATGAGCCCGGCGAGCCAATCCATATCTGCGCTGTGCGGTTCGAAATTCCAGCGCGGCGGCCCGGACTGCGCGAGTTGTGGTGTGACGGTGACGAATCCCCGGGCGGCACCGTAGTCGCCGAAACCGCTGGAGGCGTGGGCGATCACCGCGGGCTCCAGATAGCCGTGCAGGTCGAGCACGACCGGGCGGGGCCCCGGCGCGGCCGGGATATCCCGGATATAGGTCCCGGCCCGGACATCGGTCGCGAAGTGCTGGAGTGTACGGCCGGGTGCGGCCGCGGCCGGTGCGGCTGTGCATCCCGGCGAGGGAGCGGCGGAAACGTCTTCTGCGCTCGCGACGCCTGCGAACAGCGTGAACGGTCCGAGCATTGCCATGATCGCGGCGGTGATTCCGAGCGAACGAATCGGCGGGTGCCACCGGGTCCGACGGGATCGTGCCGCCCGGCCCGATGGGCCGGAAACGGTGTTCCACTTCACGGAAGTGAGTTTCGCACGGGTTCGGTTCCGTAGTCCGGGTATTGGGACGACCGACGAACGCCCCGCCCCGGCATCGTGGCGAACCACGGTCGCGGCCCGGCGCCGCAAAGTCCCTCGCAAGGATCGAGCGCCCGTCTGCGACCTCAGTAGTGCAGCGGCCACCGGCCTTCTCGGTGTCTCCGCCGGACCGCCTATTCCAGCGCCGCGCGCAGCGTACGGAATTCGGCGGCCAACGCGTCCAAGGTGTAGTGCGCGTTGAGGCCACTCGGATTCGGCAACACCCAGACCTCGGTTCCACCGAGCGCGTCCGGCTGCCGGCCCACAGTGGTCCGTGGCCGGCCGAACGCCGTGCGATAAGCCCCCAGACCCAGAACCGCGAGGACCCGCGGACGGTATTCGCGCACCCGGTGGGCGAGGGACTGACCCCCGTCGCGCAATTCCTGCGTGGTCAGTTCCGCAGCCTTCGCTGTCGTGCGCGGCACGACATTGGTGATCCCCAGACCCAGCCCGAGCAGTTCGGCTTCCTCGTCGGGGCGCAAGAGCCGCGGCGTGAATCCCGAACGGAACAGCGCGGGCCAGAAACGGTTACCGGGCCGGGCGAAATGGTGACCCGTCGCCCCCGACCACAGCCCCGGATTGATACCACAGAACAGCACCCGCAGGTCCGGCGCGAGTACATCGGGAACGGTTCTGCCTTCGGCGGCGGCCAGCTCGGCCGGGGTGGGGCGGTACGCAGCGGAACGTGCCATCAGGACAGTCTGCCGCAACGATCCGTGCCGTTCGAGCAGCACCCGCGCGGCACGGTGACGGCCGGCGTTCGGCCGTGTGCGGCGCGGGAGATACTCCGATCCTGGTCAGCCGAGTCCGAGGCTCCGGCCGTTCACCTCGTGGGCCGGCGGTGCCGGCGACTCCGTGACGGCAGGGGAAGGAAGTACGGTATCGGCGCCGAGGCCCTTCTCCGCGGCGGCGGTCCGGATCGCGTCCACCACGAGCAGCAGCGCGGCCCGGCGGGCCGAATTGGTGCGGTAGGCCAGCGAGACGGTGCGGGTGACGATGTCACCGAGCGCGATGATGTCCACACCCGGCGGTCGCAGGGCCAGGCCCAGATCCGACACCAGCGTCACACCCAGCCCGGCGGCGACCATCGCCATCGCGGTCGCCTGCTCCTCCACCTCGTGGTCGATCCGCGGTGCGACCCCCGCCGATTGGAACGCCAGCCGCGCCGCCTGCCCGAAATGTGAGCGGGCCGGCGCCAGGATCCACGGATGCTCGGTCAGCTCGGCGAGTGTCACGCTGGCCCCGGGCACCGCCCCCGACGGGACGGCGGCATGGATCCGCTCGACCGCGATCACCGCGCGCTGGAGGCCGCGATCCCAGGGCATCGGGTAGTTGGAGTAGTCGAGGACGAAAGACAGATCCAATGCACCGTCGCGGACCGCCGCGGCGGTCGCTTCCGGAGCGAGCTCCCGCGTCCGTAACGAGATCCCGGGGGGGGTCCGGGCGAGAGAGGTGAGCGCGTCGGGCATCAGACCGGAAGCCACCGATGCCCACACCCCGGCCGTCAATGTTGCCGTCACCGATTCGCCGGCGTCCTCGAGGGCCTGGGTCGCGCGTTCGACCGAGGCCAGGATCTCCTCGGCGTGCTCGGCGAGCAGCACACCGAGATCGGTGAGCTGCACGCGGCGGCCACGCCGTTCGAACAACCGGGTACCGACATCCCGTTCGAGCTGTGCGAGCTGCTGCGACACCGCCGACGCCGTGTAGTGCAGGGCCGTCGCGGCGGCCGTGACCGTGCCGCGTCGATGCAGCTCGCGCAACATCCGCAGGCGAGGGATCGACAAATCCATACAACGAGCCTAAGCGTTGTGCAGCAACGCTGAACAACGCCGTGAACCAACCGTAAATAGACGCACCAGCAGGTGCGACCGCACAGTTAGGGGATCGGGCACACGTCGTGGCCGGGGGACGAAGAAGTCCGGACGGAACATTCGCGCGCCGGCGCTGCCGCATGCGGTGGCGACGGCCGAGCACGAAGAGGAGGTGGTTCATCGTGACGGCGATCGACAACCCTATGGGAAGTACCCCGCACATGACCGCGCAAACCTTTCCGGACATTTCCGCGGCTCCGGCCGTAGCGCCACCGGTTCGCCGTACCGAACCGTATATGCGGCTGCAGTGGACGGATTCGCTGACAGGCGCTGTCGGCTACCTCGTCGTACACACTCTGCGCGCCGGCCTGGCCACCGGCGGTACCCGAATGCGGGCCGGGTGCACCCTACGGGAGGTGGAGGACCTGGCTCGCGGGATGGCCGATAAGACCGCCACCTTCGATCTGCCGGTCGGCGGGGCCAAGGGCGGTATCGATTTCGACCCGAAGGACCCGCGGGCGGTGGGTGTGCTCGAGCGGTTCTGCGAGGCCATGCGCCCGTGGCTCGACGCGCACTGGGTGACGGCGGAGGATCTCGGGGTCCCGCAGCACCTGATCGACGAGGTGTTCGAGAAGCTCGGCCTGGGACAGAGCTACCACGCCGCGATCAGCCGCGCCGCCGACCCGGCCGCGACCCTGGAGCGGGTCCGCAACGGACTGAACGCGGCAGTGGAGGGCGGATTCCTGCTGGGCGATGTGATCGGCGGCTACGGGGTCGCGCACGCCTGCCTTGCCGCCGCGGTGTGGCGGGGCCGGGCGCCCGCCGAGACGACGGTCGCGATCCAGGGCATCGGCACCATGGGCGGGTCCGCAGCCTATTACCTGCACGAAGCCGGAATGAAGGTCACCACCGTGGCCGATGCCGCCGGCGCGCTGTACTGCGCGGACGGGCTGGATATCCCGGCGCTGCTGGATCTGCGCGACGGTTTCGGTGAGGTCGACCGCACCCGCCTGCCCGAGGGGGTCGAACAGCTCCCGCGCGCCGCCGTGCTCTCCGCCGAGGTGGATATCCTCGTTCCGGCGGCGATCTCCTACGCGATCACACCGGACAACTCCTTCGATATCCGGGCCCGCGTCATCGTGGAGGCCGCCAATGCGGCGACCACCCCGGAGGCGGAGGCCATGCTCGCCGCCCGCGGGGTCCCGGTGCTTCCGGATTTCGTCGCAAACGCCGGGGCCGTGGCCTGGGCATGGTGGCTGCTGCTCGGCGAGGTCGACGACAACCCGGAGAACTCCTTCGACCGGCTGCGGACCACGATGCACGGCAAGGTTGCGCAGTTGCTGGCCGCGTGGGCCGAGGAAGGTGTCACTCCGCGTGAGGCGGGCCACCGGTCGGCCGACGAGCCGGAGCCGTCCGCTGTGTCCGGTCCCGTAGTCATCCCCTGAGCGCGGCGCCGGCCCGCCGAGGCGTCGGGGTCGCGCCGGAGCCCGTGCGATCATCCTGTGTGATCGCACCCCGGCGCGCCCCGGCGTTCTGTTCTGCCGGAACCTGTCGGCCCCGCGGAGTACGCTCACACGCGCCGGCGTGACGGTGACGACAGGGAGGTACGTGATGGACGTACTGCTCGGAATCGGGACGCGCAAGGGGCTGTTCCTGGCGCGCAGCAAGGACGGCCGGTCGAACTGGGAGGTTAGTGAGCCCCAGTTCGCCGTGGCCGATGTGAAGGCTTTGGCGATCGATACCCGGCGGTCGACCCCGCGCCTGCTGGCGGGCGTGCTGGACAGTCATTTCGGACCGACGATGGTGGTGAGCGACGACCTCGGCACCACCTGGAGCGAACCCGACGACGCACCCCTTGCCTTCCCGGAGGACACCGGAGCCGCCCTGCAGGGCGTATGGCAGATCGCGCCCGCAACCGCGGCGGAACCGGATGTGGTGTACGCGGGTGCCGAACCGGCCGCGCTGTTCCGTTCCACCGACGGCGGACGGAGATTCGAGCTGGTCCGCGGCCTGTGGGACCATCCGCACCGGCCGGAGTGGATGCCCGGTGGCGGTGGGCTGGCATTGCATACGATCCTGCCGCATCCAGCCGATACCCAGCGGGTGGCGGTCGCCATCTCTACCGGAGGCGTCTACCAGACCACCGACGGCGGGACGTCGTGGAAGCCGACGAACAAGGGCGTCACAGCGGATTTCATGCCGGGTGAACTGCCGGAATGGGGCCAGTGCGTGCACAAGGTCGCCGTGGACGCCGATACGCCGAGCACCATGTACCTGCAGAATCACGGCGGGGTGTTCCGCAGTACCGACGAAGGGGTGAGCTGGCAGTCGATCGACGGCGGGTTACCCGACTCCAACTTCGGATTTCCGATCGTCGCCCACCCCCGCCGCTCCGGGGTGATCTACACCTTCCCGCTGGTCGCGGATATGGAGCGCTTCCGTTTCCCGCCGGACGCCCGATGCGCTGTCTACCGCAGCGAAGACGGCGGCGATACCTGGTCCGCGCACACCGACGGACTTCCGCAGGACCCGTTCTGGGCGGCGGTCATGCGCGATGCCATGTGCGCCGACGACGCCGACCCGGCGGGTATCTACTTCGGCACCCGCAACGGCGAGGTCTACTGCAGTGCCGACGAGGGCGATCACTGGCAACTCGTCGCCGACAAACTCCCGGACGTACTCTGCGTGCGCGCCGCGGTCGTCGGATAACGCCGTGGCCCGCGTCCGTCTGCCGTCCATGCTGCGAACCTACGTCGGCGGTGCGAAGGAACTCGATATCGAGGGGGCGACCCTCCGGAGCGTTCTGGACGCCGTGCGCGAGCGTTCGCCGGGATTGGAGCGCCGGCTTCGCGACGAGAGCGGTCAGCTGCGCCGCTACGTGAACTTCTACATCGGCGACGACGAATGCCGCACCCTCGAGGGACAGGACACACCGGTAGGTGCCGATAGCGAGATCATGATCATTCCGTCGGTCGCCGGCGGGTGAACAGCGTCGTTGTCACCGCTGCCGGGGCCCACGGCGAATTCCGTGAGTGCGTCCGCGACAGTTCTCGGAAATCCTGCTGACGTATACGCGTAGGAGGAGCAATGCATATCGGCGTGCCCAGGGAACTCAAGGATCACGAGTACCGAGTCGCCATCACACCGATCGGCGTACACGAGCTCACCAGCCAGGGGCACCGGGTCGATATCGAGAAGGACGCCGGTCTCGGCTCCTCCATCACCGACGACGAATACGTCGCCGCCGGCGGGCGGATCGTCGATCGCGCCGAAGATATCTGGGCTACGGCCGATCTGGTGCTCAAGGTGAAGGAACCGATCGCGGCCGAGTACCCGTTGCTGCGTGAAGGCCTGGTGCTTTTCACCTACCTGCACCTCGCTGCCGATCGCCCGCTCACCGACGCCCTCCTCGACCGGCGGGTCACCGCGATCGCCTACGAAACGGTCCAGCTGCCGTCGGGCGTCCTGCCGCTGCTGTACCCGATGTCGGAGGTCGCGGGCTGTCTGGCACCCCAGGTCGGCGCCCACTCGCTGCTGAAGGCACAACGCGGGCGCGGGGTGCTGATGGGCGGGGTCGGGGGTGTGGCGAACTCCCGGGTGGTCATCATCGGCGCGGGGGTCGCCGGTCAGAACGCCGCCAATATCGCCCTGGGTATGGGCGCCGATGTCACGCTGCTCGATACCGACCTCGACAAACTCCGGATGTCGTTCTGGCGCTACCACAACCGGGTCCACGGGCTCGCGTCTTCCCGCCTGGCCGTCGAACAGCAGGTCGAGCAGGCGGATCTGGTGATCGGCGCGGTGCTGATCCCGGGTGCGTCGGCGCCCAAACTCGTCGGCAACGACCTGGTCGCACGGATGAAACCGGGGTCCGTACTGGTCGATATCGCCATCGATCAGGGCGGGTGCTTCGAGGATTCGCGGCCGACCACACATTCCGAACCCACCTTCCCGGTGCACAATTCGACCTTCTACTGCGTGGCGAATATGCCCGGTGCCGTGCCGAACACCTCGACCTACGCCCTCACCAATTCGACCCTTCCCTATGTGGTCGCCCTCGCGAACAAGGGCTGGCGTGTGGCGCTGCGCGACGATCCGGCGCTGGCCAAGGGTCTCAACACCCATTCCGGCACCGTGACCAACGACCCCGTGGCCGAGGCGCATCGACTTACCCCTGTCACGCCCGGCGATGTTCTCGACTGTCGGGATCGCAGGTAGCGGTAATTCCCGGCGCGGGGAACCGGTGCGGCGAGTTCGGAGAAACCGCCCACGCTGTCTCTCGGACAAGGGCTCGCCGACCTGCCGGACCGAACGAAAATGCCGGGTATCGCCGCGCTCCGCACTGTCTCCGCAGGTGTGTAACGCAGGAACCGGTGACCCCGAGTGAAGGGAGGTGTTCCGGATGCCCGCGCCCCGATGGATCGCTCGCGTGAACAAGGCCGGTCTGAATCGGATTACGCGGTTCATCGCACCGTGGGCACCGGGCTGGGCGATTGTCGTCCATCGCGGACGCCGCTCCGGCCGGATATTCCGGACCCCGCTGTGGGCCTTCCGGCGCGACGGCGGGTACGTGATCGCGTTGACCTACGGCGCCGAATCGGACTGGGTGCGTAACGTTCTCGCCGCGGGCGGTGGCGAACTGGAATCGCGGCGACGGCGCTGTGTGATCGGCTCGCCGCGCGTCTACCGGGACGAAGCCGCCGGTGATATGCCGCCGTTCATCCGGTTCATGGTGCGCCGGGTGATCAAGGCGCCGGAATTCCTCCGGGTCGAGGTGATCGGCGAGAGGGAGATATCGAAATAGTTCGACACCGGACCGGGTCCCGCGCGGGTCACGGCAGCGCCCACGGCGGTGGCCTGCTCCTCAGCGTCGACCCTGCCGGGGTGAGTAGCCGCCGGAGATGGCCGGAACGGCAGGTACGGTCACGGGGTCGAACCGAGTCCGGTATCCCGATGCCGGCGCAGACGAGCGAGGTGGACCGTAGTGCTGTCGACGCCCTGGTCGCGGGAGATGGGGTTACGCGCACCGATAGTCAGTGCCCCGATGGGTGGTGTGGCCGGTGGCCGGCTGGCGGCCGCCGTCACCGCCGCCGGTGGCCTGGGGATGATCGGGATGGGTAGCGCGGGATCGGTCGCCCGGTTGACCGATGAGCTGGAGCTGCTCGGCGCGGTGACCGGGCCGTTCGGTATCGGGCTGGTCGACTGGGTGCGGGACCGGGAGCCGGAACTGCTCGCCGCCGCGCTCGCCGCGCGGCCGACCGTTGTCTCGATCGGTTTCACCGACGATTTCACCTGGGTCGAGCGGCTGCACCGGCACGGAGTCCTGGCGGTGACCCAGGTCTACGACGCGGAACAGGCACGTCGCGCCGCCGGCGCCGGGGTGGATGTTCTCGTCGCGCGGGGTGCCGAGGGCGGCGGTCACGGGGCGCCGCTGCTGGGCACCTTGCCGTTGCTCGATGCCGTTCTGGGTGCCGTCGATGTGCCGGTGCTGGCGGCGGGCGGGATCTCCTCCGGCCGCACGCTGGCCGCGGTGCTCGCGGCCGGTGCCGCGGGAGCCTGGCTCGGGACACGACTGTCGGCGTGCACCGAGGCACTCACCCCGGACCGCGCACGTGCGGCTCTGTTGCGCGCGGCGGCAACCGATACTGTGACCACGCGCGTCTTCGATATCGCCCAGCAGCTACCCTGGCCGGCGCGCTTCCCCTCGCGGGTACTGCGTAACGATTTCACCGGCCGGTGGGAGCACAACGAGGCCGGCTTGGACGAGAGCCCCGCGGCCCGCGACGAGCTGGCCGCCGCCCTGGCAGCCGACGATCCCGCGGTGGCCCCCGTCGACGCGGGTCAAGGAGTCTGGGTACTGACCGAGAGTGCTCCGGTGGGCGAGGTGATCGACGAACTGTGTTCGGCCGCGGAACGTGCGCTGCGCAGCTGGTCCACGCACTGAAAACGCTGCGGGACAATCGCTTCGGCAGACGTCGAGTAGGCCGAGCGGGCCGCGTCGGAGTCGGACTCGGGCGGCGGGGCGCCGCGCGTAGGCTCGTACAGTGAAACAACTGACGATCGGTGCCATTGCGACCTCCCACAAGGAGGACGAGCATCGGCTCGCGATCCATCCCGCGCATTTCGCGCGGATCGACCCGGCAACCCGCGCGGGTATCTTCCTCGAGTACGGCTACGGTGCCCGGTTCGGCTATTCCGACGAGCAGCTGGCGCCGCTGGTCGCCGGGCAGCGGACGCGCGCCGAGCTGGCGGCCGAATGCGATGTGCTGTTGCTGCCCAAACCGATGCCCGAAGACCTCGAGACGCTGCGGCCCGGCCAGGTTGTCTGGGGTTGGCCGCATTGTGTGCAGGATCCCCTCATGACTCAGCAGGCCGTCGATCGTGGCCTGACCCTGATCGCCTGGGAAGCGATGAACCACTGGACCCCCACCGGGGATTTCGGACTGCACGTCTTCCACAAGAACAACGAGCTGGCCGGCTACTGCTCGGTTCTGCAGGCACTGGCACTGCAGGGTGTCACCGGCGACTACGGCCGCAGACTGCGCGCCGCCGTCATCAGTTTCGGCGCCACCGCCCGGGGCGCGGTGCGGGCGCTGTCGGCGCTGGGAATCAGTGATGTCACGGTGCTCACGCAGCGCAGTGTCGCGGCGGTGGCGTCACCGTTCGCGTCGGTACGGATGCAGAACTTCCAGCGCGACCCGCGCAGCCCGGGCCGCACACTGGCCTTGAAGGATCCGGAGCCGGGACCGCTGGCCGAAATGCTCGCCCACTACGACGTGATCGTCAACTGCATGTTCCAGAACACCGAGGCGCCACTGCTTTTCGTACTGAACGAAGAACTCGGGCTGTTCCCCCGCGGGACCCTGTTCGTCGATGTCTCCTGTGACGCGGGTATGGGATTCGAATGGGCCCGCCCCACCTCGTTCGCCGACCCCATGTTCACTGTCGGCGACGATCTGCACTACTACGGTGTCGACCACAGCCCGTCCTACCTGTGGAACTCCGCGACCTGGGAGAACTCCGAAGCCCTGCTGGAATACCTGCCGGTGGTCATGGGCGGACCGGCGGCCTGGGACGGCAACGAGACCATCCGGCGCGCGATAGAGATCCGCGACGGTCGTGTCCGGAACCCGCGGATTCTCACCTTCCAGGGTCGTGCCGCGGCCCATCCCTACGCGATGATCTGAGCCGGGCGGCCGCCGGGCCGCACCGCTGTGGCGCGGTACCGGGTAATGGGCGATGTCGCCGGTCGCCCGGCCCAGTACGCCCGGGCCGGAGCCGGGTGACCCGGGATCAGCAGGTCACGTGCACATCGGCGGCCGAATCGAACGAGACGTGCACATGGTCGTAATGGTTCTGGGTCGGACTTCCGCGGTCTTCCATATACGACCAGCCGCTGCCGTCGTTGTACCGCTGCTGCCAGATCACATAGGTGACACCGAACCGCTCCTTGTTGGCGAGGACGAAATCGGCGATCGCATCGCCGTGCGCCGGATCGGAGGTCATGAAGTCGAGCGCCAGGCCGGCGCCGTGCTCACCGTCGTAGCGGCCGTCGGCGCCGCCGATATCGGCGACGCCGAATGTCTGGCCGATCAGGTTGCCCACCTGGGCCACATGCGGTTGTGTTCCGGCGAGCACCGTGGAACACGGGATCAGGGGAGGTGGCGGGGGCGCATGACGCTTTGCGTACCTGGCCGGTTCCCGTGGCTTGTCGACTGCCGCGACGGCCTCGGCCGATGGTGGAGCGGACGGGGCCGGGGTTTCCGCCGCGGCGCCCATACCGGCCGCAGGGGCAGCCTGCGTATCCGCTGCTACCGCGGTGGCTTGCGGAGTCGGTGCGGGACGGGCCATCACCGACAGCGCGATGACGGCCGTTGCCGCGACCGTGCTCCCGGCGAGGGGAGCGATCTTCCGGGCTCGGGCCGGCTTGCGATGTTGACCAGGCATGATGGTGACTACTCGTAACGCTCGGAGACAAGATCACCGTTAGATTACGAAATGGTCGCGGCAAAGTCACGGCAACAGGCTGGCGTACTCGAGTCATCGGCCGGAAGCCCCATGGCACGCGCAATCGCGGGTGGCGCCGGCCGTTCGTGACCGTGCCGATGACGATTTGCCCGGGTGCCGGCCGGCGATCCGGGACCGGGCCTCGTATACCTGTCCGTGGTCCGCAATGAGGATTCCGGCCCCGGTCCTGCCGTTCCGAAGAGACAATCGTCGGACCGCCGGAAGGTCCGCGGACCGGTTTCGGCGGGCGTACGCACGATCCGTAGGAGGGCCATGTTCGTCCCGTTCAGTGTCGCCGATTTCCTCGACCGCGCCGAAACCGTGTACGGCGACCGTATCGGTGTGGTCGACGAACCCGCGCAGCCCGCGCCCACCCAGGGTTCGCTGACCTACGCCCAGGTCGCGAGCCTGGCCCGCAGGCAGGCCGCCAGGCTCGACGAGCTCGGAATCGGGGCCGGTGAACGGGTCGCGATCGTCAGCCACAATTCGAGCCGGTTGCTCACCTCCTTCTTCGGTGTCAGCGGATGGGGCCGGGTGCTGGTGCCGATCAACTTCCGCCTGCGCCCGGATGAAGTGCGTTATATCGTCGAGGATTCCGGCGCCCGCGTCCTCTACGTCGACCCGGAGCTGGCGGATTCGCTGGCCGGGATCGAGTGTGAGCACACATTCGTCCTCGGTTCCGACTCCGACCTCTACGCGCCGCCCGGCTCGGTACCGCGACCGTGGGAGCCCGACGAATCCGCCACCGCCACCATCAACTACACCTCCGGCACCACCGCCCGCCCGAAGGGGGTGCAGATAACCCACCGCAATATCTGGGTCAACGCCGTCACGTTCGGTCTGCACGCCACGATCAGCGACCGCGACGTCTACCTGCACACCCTGCCGATGTTCCATGCCAACGGGTGGGGTCAGCCGTTCGCGATGACCGGTGTGGGCGCCCGGCACATCGTCCTGCGCAAAATCGACGGCGCCGAGATCCTGCGACGCGTCCGCGATCACGGCGTCACGGTGATGTGCGCGGCCCCCGCGGTCGCCGCCGCGGTCCTCGACGCCGCACAGACCTGGGAGGGCGAGATCCCCGGCCGCGACCGGGTGCGGATCATCATGGCGGGTGCGCCGCCGCCGACGAAAACCGTCGCGCGCGTCGAACAGGAACTCGGCTGGGAGTTCATCCAGATCTACGGCCTCACCGAAACCTCTCCGCTGCTCACCGTCAATCGCACACGCGCCGAATGGGACGATCTGGACCCCGAGACCAAGGCCGCGAAACTGACCCGCGCCGGCGCTCCGGCGCTCGGTGTCCGGCTGCGGATAGAAGAGTCGGAGGAGGGTGCGGGGGAGGTGCTGGCCCGATCGAACGTGGTGATGGACGGTTACTGGGGCCGGCCGGAGGAAAGTGCGGCGGTACTCGACGGCGGGTGGTTCCGCACCGGTGACGGCGGTGCGGTCGGAGCCGACGGCTATCTGACCATCGCCGATCGCAAGAAGGATGTGATCATCACCGGCGGCGAGAACGTCTCCTCGATCGAAGTCGAGGATTGCCTGTTCTCCCATCCTGCCGTCGCGGAGGTGGCGGTGATCGCGGTGCCGAGCGAGAAATGGGGCGAGACGATCAAGGCCCTGGTCGTGCTCGACCCGGATGCGGACCCGGGTACCGCGACCGAATCGGCGCTGATCGCCTGGTGCAAACAGCGGCTGGCCGGCTACAAGGCGCCGACCTCGGTCGAGTTCCGGGACGAACTGGCCCGGACCGCCACCGGGAAGCTGCAGAAATTCAAACTACGCGAGCCGTATTGGAGCGGGCGGGACCGCCAGGTCAGCTGACACCCGCCCCGGTGGTGTGCCGGCCACGAGATCGGTACACCACCGCCGGACCGGATGTCTTGTCCGGTGGGCGAGCCGGTGCTCGGCCGGAATCACCGCTTGGCGTAGTCGGCGACACCCTGCCAGTCGATCATGACGCAGGGTTCGTCTCCCACGGTCCAGGCATCGTGCCCGGGCGGGACGATCATGAAATCGCCGGGCCCGTATTCCTGTTTCTCGCCGTCGTCCATGACCACCGCCAGGTGTCCCGAGACGCAGTAGCCCATATGGGGCGCCTGGCAACTGTCGGTGCCGGCGATCGGTTTGACATGTTCCGACCACTGCCAGCCGGGTTCGAAGACGGCCCGGCCCACCGGGCCGGCCCCGAGATTGACGAGATCGAGTTGACCCTTGCCCGCCTCGAAGGGGCGGGTTTCCTCGGGCGAATCGAAATTCTTGCGTACCAAACGGGACATGACCGTTCTCCTCGGTACTAGTGCCCCCGTTCCAGCTCGGCGCTCCGTTGCGACCGAAGGCTGACGCGCGGTCGACAGCCGATTGCGCCGCCCGCGCATTGTTCGTTCTGCGATCTCGGCACGACCGCGAATCCGTCGCGCCGAGTTGCGCCGGTGCGAGCCACCTCCACCTGCGCCGCTGCCGACCCACACTCGGGTAACAAAATGTGATGGGAGTCATATTTTACGGTGGTGGGTACGGCAGCGGCAAGGTGCGTCGCACTCCGATGTGCCGGCCGGCTACCGGGAAATCGAATCCAGGGATGCTCCGGTGGGCCAACCCGCCGCCGCACCGGCCACCGGGTCGGCTGTGGTGAGCGGGATGGGCTCGAACATCGCCGGTTCGTCCTCGGGGAACAGCGCGGTGGGACCGTAGATCCAGTCGGTGAACGAGTAGTCGTCGGTCTTCCGGGCCCGCAGCAGTACGTTCCGTTGTGCGCGCTCGCGGCCGTCGAGATGCCATAGTTCGCCCCAGACCCGCGCGGTCAGCACCACCCGGCGGCAGTGTTCCGGGCGCACCGCCTGATAGGCGGCGAGGGCACCGGCCCAATCGACCGCGCCGTCGGTGCTGCGGAGGCGCTCGGCATGTTCGGCGAGTACCCAACCGTCCTCGATCGCCATGATCGCGCCCTGGGCCATGTACTGCAGCGGCGGATGGGCCGCGTCCCCGAGCAGTGCGATCCGGCCGTCCACCCACGTGTCGATGGGGTCACGGTCGTACATCCGCCACCATTTGTCCCGCCACATATGCGGTAGCCGCTGCTGGACGAAATCGCACGTCCCGGTGAACGCGGTATCGAGTTCGCCGGGAGTTCCCCAGTCGGCCAGTCCGGCACGAGCCCTGGGTGATTCGAACACCGCGACCTGGTTGAGCAGGTCGCCGCCACGCAGGCCGTAGTGAACGAAATGGCAGCGCGGGCCGACGTAGACGGCCACCTCGGAGAGGTCGACCGGCTGACCGACCTCGGTGATCGGCACGGTACCGCGATAGGCGACATACGCGGAAGACACCGGTTCGTCGTCGCTGAACAGCTTCCGGGCGACCGAATGCAGCCCGTCCGCCGCCAGCACGACATCCGCCTCGTGCACGGCTCCTGTATCGGTTGTCGCGGCGGCCCTGCCGGAATCCTGCGTGTAGGACACCACCCGCTGCTCGGTGCGCAGCTCGACACCCGATTTCCGGCACGCGTCCAGGAACAGGGCGTGCAGATCACTACGGTGGATGACGAGGTACGGGAAGCCGTACTTCCGTTCGAGGTCGCGCAGGTCGAGCGCGGTCAGCTCGCTACCGTCGACCGCGTCGCGCATGACCATCCGGTCGGGTACCACGCCGCGGGCCTTCGCCTCGTCGAGCAGACCGTAATCGTCGAGGATGCGGGTGCAGTTGGGCGCCAGCTGAATACCCGCGCCGACCTCACCGAATAATTTCGACCGCTCTAGGACCCGCACCCGCAGGCCGAGCCGGGACAGCGCGAAAGCGGTACTCAGCCCGCCGATTCCGCCGCCGACGATGACGATATCCGGGGTGCTCACAGTGCAGCCCTCCTCTACAGCCATGGGCCGAGGTCTGCGACGTCGGCGAGCGAATGGGGACGACCGGCGAGGTAGGCGGCCACCTCCGGCAACGGACCGGCGGGTACCTCCTCGAGGCCGCGTTTGCCCCGGATATCGGCGATCAGCGCGGTGAGGAAATCGTCGGGAAGATCCGCGAAGGTGGTGTCCGAGCCGAGGTCGACGGCATGGACACACACCTCGCGTGCCCGCAGCCACGGGATCTCCGTGGCCGGGACGGTCCGGCCCTGAGCAGTGACGACTTCGGTGCGCCACTGTTCGCCGGTCAGGGCGGCCATGGCGGCGCCCAGCCGGTGTGCCGATGCGTTGAGCCATTCCGTCAGTTCGGCGGCGGACCGTTGTGCGCCGGCTGCGATATCGGCATTGCGCTGCTCGGCCGAGGTGTACATGGGGGTGCGCTCACCGGTTTCGGCCCAGCGCACGAGGTTGCCGAGCGCGTCCGCGTTGGCGGCCACATGAGCCACCAGATGTTTACGTGTCCAGCCGGGCAAGATGCTCGGCTGCGGGAGTTGCTGTTCGCCGAACCGGGCAATCTGTGCCGTGAACAGCGCCGTTCCGTGCTCGACCCAGGCCAGTGCATCGGCGTGCGTGCGTGTACTCACGAGGCTTTCACGACCTTGTTGGTGCACGCTCCCAGGCCCGCGATCCGCGTCACGACCGTTTCGCCGCCGGCGAGGTAGATCTTGGGGTCGCGGGCATGGCCGACTCCGGCGGGGGTTCCGGTGGCGATCAGGTCGCCAGGATTGAGCCGGATCACCGTCGAGACGTACTGCACCAGATGCACCGGATCGAACAGGAGCGTGCCCGTATCGTCGCGCTGCATGACCTCGCCGTCGACCAGGGTTTCGACCTCGAGGGCCGGACGGACCCCGCCGACCTCGTCGGGTGTCACGACATAGGGGCCGACCGGAGTGGAGGAGTCCCAGATCTTGCCTTGCGTCCATTCGACGGTCCGGAACTGCCAGTCCCGCACCGAAATATCGTTCATGACAGTGAAGCCCGCGATGGCGGCGGCGGCCTGCTCCTCGGTGGCCCGGCGCACCGGTGCACCGATCACCACCACCAGCTCGACCTCCCAGTCCAAGGCGTCCGTTTCCGCGGGCTTCACGATCGGATCGTTCGGACCGATGAGGCTGTCGGCGAACTTCGGGAAAAGCGTCGGATAGCTGGGAAGTTCGCGGCCCATCTCCTTGATGTGGTCGGTGTAGTTGTGCCCGACGCAGATCACCTTCGACGGGTTCGGCACCACCGGGGCCAGATCGGCGCCTTCGACGGGCCAGGTCGCGCCGGTGGCGCCCGCGGCGACCGTCGCCCAATCGTGCTGGGCGAACAGCGCGCCCAGGTCGGCGTAACCGAGATCGACGAGGACGTCACCGTCGAGACGGACCGCGCGGGTGCCGCCGTCGACGCGGAGGGTGGCGAGTTTCATCGAATGGTCTCCTGACGGTTGAGCTGGAGTGCCTCGAACACGGGTGTGTCCGAGAAACGGAAGAGGTCGAGCGCCCCCGAATCGGAATCGGAGGATCCGGCTTCGGATTTGGCGGAGAAGGGTGCCCAGGACGGGACGACGAAAAGATCACCGCGGGTGACCGACCAGGACCTCTCGCCCACGGTGACCGTGCCGGAACCGTCGAATACCTGGTAGACCGCGGACCCGGTCTCGCGGACCGGGGCGGTTTCCGCGCCGCGGGCGATCCGGTGGAACTCCGCGCGGATCGTGGGAAGAACGTCGGAGCCGTTGTGCGGGTTCGAGAACCGCACCGCCGCATGCCCGGGTTCGACGGTGCCGCCGTACCCCTCCTTCTCCAGCAGCAACTGATCGTTCAGCGCGGCATCGGTGTGCTCCCACTTGTAGGCCAGCAACGGCGACCCCGGCGCCACCGCATCCACCGACACCGGCCGCAACCCCGGATGCCCCCACAGCCGCTCCGACCGCGACCGCTCCGGTGTGATCCGCTCAGCGTCGCTGATCTGCTCCCGCCCGAACTGGAAGAACTGCGATTCCACGACGTACTGGAACGGAATATCCAGGCCGTCGATCCAGGCCATCGGCTCCGAAGTCGCATTGTGGTGTGCATGCCAGTTCCAGCCGGCCTGGGGCAGGAAATCCCCGCGCCGCATCGGCACCGCATCCCCGTCCGCCACATCACCGCTGCCGCCGACCACGGTCCACACACCCGACCCCTCGACCACGAACCGGAAGGCGTGCTGGGTGTGCCGATGTTCCGGGGCGTCCTCGCCGGGCATCAGATACTGGATCGCCGCCCACAGCGTCGGGGTCGCGAACGGACGGCCACCGAGGGCCGGGTTGGCCAGTGCGATCGCCCGCCGTTCCCCGCCGCGGCCGACGGGCACGATATCGCCGGCCTTCGCCGTCAGGCGAAGCAGATTCTCCCACCGCCACAGATGCGGCACGGCACGCGAGCGGGGATGCGCGGGCATGAGGTCGCCGATCTCGGTCCACAGCGGGACGAGCAGCTCCTGCTCGAACCCGCGATACAGCTCCTCGAGGGCAGGGGTCACATCCGGCTGGTTCGGCGCGGCCACCGCCTGCAACCGGACGGGAGTGTCTGTCGTGCTCATATCGCCTACAGTGGCGTGCGTCGTATCAGCAGAACATCAAATTCTGGAGAGCAGAACGAGCGGATGGGTAAGACGGAACCGAAGAATCCACCGGCGTATGTCGTGACCAGCGCGGATCATGCGCTGCGGGCAGCAGTGATGCTGCAGCTGGAGGGTGGGTTGACGGTCAGCCAGGTCGCGCAACGTCTGGAGGTGGCGCGCTCTACGGCGCATCGGCTGCTGCAGACATTGGTGTATCGGGACTTCGCCGTGCAGGACGAGCAGCGGAAGTATCACCCGGGTCCGGTGCTCGAACTCGCCGCCCATTCGCAATCGCTGACCTCGCGGTTGCGGGCAGTCGCCCTACCGCACCTGCAACGGCTCGTCGATCTGGTGGGGGAGTCGGCGAACCTCACGATCCGCACCGGGGATACCGCGCGATTCATCGCCAGCGTGGAGTGCCGGCAGGCCCTGCGGGTGGGTTCGCGGGAGGGCATGGTGTTCCCGGCGCATCGCACCACGGCGGGCCTGGTCCTGCTCGCGGACCTCGACCCCGGTGAAGTGGAAGAACTCTACGCCGAGAGCCGATATGCGGAGCGTCCCGACGAACGCCCCGACCTTCCGGGTCTGCGTGCGCAGCTCGCCCGGGTCCGGCGCGCGGGGTTCGCACTCAACAACGGGTTGTCCGAACGGGGAGTGGTGGCGATCGGGGTGCCGGTGCGGGACTCCGGCGGTGCGCCGCTGGCCGGTTTGTCGATTTCGCTGCCGTCGGTCCGCTACGACCGGAATCACCTGCCCGCCCTTGTCTCCACGCTGCACCGAGTGGCGGGAGAAATCGAACCGCCGGACGGGCCACGCGCCGCGACATCGGAAAGTCGGAAAGCTAGGAACCCGCGGTAGTCGCGCCGGATCGCGTCCTGGAGCGGCGACACTTCCGGGCACCGTCACGCATCTCGACGAGATCGGGATGGCGATCGGATGCGAACGGTACGAATCGGGAGCATCGACGTTCCGGCCGACGGCGATCACTCGAATGGTCCGGCCGTCGGTCCGCCACAGCGCCTGCCGGTCGATCTGTTTCGGCCAACCGTGCCCGCGTCCGGCACAGGCGGCCGGGTCGCGCAAGCGGACGGCGGCGCAGCCCTTATCGAGCGGGGGTTCCACGGAGTTCCGCACCCGTTCGCTCATGCTCTCGTTCATCGCCGGTGCCCGATCGATCCGGCAAGGTCCCGGTACCGGGGTCGCAGGGCGGGCACCGTCCGAGCCGGTGACCCGGCGGCCGTCGCCACCGTGCTGTGGGCGTCCTGGAACGGCATCATCAGCCTCGGGTGGCGTCCGGACGAGCTGCGCCGGACCACTTCCGAACTGCGCGAGCTGCTGCGAACCGCCACCGATGTCATCGCGCTGGGGCTGCTCACCGGTCAGGAGCCGGAGCCGGGCCCCGCCGGCGGATCGGCAGAGTAGGGGACAGACCGGATCCGCGACATGATCCGGTCCACGAGTTGGTCGAGGCGGCGCTGGTGCGTACCAGCCCAGTAGATCCGGTCGCAGCCGGTGCACCGGCGGAAAGCGTGTTGTTCGCGGCGGGTGCGCGGCGGGAGCCGATCGATGATCTCGCCCTTGGCCACGTCTGCCAGGGGCGCGCCGCAGCGCAGGCAGCGGGTGAGTGGAGCCAGGCGGCGGGACAGATCGAGGCGGTCGATCACCTCTACGGTCTGCTCGACCGGAAGATCGGCGCGAACGAAGAGTCCGTGGGTGACGATCCGGCGGGCGAGCAGGCCGCGGTCCCGGGTGAGCAGGACGCGATGGTCGTCCGCGGAAATCTCGGCCAGATATGCGTCGTCGGCGTCGAATTCGCAGCGGACGTCGAGACCCATCAGTCGCAGGAGTCGTGCGGCGCCACCGAGATTGACATCGGCGAGCAGGCGCGGTTCGCGCAGCGGAGCGGGCCGTACCCGGGTGAGCGGGGCGATATCCAGGCTTTCGAACACCGGGTAGACCGTCAGCCGGTCGCCCGGATGCGGGCGGTGCCCGAAATCGACGGATTCGCCGTTCACCAGCAGCAGGTCGACCTCGGTGTGCGGGATACCCGCCGCCTCGACGACATCCTTGACGGTTTGATGAGACCGGACCGGTCGCCGCAGTACCGAGAAGCGGGAGCGAGGGGGCAGGAAATCGTTCAGTTCGGCGTAGACGCGAACTTCCAGGCTGCCGTGCCCCTCGCTGCTCGCCTCGGCGGGAGTGTGCATGATCGCCCCGTATCGGTGTCGAGTCCCCTCCGAATCCTGCGCAACCTCATCCTGCGCAACCTCGAAGCTTACTCCCGGCTTCCGAGCTGCCTTCGGGTCGTCGACCGCGCGTGCGGCCGACTGTGCGTCCTGCTGCCGCCGGGACGGACGGCGGTCAGCGGAGTTCGTCCTCCGCAGCGGCCAGGGCGGCGAACTCCTCGTCGGGAGAGCCGGCGACCAGCCGCGTCCGGCTGTACAGGCCGAAATAGATCATGAACAGCGCGAAGACGACCAAGCATCCGAAGGCTGCGGTGGAGTCCACGAGGAAGGTTGCGAACACCGAAAGCACGGCGATCACCAGTGCGAAGCCCGCGGTGACGAGGCCGCCGGGTGTGCGGTACGGCCTTTCCATACCCGGCTCCCGGAGGCGCAGCACGATATGGCTGATCATCATGAGCACATAACTCAGTGCCGCGCCGAACACGGCCATGTTGAGCAATGTCGCACCGTTGCCGAAGATCGACAGCACGAAGCCGATCACACCGGGCACGATCAGCGCCGCCGCCGGAACCTTGCGCGCGTTGGTGATCGAGAGCCCACGCGGCAGATACCCGGCCCGCGACAGGGCGAAGAGCTGCCGCGAGTAGGCGTAGATGATGGAGAAGAAACTGGCGACCAGACCGGCCAGACCGATGTAGTTCACAACCGTCGCCGCGGTGCCCGAGCCCAGCGCTTCGACGAGCGGATTACCTGATGCCTGCATCGCCGCCGCACCACCGGCACCCGGGACGAGAATCAGCACCACCGCGCCCGTCACGACCAGGACCGCCATAGCCGCGATAATGCCGCGCGGTACGTTGCGCGCGGGGTCCCGTGCTTCCTCGGCGGCCAGCGGAACTCCCTCGATCGCGAGGAAGAACCATATGGCGAACGGCAGCGCCGACCAGATCCCGAGGTAACCGAACGGCAGGAATTCGCTCGCACCCGCGGCCTCCGGGTCGGGTGCGATATCGGTCAGGTTCGACCAGGAGAAGCTGCCGATGCTCGCCACCGCGAAGATCACCAGACCCACGAGGGCGATCGCGGTGACGACGAACATCGCCTTCAGCGCCTCGCCGACACCGGCCAGATGGATACCGACGAAGAGCGCGTAGACGGCGAGATAGACCCACCATCCGTCGACGATGCCGAACAACCCGAGGGATTCGACGTACGCGCCGATGAACGTCGCTATCGCGGCGGGAGCGATCGAGTACTCGATCAGCACGGCTGTTCCGGTCGCGAACCCACCCCACGGACCCAGGGCCCGGCGGGCGAACGTATAGCCACCGCCCGCGGTCGGCAGGGCCGCGGACATCTCGGCCATACTCAGCACCATGGCGCCGTACATGGCAGCGATCACGACGGCGGCGACGGCCAGGCCGCCGAATCCGCCTTCTGCGAGTCCGAAGTTCCATCCGGAGTAGTCACCGCTGATCACATAGCCGACGCCGAGCCCGGCCAGCAACACCCAGCCGGCTGTCCCGGTCCGCAACGTCCTCTTGCCGAGGTATTCGCCGTCGATGCCGGGGCCGGGCTCGCCGGGTTCGGTGACAGTCATTGAATTACTCCCCTGCACGATGCTGCCGGTCCGGATTCATCTCGGTGGGATGAACACGGGGACACCTGGACAGCGTGAGAGTAATGATCCGATATTTCACAACGCTTGCGGGCGTGTTTCGGCATCGAGTATCAGGATGCCGGCTGAACCCGGAATGCGGACGAGGCCGCGTCGGCGCTACTTCGCCTGCCGGTTGGCAACCGGCCACCGAGATTCCCCGAACAACTACCGTGTCCGGTGCGCTCGCTGCTCGTTCGCGACCGCATGTCTACCTGCGATGAGCAGACCCCGGGTGGTCGGCGGCCAGCAGCGGCCCGCTACCTCCCAACTTCTCCCGCAGGGTGGTGGGTTCGGTGTGTTCCGGAACCCGCCCGCGTCGCCGCAGTTCCGGCACCACGAGGCGGGCGAAATCGGCGAAGGTTCCCGGTGTGGTCACGTAGGCGATATTGAATCCGTCGATATCGGCCTCGTCGACCCAGCGTTCCAGCTCATCGGCGACGTCACCCGGTGACCCGGCGACTACCGGCCCGCGGCCGCCGATTCCGAGTGAGGCGGCGAGATCCCGTGGTGTCCAGATCCGGGTCGGATCGGAGGTGAAGGATGTCAGCGCCGACCGGTTCGCCTCCGTTTCCACATGACGTAACGGTTCGTCCGGGTCGGCCTGGGACAGATCCACGCCCGTCCACCCGCCGAACAGGGCGAGCGCCCCTTCGACACTCACGAAATGCTCGTAGGACCGCAGGCCGGCCAATGCCTCGTCCCTCGTTTCGGCGACGATCGGGGTCAGCATGGTGAACACCTTGATCGACCGGGGATCGCGGCCGAGTTCGGCCGCGGCCTCGCGCAGCGCCCGCACCGGGCGACGCACCACCTCGGGGTTCGGGCCGGAGACGAATACCGCTTCGGCGTGTGCGGCGGCGAACCGGACCCCGCGCGGGGAGGCGCCGGCCTGGAACAGTGTCGGGGTGCGTTGCGGCGACGGTTCGCACAGGAACGGCCCGGGCACCGTGAAATAGCGGCCCTTGTGCTCGATATCGTGGACCTTCGCCGGATCGGCGTACACGCCGCGGTCCGGATCCCGCTGCACCGCATCGTGCTCCCACGACGATTCCCAGAGCTTGTAGCAGACCTCGAGATACTCCTCGGCGATCTCGTACCGTTCGTCGTGGGGGATCTGGTCGTCGAGTCCCATGTTCCGAGCGGCACTGGCCAGATACGACGTGACGATATTCCACGCGACCCGTCCCTTGGTGAGATGGTCCAGCGTGGTGAGTCGCCGGGCCAGGGCATACGGCTGCTCGTAGGTCAGCGAGATCGTGACCCCGAAGCCCAGCCGTTCGGTGACCGCGGCCATCGCCGAGACCGCCAGGCTCGGATCGTTGACCGGGAACTGGGCGGCGTCGGCGACCGCGGCATCACGCGAGCCGCCGTACACGTCGTACACACCGAGTACATCGGCCAGGAACAGCGCGTCGAAGCCGCCGTCCTCGAGCAGGCGGGCGAGACCGGTCCAGTATCCGAGATCGTTGTAGCGGTGGCCCTGGTCGGCGGGATGTTTCCACAGTCCCGGTGATTGATGGCCGACACAGGCCATATCGAAGGCATTCAGGTATATCCGTTTCATCAGGCCTCGCCGAGATCGTCGCGGTAGGTTTCGCGGGCCGCCGCGGCCGCCAGCGCAGTAAGGGCGGAGAGCACGACGAAGTAGCCGACGATCAGCCACGGGCGTCCACCCCCGGCGACCAGCAGCGCGGCCGCGATGAGCGGGGCGAAACCACCGGAGAGCACTGCCCCGATGTGATAGCCGAGTGAAGTACCGCTGTAGCGGACCCGGGTATCGAACAGTTCCGCGAACCAGGCGGCCTGCGGGCCGTACATCGCGTCGTGCAGGACGTTGACACCGAAAACGATCGCCAGGACTATGGCGATCTCCGATCCGGTGTCGACCGCCAGGAAGAACAGGGCCAGGGCGACTGGCCCGCCCACAGCGCCGAACAGGTACAGCGGCCGGCGCCCGACCCGGTCCGACAGCCATGACCACAGCGGCGTGCTGAGGAGACCGAGCGCCGAGGCGATCAGCACCCCCACCAGCCCCACCTGGCTGTCCTTACCGAATTCGTCCTGGATATAGGTCAGGGAGTAGGTGGTCAGCAGGACGAACAGCCCGATCTGGGAGAGCCGTAGACCCGTGGTGAGCAGTACGTTCCGCGGTTGCGTGCGGAGAACTTCGACAACGGGGAGCCGCGCCACCTCGTCCCGTTCCCGCAGCCGATCGAAGATCTGGGCATCGGTCAGCCGCAGCCGGATCAGCAATCCGATGATCACCAGCACAACGCTCAGCAGGAACGGGATCCGCCACGCTCCGTCCAGGAAGGCTTGTTCACCGGACACGGCGCGCACCACATAGAAGACGCCGGTCGCCAACAGCATGCCGGCCGGGGAACCGAGCTGGGTGAAACTGCCGTACCACCCGCGCTTTCCGGGTGGCGCGTGCTCGACCGACAGCAGCGCCGCACCACCCCATTCCGCGCCGACCGCCAGGCCCTGCAGCACCCGCAGTGCGGCCAGCAACGCGGGTGCCAGCAGCCCGACCTGCGCGTAGGTGGGCAGCAGGCCGATCGCGGTGGTGGTGGCGCCCATCAGCAGTAACGCGCCAACCAGTACGGTCTTGCGGCCGATACGGTCACCGAGATGGCCCGAGATGATCGCGCCCACCGGGCGGGCGCCGAACCCGGCCGCGTAGGTGGCGAACGTGGCCAGGGTGCCCGCGGTGGACGAAACGTTGGGGAAGAACAGCGGTTTGAACACCAGCGCTGCGGCGGTCGCGTAGAGGTAGAAGTCGTACCACTCGATGGTCGTGCCGATCATGCTCCCGAACGCCACGGTCCGCGGCGACGGGCGAGGAGCGGGCGGGGCTCCGGGACTACTGATCGCGATACTCACCGCCGCGAACCTAGCGGCCCGACACGGCGGTGCCGAGGCTTCTTCTCGCCCTGATCAGAATTCGACCGGGCTGTACAGGCGATCGCGAGTGGGCAGGCATGAGGACCCAGCTCCAGGAGATCCGGAGATACCCGGAAATCGGACGATCACCCGACTGTGCCCAGGTCGGCCATGCCGGCGAGTCGATACCCGTGACTATGCTTATCGGCGCTGCCGGAGGCGACTGTAATCGCTGCCCGCCGATCTGCGAACGGAGTTCCATGGAGTCGAGCACAAGCGAGCCGCGGACCATCGTGTCCACCGAACCGGATTCGTTCGCATGGCGTGTGCTCACCCGGCGGCATCCCGCCATCATCGAACAGGTCGGCGAAGCACACCCCTATCCGCCCGAAATTCGGGACCGCCTCGACGCGCTGCGCGAACACATCACGGGAACCGTGCAACCGCCGCCCGACGGCAGTGCCGGTAAATCGCGATGGGACCGGTGGGGAAGCGAAATGTACGGGCAGCGGTGGCTCGACGTCCCGTTCCTCTGGGCCGAGAGCTACTTCTACCATTTGCTGCTCGACGCGGTCGGCTACTTCGGTCCCGGTCCGTGGCGGGGTATCGACCCGTTCACTCGCAAAGGAGCCGAGCTCGCAGACCCCGCGCTAGATGCCGAACTATCGGCGGCAGACAAGCATCCCGTCTATTCACCGCGGGAGCGCACGACCGCGCTTCTGCACGCCGCGCTCTGGGGCAACCGGGCGGATCTGGGGTTTCGTCTGTCGGGTTCGCCGGCGGCGGGCGGGGACGCGCCCGGCAGAATCCTCGACGATCAGACCGCGGAAGTCGCCCACCACCTCGAAACCCTTTCCGCCGGTACCATCTGCCTGATAGCCGACAATGCCGGCCGAGAACTGATCCCCGATCTCTTCCTCATCGATCACCTGCTGCGACTGCATCCGGACATCGCTGTCGACCTGCACCTCAAGCCGCGGCCCTACTACGTCTCGGATGCCACCACTGCCGATTTGCTGGCGACCCTCCAGCGTCTCGCGGGTGTTTCCGGGGCGGCGCGCGCGACCGCCGCGCGGCTCGGTTCGGCACTCGGAACCGGCCGCGTCAGGGTGCGAACCCACGAGTTCTACTGTGCACCCCTGTCCTTTCATCACCTGCCCGCGGATCTGCGTGACGGTCTCGCGCGCGCCGACACAGTGATTCTCAAGGGCGACCTCAACTACCGGCGACTCGTCGGGGACTGCCAGTGGCCGGCCACAACGTCGTTCTCCGCGGTCACGGAATACTTCCCGTCCCGCGTAATCGCCTTGCGCACACTCAAATGCGACGTTGCCGTGGGTATCGATGCCGGGATCGTCGCGGCTCTGGAGGACACCGAACCGGATTGGCGGGTCAGCGGATCCCACGGCGTAGTGCAGATGGGCGCTTCCACCGATTAGTGCGCCGTGAGCGAGGATCGACAGCGATCACGCTTGTCTGGCATGGAAGCGCGCCTTCTTCTGGCGATTCCCGCACGTGTTCATGTCACACCATTTGCGGGTTCGACTCTGGCTCGTATCGAAGAAGGCTGCTCGGCACGTCGGTGAGGCGCACAAGGCCAACCTTCCGTCGCGTTCGCCTGCGATGATGCCGATCGCGTCGGCGGCGATCACGCTCAGGGCATCTTCTACGCCGGAAGCCGAGCCGAGTCGCCAGCGGCGCGTGCCCTGGGGCGTCAGGACGGCCGCGGCCCGGCCCTGAATGCTGCGGTCGTTGATGATCCGGACAGCAGTCGCAGGGAGATCGTCGCCGAGCGCGGCCGCCGTCGCGGCGGTGTGGATTGATTCCCGGAGTTCCCGCGCGAGTTCGAGCTGGGCGGTGGTGCAGGACTGCACGGCGAGGCCGTTCACGGCCAGCCAGTCGACGAGTCGCTGCGGCGTGGGAATGCGCTCCACGGCATCGCCGCGACGTTCCGTCAGGGTCGCCGTGAAGCTGGTCGCCAGCACGCTGCCGAGGCGGAAATCAGGGAACCGATCGGGCATGGAACCACCTTAGCCGGTTGCCCGTGGACAGAAAGACATGTTAGAACCGTCTCAGCCGGTTCGCACGCTGGTGGCCGGTTCGGTGACAACCAGGAGGCCCCATGTCCCGTTCAACCGGTGAGGTGCAAGCATTCGAAGCCCACGCAACCGACGCCGACCTCGACGATCTGCGCGCACGACTGGCCGCGGCGCGCCTGCCGGAGCCCGAGACGGTCTACCGCACCGCGCCCGGCCCGCGCCGATGGGACCAGGGCGTTCCACTCGCCGACCTCGTCGATGTCGCGAACTATTGGCGCACCGAGTACGACTGGCGGCCTTTCGAAGCGTGCCTCGACCGGATCGGTCAGTACCACACGACCATCGACGATCTGGGAATCCACTTCCTGCACCGCCGGTCCGCGCGCGAAGACGCCACTCCGCTGCTCATCACGCACGGTTGGCCCGACAGCATTGTCCGATTCGTCGACGTAGTGGACGAGCTGGCAAATCCGGAAGACCCGGGCACGCCGGCCTTTCATGTGGTGGTCCCGTCGCTACCGGGCTTCGGCTACAGCGATAAACCGGCCACCACCGGCTGGGGAACCGAAAAGATCGCGGCCGCCTGGGTGGAACTGATGGGAAGGCTCGGCTACCGAGAGTTCGTTGCCCACGGCGGCGACTGGGGAGGCAATATCACTTCGGTTCTCGCCGGGAGGTTTCCGGACCGGGTACTCGGTATCCACACGACGTTCGCGGAGGCGCCCCCCGGGCTGTCGACGGACGGGTTGACGGCTGTCGAGCGCGAATGGATCGCGGAAACCCGCGATTTCTGGCGCCACCGCGCGGCCTACGCGAAACAGCAGGCCACCCGGCCGCAGACCCTCGGCTACTCGCTCGTCGACTCACCGGTCGGACTGCTCGCCTGGATCCTCGACAAGTTCGCCGAGTGGTCCGATACCGAAGACAGCCCGTTCGAGACGATTTCCCGAGACCGCTTCCTCGACAACGTCACCCTGTATTGGCTGACGCGGACCGGGGCATCGGCGGCCCGTATCTACTACGAAAGCCACAATTCGTTCGATCCCGAACTCCGGGTCGACGTCCCGTCGGCGCTCACCATGTATCCCCGCGACGTCGAGAAATGCCCCCGTCCCTGGGCGCAGGAGCGGTACCGGCAGATCGTTCGATGGAGGACGCCCGAATCAGGCGGACATTTCCCGTCGCTGGAGGTTCCCGAGTATTTCGTCGAGGACCTGCGAGAAGGCCTCGCGGCAGTACTTGCCGCCGATCGGTGAAGCTTTCCTGTCTGCTAATGTATGCAAGTAGTGTGGTGGGCGCATCGGCGGAAGGTGGACACAATGCCAGGCTCGAGCAGACCCCTATATCAAATGAAGGCGGAATTCTTCAAGACACTGGGACATCCGGTGCGGATCCGTGTGCTGGAACTGCTGAGCCGTCGCGAGCATGCGGTATCGGAGATGCTCGACGATATCGATATCGAGCCGGCGAATCTGTCCCAGCAATTGGCGGTGCTGCGGCGGGCCGGGTTGATAACCAGTCGTCGTGAGGGGTTGTCGGTGATCTACGAGCTCACCTCACCGCAGGTGGCGCAGCTGTTGACCGCGGCGCGTGCCATCTTGACCGGGGTCGTGGCGGGGCAGGCGGAGGCCTTGGAAGAACAGCCCGCCTGACGGGCGGATCGGCGCGGCTCTCCCCGTGACCTCGGTCGGGATGCCACTGCCGCTTGTTTGCATAGTTTCCTACATAGTCATCTAGTTGTTGATGGAGGAGATGTCAGTGGAGCCCGTTCACATGTCCGGCGTCGAGTCGACAGCCGCGCTCACCGATCCTGCGCAGATCCTGGCCCGGGTGGCCGAGGTCGCCGATCTGACCGCGCTCGAGGATGTGGTGCGCACGGTGACGACCGAGCGTTTTATCGGCGCGATGGCGGGGCGCCCCCCGGCCCGACCCGCCTACACCATCGGCGCGGCGTCGTGACCCTGCGCGCGCTCCTGCCCACCCGGGCGGACTGGACGCCGGCGCTGCGCCGCCCAGGCCCGGACTTGCTCGCCGGTATCATCGTCGCGCTGGTGGCGTTGCCGTTGGCACTCGGTTTCGGCATCAGCTCGGGTCTCGGCGCCGCCGCGGGCCTGGCTACCGCGATCATTGCCGGTGTGGTGGCCGCGGTGTTCGGTGGCTCCCGGTTCCAAGTGTCGGGTCCTACCGGCGCGATGACCGTGGTGTTGCTGCCGATCGTGGCCGAACACGGTGGACCGGGCGTCCTCGCCGTCGGATTGATGGCCGGTGTGGTGCTGGTAGTGCTCGCCGCGGCCGGTGTCGGGCGTGCGGTCCGCTATATGCCGGCGCCGGTGATCGAGGGATTCACCGCGGGTATCGCCGTGGTGATCGCGTTGCAGCAGTTCCCGTCCGCGCTCGGTGTGGCTGACGCCGAGGGCGAGAAGATGTGGCAGCTGGCCGCCGACGCTGTCGGCGGATACCTCGACCACCCCGACCCTGCCCCGCCGATCACCGCACTGCTGGTCGCCGCCGCGGTCCTGATCGGCGGCCGGTACCTGCCCAAACTGCCTTTCGCGCTCGTGGCGGTCGCGGTAGCCACCGCTGTGGCCGGACTTGCGGGGCTCGACCTCACCCGCATCGGGGCCCTGCCTGTGGGGCTGCCCGCCCCTTCGCTCGGTTTCCTCGATCCCGGTCGGCTCGGGTCGCTGATCGCGCCCGCGCTGGCTGTGGCCGCGCTCGCTGCTCTGGAATCACTGCTGTCGGCCACTGCTGCGGATTCGATGTCGGTGGGCACCCGCCACAATCCCGATCGTGAGCTGTTCGGCCAGGGCCTGGCCAATATTGCCGCACCACTGTTCGGTGGTGTCCCCGCCACCGGCGCAATCGCCCGCACCGCCGTAAGCGTCCGCTCCGGCGCCCGCACCCGCCTTGCGGCCCTCACCCACGCGGTCGTGCTGGCCGCCCTCCTCTACCTGGCCGCACCGCTGGTCGGCCAGATCCCCCTGGCCGCCCTCGCCGGTGTCCTGCTGGCCACTACGGTGCGGATGGTCGAAACCGCCTCCCTGGCCGCGATCGCACGAGCGTCCCGCAGCGACACCGCGATCATGGTTGTCACCTTCGCTGCCACCGTCGCCTTCGACCTCGTCACCGCCGTCGCCGTCGGTGTCGGCATCGCGGTTGTGCTCGCTCTGCGCTCGGTCGCCCGGGAAGCGCGCCTGGACCAGGTTCCACTCGATGAGGGCGACCATTTCGTCGAAGAACACGACCTGCTGCGCGATCATATCGTGGCCTACCGCATCGAGGGTCCGCTGTTTTTCGCTGCTGCGCACCGATTCCTGCTCGAACTGGCCGACGTCTCCGGCGTGAAAGTCGTGATCCTGCGGATGTCGCGTATCACCGCCCTCGACACCACTGGCGCGATCGTGCTCGAGGACGCTATCCGCAAGCTCGAACACCACAACATCACCGTGCTCATGTCCGGGCTCCGCGCCGATCACCTCGGCCGCCTCGCGGCGATCGGTGCCCTTCCCGCCGCGGGCGAGGAGGCTGTCTTCGCCGACACTGCCGACGCGATCTCCCATGCGCGCGGCGCTCTTCCCGAACCGGTCGGAGGAATCCGATGAGCGATGCGCGCTACGCACCGCATGCGGCCCGAGGCATTGGTGGCCGCGATATCCATGAGCTGTCCGGGCTCGACGGTCTCGGTCCTGCAGGAGTGGTGCCGACCACCGCACGCCGGTGCCCCGCCGGTTGGACGCGAGCTTCTATTCCAGGGTGGTCGTGGCGTCGGCGGGTGCAGGGTGCGAGGGCACAATGCCGACGGATCGTGCGGCACGGAGCCAGTCGGGGAACTCGCCGAGTAGCCGGTCGTAGAGGTCGGCATCGGTCAGCGTGTCTATATCGTCGACCGAGAAGAAGCCCGCATTGTCGATGTGCCGCCCGGTCATTGTGTCCAGGCTCTGGAGAAGCCCGTAGTCGGCATGGCCCAGCCCGATGAATTGCCAGAACGCCGGAAGCTCGGATGCTCGACGCAGGAGTGCGGTGATCTTCGCGCGTTCGCGGAATCCTCCGTCGGTGAAAAACAACACCAGAGTTGGTTCGCTGTGGCGGCTCAGGGAGGCGATGATCTCGCGCATGACCGGGAGTTCGTTGTTGGACCCGCCGATTTCCGCATAGTCGATACCGCCATGGCGTCCACCAATGTGCAGGTATTCGGTGGACCATTCGTCGGCTCGGGCAACGGTGATATCGGGAAGTCTGGCGTAATCGGCCGCGTAGAGGTACGGCTCGATACGGCCGTCATCGTCGAGCTGAATCGCGACCGGGATCATGCGTTCGACGACCCGCTGAACAGTTCCCGTGCGGTACAGGCGACGCATGCTGCCGGTTTTGTCGATGACCAGTACCACTCGGGCACGGGCGCTGCGGACGCCCTTCTCGAGCAGTACGTTGGCTACCTCGCGTTTCCGGAGATCGAGCTTCGCGCGTTTTTCCAGCGACAGTTTCTCTTCGCCACGGGCAGTGCGAATATCGGCATCGACGTGGGGCGGTGGGGTGTTTTCGGATCTGTCGTGAGGGGATGGTGTGGCCGGTTCGCCGACCACTGTGATGCCGTGAGCTGTCACCAGTTCCGCGAGGCCGCCCGCGTAACCTTGACCGACCGCCCTGATCTTCCAGGAGCCCGAACGGCGGTAGATTTCGACTGCCACGACAGTGGTCTCGGCGCCGAGGCCGACCAACCGGTAGGTGTAGGCAGTGTTTCCGGCAGTATCGGTCACAGTGGCGGTGGGGGCGGGGAGCCGGCCGAATATCGTGTCAGGAGCTGCGAGCGCGACCACCACGCGGATCTGCGCGATATCCGCCGGGATCGTGGCGAGGGAGACCTCGAGGATGCCGGGCTGCCCGTCGTCACCCGGCAGCAGGCGTACTCCTGGTCCCGAAGGCGCGTTGAAAAATATGAAATCGGTGTCCGAACGGACCATCCCCTTATCCGTTACCAGCAAGGCGACGAGATCGGCCGGCGCAGCGATGTCGACCGAGATCGACATATTCTCCGTTCCCAGAGAATCGTTCTGACCTTTGGTGAGTTGCGTCGTCACTGCTCCACCCTTCATCCGGAAAGTGAGATGCCCGAGAATGCTTCCCGAAACCGGCCCTGACCCCAACATGATCGGGGCCGTTTCTGGGGCGAACGTCAGTTTTCGCAGCCGACACCGTCGCCGTCACGGTCGAGGTGCTGTCCATAGCCTGGCTGGCCGGAATAGATCGGGGCGGCGCCGGCCGCGCGGACGGCGGCGCAGTTCTTGTAGGACACGGGCGGTGCGGGCGGCGGGGCAGGAGCGTCGAGCGTCGGTACCGGCATCGGTTCGGGTTCGGGTTCGGGTTCCGGCGGGGGCGGGGGAGTCGGCGAAGGTTCGACCGCTGCGGGCGCTTGCGTGGTCGGCTCTTGGACCGTCGGCAGTGCGCTGCTGGTCGCCGGGCCGGGAATGAGCGTGGTGGAAGGTGTGGGTGTCGTTGTCGCCGGGCGTGTGGTCGACGGTGATGTCGTCGTCATCCGCGTCGTCGTGAGGGGAGTGGCGGGTGCCTCCGGTTCGCCATCGTTCCCGAACACGGCGCCGCAGCCGCCACATAAGCAAATCGCGCCGATGATCGCTCCGACGGCGATAAGAGTGTTGCGGTTGGTACGTCTTCGGCGTTCGACGTTCGCGGCCTGCGGATCCTGGTATGCCATGCATGTTTCCTGTCCGTATGCGGCGAAAACAAAGCCCGCCGATCCTTTGAATGATCGGCGGGGGCAGTGATTGTGTTTCAGGCTACGTTTGAATTTGCTCCACATAGGGTAAAGGCGTGCCCTGCTGCTGGGTCTGACCGAAGTAGACCCCGGGCTCGTCGCTGTCGGCGTAGAGCCTCGCTACCAGGATTCGCTGTATCGCAGTGGTGAATGTGCGCCCGGCCGCACGTCCGGCACCAAAACGGTGGTGTGCCAGCGATCTTCTTCCCACAGTCGTTCGGGGAGGTCCGTGTGCAGCCGACGCTCGAGGGGTTCGGCCAGGGCGATCACCAGGCTCGTACGTTCGACCAGGCGCCGGCGCCCCCAGGTCATCGGGCCCGAAACTTCCAGTACGCCGGGACCGGGGCCGAGGGTCGCCGGGATGTCCACCGCCAGTGGCTCCCTGGTCCAGGTGGTGGGGTAGTCGTAGTAGCGGGCGACGTAGGTGCGGGGTGTGGTCTCGGTGCCGAAGGAGAGTGCGGACAGCGCCCAGTCGATACTGGGCAGGCCGAAGAGATCCCAGAATTGCGCCGAGAGCCAGGAGTGGATGGGAAGAGCGATCGTCCGGTCGTCCCGGACGATCGCTGGGGAATTGATGTGTAGCAGGGTGATTTCGGTGGTGCGGGCGCGCATGCTCGGAGCCGTCAGGTCGATCATCGGGCGGGGCGGGATGCGGCTGTGACGGTGCGCCCGTACGGGACGGCTTCGAGCAGGGTGACCGCTATTTCGGTGCCGTTGGGCACCTTGTAGCTGCGTTGCTCGCCGCGGCGGGCGCCGGTGAGCGCGGCGCCGAGGGGAGAGTCGGGGGAGTAGACCTCGAGGTCGCTGTGTTCGGCGTCGCGGCTGCCGAGCAGGAACGTTTCGGTGTCGTCGGTGCCGTCGTAGCGGATGGTGAGCACCATGCCGGGTTCGGCGATACCGTCGTCCGGCGGGTCCTCGCCGAACACGGCGTTGCTCAGCAGGTTCCGGATATGCGCGATACGGGTCGTGCGCTGGTGCCGGGCGGCCAGCAGATCCTGCTGGTCGGCGGTTTCGGCGTCTGCCGTGTCCTGGGCGGCGAGCAGTTCGGCGAGCTCTGCCTCGAGTTGTTCGCGGGCGTGCATCGTCAGCCAGATGGGCGAGCTGCTGGTCATATCCGTCCTACGGTGTCGTGAGGGGAAGTGGGTTCGGGGGGGGGGGGGGGGGGGGGGGGGGGGGGGGGGGGGGGGCCGCCCGCCCCGCCGCGCCCGCGGCGGGGGGGGGG
>NZ_JARWOV010000188.1 GCF_029868855.1 Nocardia carnea | reverse complement strand
CGCAGACCCTCGTCCATGGCGACCGGCTGGATCAGCTTCACCGACATCTCGGTGTTGTCGCCGGGCATAACCATTTCGGTGCCCTCGGGCAGGGTCACAACGCCCGTCACGTCCGTGGTACGGAAGTAGAACTGCGGACGGTAGTTGTTGAAGAACGGGGTGTGGCGGCCACCCTCGTCCTTGGACAGGATGTAGGCCTGACCCTCGAACTCGGTGTGCGGGGTGGTGGTGCCCGGCTTGATGACGACCTGGCCGCGCTCCACGTCCTCGCGCTTGATACCACGGATCAGCAGACCCGCGTTGTCGCCGGCCTGCGCGGTGTCCAGCATCTTGCGGAACATCTCGATACCGGTGATGGTGGTCTTGGTCTTCTCCGGGCGGATGCCGACGATCTCGACTTCCTCGTTGAGGTTGACCACACCGCGCTCCACACGACCGGTGACAACGGTGCCACGACCGGTGATGGTGAAGACGTCCTCGATCGGCATCAGGAACGGCTTGTCGGTCTCACGCACCGGGTCCGGGATGGACTCGTCGACCGCGTTCATCAGCTCGACGATGGATTCGCTCCACTTCTCGTCGCCCTCCAGCGCCTTCAGGCCGGAAACACGCACGACGGGGGCGTCCTCGTCGAACTCCTGCGAAGCCAGCAGCTCGCGGACCTCCATCTCGACGAGCTCGAGGATTTCCTCGTCGTCGACCATGTCCGACTTGTTCAGCGCGACCAGGATGTAGGGCACGCCGACCTGACGGGCGAGCAGCACGTGCTCACGGGTCTGCGGCATCGGGCCGTCGGTGGCGGCGACCACGAGGATGGCACCGTCCATCTGCGCCGCACCGGTGATCATGTTCTTGATGTAGTCGGCGTGACCGGGGGCGTCGACGTGAGCGTAGTGACGCTTCTCGGTCTGGTACTCGACGTGGGAGATGTTGATCGTGATACCACGAGCCTTCTCCTCCGGCGCCTTGTCGATCTGATCGAAGGCAAAGCTCTCGTTCAGATCGGGGTACTTCTCCGCCAGCACCTTGGTGATCGCTGCGGTCAGCGTGGTCTTGCCGTGGTCGACGTGACCGATGGTGCCGATGTTGACGTGCGGCTTTGTCCGCTCGAACTTCGCCTTCGCCACTGTGTGGTCCTCCTGGACTTGTTGGTGCTTGCAGTTGCAGCAGTGCGGGGGTCATCCCCACATATGTGGGGAACTAACGGTTGTACAAACTCCCGGGAGATCCGGGACGGGCGAGCTACCCGCCCCGGAGGGGTACTTACTCGCCGGTCGCCTTGGCGATGATCTCCTTCGACACGTTGGCCGGAACCTCCGCGTACGAATCGAACACCATGGAGTAGTTCGCCCGGCCCTGGGTCTTCGACCGCAGGTCACCGATGTAGCCGAACATCTCCGAGAGCGGAACCAGCGCCTTGACGACACGGGCACCACTGCGTTCCTCCATGGCCTGGATCTGGCCACGGCGGGAGTTCAGGTCGCCGATCACGTCGCCCATGTAGTCCTCGGGCGTGGTGACCTCGACCGCCATCAGCGGTTCGAGGATCACCGGACCGGCCTTGCGGGCCGCTTCCTTGAGCGCCTGCGCGCCGGCGATCTTGAACGCCATCTCCGAGGAGTCGACGTCGTGGTAAGCACCGTCGAGCAGGGTCACCTTCAGGTTGACCAGCGGGTAACCGGCGAGCACACCGTACTGCATGGCGTCCTGCGCACCCGCGTCCACCGAAGGGATGTATTCCTTCGGCACGCGGCCGCCGGTGACCTTGTTCTCGAACTCGTAGTGGGCGCCGTCCTCGCCGACGAACGGCTCCAGGCCGATGATGACCTTCGCGAACTGACCCGAACCACCCGTCTGCTTCTTATGGGTGAACTCGAGCTTCTCGACCTTCTTGGTGATGGTCTCGCGATAGGCGACCTGCGGCTTGCCGACGTTCGCCTCGACCTTGAATTCGCGCTTCATCCGGTCCACGAGGATGTCCAGATGCAGCTCGCCCATACCGCCGATGACGGTCTGGCCGGTCTCCTGGTCCAGCTTCACCGTGAAGGTCGGATCCTCTTCGGCGAGCTTCTGGATCGCGGTGCCCAGCTTCTCCTGGTCGGACTTGGTCTTCGGCTCGATGGAGACCTCGATGACCGGGTCCGGGAAGGTCATGGACTCCAGCACGATCTGGCTGTTCGGATCGCACAGGGTGTCACCGGTGGTGGTGTCCTTCAGGCCGATGACCGCGTAGATATGGCCGGCGCTGACCTGGGGTACCGGGTTCTCCTTGTTGGAGTGCATCTGGAACAGCTTGCCCAGACGCTCCTTCTTGCCCTTGGTCGCGTTGATGACCTGGGCGCCGGAGTCGACCTTGCCCGAGTAGACGCGGACGTAGGTCAGCTTGCCGAAGAACGGGTGCACGGCGATCTTGAACGCCAGCGCGGCGAACGGCTCGTCGGCACTCGGCTTACGGGTGAGAACCTCGTCCTCTTTGTTCGGCGCGTGACCCTGCACCGACTCGACGTCCAGCGGCGAGGGGAGGTAGTCCACGACGGCGTCGAGCATGGGCTGCACGCCCTTGTTCTTGAACGCCGAACCACACAGCACCGGGTAGAGCTCGGAGTTGACCGTCATCTTGCGGATGGCGCCCTTGATCTCGTCGATCGAGAGCTCTTCACCGCCGAAGAACTTGTCCAGCAGCGCCTCGTCGGACTCCGCCACGGTTTCCAGCAGTTCCTGCCGGTACTGCTCGGCCTTCTCGACCAGATCGGCCGGGATGTCCTGCAGTTCGTACTTCTCGCCCAGCTTGGTTTCGCCGGTCCAGACCTTGGCCTTCATCTCCACCAGGTCGACGACACCTTCGAAGGAGTCCTCCGCACCGATCGGCAGCTGGATGACCAGCGGCTTGGCGCCGAGGCGGTCCTTGATGGTCTGCACGGTGAAGTAGAAATCCGCACCGAGCTTGTCCATCTTGTTGACGAAGCAGATCCGCGGCACGTCGTACTTGTCGGCCTGACGCCACACCTGCTCGGACTGCGGCTCCACGCCCTCCTTGCCGTCGAAGACGGCGACGGCGCCATCGAGCACGCGCAGGCTGCGCTCCACCTCGACGGTGAAGTCGACGTGGCCGGGGGTGTCGATGATGTTGATCTGGTTCTGGTTCCAGAAGCAGGTCACCGCCGCGGAGGTGATGGTGATACCGCGCTCCTGCTCCTGCTCCATCCAGTCGGTGGTCGACGCCCCGTCATGGGTTTCGCCGATCTTGTAGTTCACACCGGTGTAGAAGAGGATGCGTTCGGTAGTGGTGGTCTTGCCCGCATCGATGTGGGCCATGATGCCGATGTTGCGGACCTTGTTCAGGTCGGTGAGCACGTCCTGTGCCACGGAAATCTTCCCCGCTCGTAGCTAGTTGGGATTCTCGCCGACGACCTGTAGCGGTCGTCATCTGTTGTCAAAGGCGGAAGCCGAGCTTCCGTACGCCTCCCGAGCCCGTAGCGTTGGGCCGGGCAGACATCACCAGCGGTAGTGCGCGAAGGCCCGGTTGGACTCGGCCATCTTGTGGGTGTCCTCACGACGCTTCACCGAGGCACCCAGACCGTTGCTGGCATCGAGCAGTTCGTTGGCCAGGCGCTCGACCATGGTCTTCTCCCGGCGGGCCCGGGAGAAGTTCACCAGCCAGCGCAGGGCCAGGGTGTTGGCGCGACCGGGGCGAACCTCGACCGGCACCTGGTAGGTGGCGCCACCGACGCGACGGGGCTTGACCTCGAGCGACGGCTTGACGTTGTCCAGCGCGCGCTTGAGGGTGACGACCGGATCGGTGCCGGTCTTCTCCCGCGCCTGCTCCAGCGCACCGTAGACGATGCGTTCGGCGGTGGACTTCTTACCGTCGAGCAGGATCTTGTTGACCAGCTGCGTGACCAGCGGCGACCCGTAGACCGGATCGTTGATCAGCGGACGCTTGGGAGCGGGGCCCTTGCGCGGCATATCAGCTCTTCTCCTTCTTGGCGCCGTAACGGCTGCGGGCCTGCTTACGGTTCTTCACACCCTGGGTGTCCAGCGAACCGCGAATGATCTTGTAACGCACACCGGGAAGGTCCTTCACACGACCGCCGCGAACGAGCACCATCGAGTGCTCCTGCAGGTTGTGGCCTTCGCCGGGGATGTAGGCCGTGACCTCGACCGCGCTGGTCAGGCGAACACGCGCGACCTTGCGGAGCGCGGAGTTCGGCTTCTTCGGGGTGGTGGTGTACACGCGGGTGCACACGCCACGACGCTGCGGGCTCCCCTTGAGGGCCGCGGTCTTGGTCTTGGCGACCTTGTCGCGGCGACCCTTACGGACCAGCTGGTTGATGGTTGGCATAGACCGGCTTTCCTTTAATCGGTTCTGGCGGTGTCAGGTCTGTTCATCGAGCTTTCACCCGCACGTCCAACCACGTTTCTCGCGTCCCGAGGTCGGGCGTGTCGTGCGCAGTTCAGGGCCCGATTTACAGGCACGCTGGAATCGTCAGCCGCTCTCGCTGGCCTACGTCTGCGCTCGAACTTGCCCGTATCCTTCCGGGCACAGCCGTCCACTGTACTCGGACGTAGCAAGAGGGGTCAAAACAGGGGTGCAGTGTGATATGGCCGCGCGCTCCGGACAGGACGGACGCCGACTGGCAATTCAACGACCACGCCCCGGCCCTTGTTCCCGGCGCCACACCCGAGCCTCCGCGAACGCGGCCACTCGGCACCTACGCGAGCGACCCGTCCAGGAGACCGATTCCTATCTGGCGATGTTCAGAGTCAATTCCAGCAGTTTCTTCGCGGCCGCGCAGGGGTCGGCAGTGGCGCCGGGCGACGAGTTCACCCACCAGCCGATAACTCCCGAATCGGCCGCACTGGCCGTCATACCGCAGGAGTTGGGATCGTTCGGCCGGCGGATCTCCAGCGCGATCGTGCCCTGCACCGTGGTCTTCGTGCTGGTGTAGCCGAGTTTGTCGTTGGTCTCCTGCTCGTTGCGCAGCGATCCGTTCTCATACCAGTTCAGCGTGAGCATTCCGGAACCGCCGCCGATATCCCACATGCACACCGCGCCGAAGAACGAATCGCTGATGTAGGTATTACCGCCGAGCGCGTCGATGATCTGCTGGTCGGTGACCACATCGCATTCGCGGAGCAATTTGTCGATCTGTGCGGTATCGACCGTTTCGCCGCCACCGACCGGTAGGGCGGTGCCGTCCACCGTGCTACCGCAGCCGGCGCCGAGAACGGCCGCCATAAGTATCGCCGCCGACGCGGCCACCGTGCGGATCCGGCCGCGGCCGGCTCGTTCGCGGAAGGTCATCGTCTCACTCCAGCCGCTCGATGGTCAGTTCGGCGAGCGCGCGGCTGCGATCACACGGGTTGCCACCGATATCGGAATAGCTGCCCAGCGCGGTCGACCATTCGAAGAAATCGTCGTCGAGCTGCACGGCCAGATCGCAGATACGGCTGTCCGAGTCCAATGCCGCGAAGCCGGGACGTCCGCCCACGGTGATCGGCTCCGGCGGCCGGCCGTGCGTGGTGACCCAGGCCTTCTCCCGTTCCAGCGGACTGCCCCGATACGACGCGAACGTGATGGAGGCGCCCCCCAGCCCGCCGGACTGCCAGTTACAGCCGACCGCGTTCTTGAACGACTGCGCGACCTGGCCGAGCCCCCCGATATCGCGGACCTCGTCGTCGGTGACGTGCCCGCACTCCCCCACGAACGGGCCCAGCGCGGCAACCTCGGGGACGGGCCCCCGCGGACCGTCGGCTTCTTCGGAGCCGGCATCGGAACCGCACCCCGTCAGAGCAAACGCCGCGGTTAACCCGAGGACTATCGCCGACCTGATCCGCATGATGTGAACAATACCGACGAAACCGCGGTCCCGACGGCGGCGCAGGTGGCCCGCGGATCCCGCGCCGCCGGCGCCGGCTCAGCGCACGGTGACCACGACCTTGCCAGTGGCAGCACGGTTTTCCAGTGAGGCCACGGCCTGCGCGGCCTGCTCCAGCGGGAACAGCACCGGCTGCGGGGGCGCGATCTTGCCGGCCTCGAACAGCGGCCCCACCTCGGCCCACTGCTCGGTCAGGTAGCCCGGGTGCGACAGCATCCATTCGCCCCAGCCGGCGCCGACGACCTCGACGTTCTTGAGCAGCAGGCGATTCACTTTGACCGTGGGGATATCACCGCCGGTGAAGCCCACCACCAACAACCGTCCACCGCGCGCCAGCGAGCGGATGCTGTCGGTGAAGCGGTCGCCACCCACCGGGTCGAGGACGATATCGACACCGCGGTTGCCGGTGAGTTCCTTGACGCGATCGAGCCAGCCGTCGGTGAGCACCACATCGGTGGCGCCCTGGGCCCGGGCGATTTCGGCCTTCGCCTCGGTACTCACCACCGCGATCACCCGTCCGGCACCCAGCGCGGCCGCCATGCGCAGGGTCGAGGTGCCGATCCCACCGGCCGCGCCGTGTACGAGAACGGTTTCGCCTTCGGCGAGCCGGCCACGGTTGCGCAGGCAGAAGTGCACGGTCATATCGTTGAAGAGAATTCCGGCGCCCTCTTCGAAGGAGATGTTGTCCGGAAGCTTGAAAACCATCTCGGCGGCCGTGGTGGTCACCTCGGCCATGGCGTTCCCGAGCATGGTCAGGGCGCAGACGCGGTCGCCCGGTCGCACATGCGCGCCCTCCGGGGCTTCCCGGACCACACCCGCGACCTCACCACCGACGACGAACGGCATCTCGGGCTTCATCTGATACAGCCCACGGGTCATCAGCACGTCCGGGAACGCGACCCCGGCGGCGTGGACGTCGATGACGACCCCACCGGCCAGCGGTTTCGGCTCCGGGATGTCGACGATCTCGATCGCTTCCGGTCCTTCGAGTTTGCTGACCTGAGCTGCGCGCATATGCCGACCTCTTTCGTTTGTCCACCGGCGAGCATGAGACGCACCGGCTGATATGTACCAATCCACCCGTCCACCCCAAACTATCGGTCGCGGCCGCGGGAAGTCCAGAGTGTTCGTGGCGGTGGTTTCGGGGTCGCGGGCCGGGGCCCGTCAGCCTGCCGCCGCCGCGGGAGTACCCACCACCATGCCCACCTGGACCAGAAGCAATGGATCGACGAAGCGATCCGCAAACTCCGGGAGAACGGTTACGACATCGACGATTCCGAGGCCGCACTCATCGCGTTGATCATCGCCGGCACCCGCTACGCCATCGAACGGTACGGCTCGCTGAGCAATGTGCCAGGTGCGGTGGGCGTGTCCAAGGGAACCGGGCTACGTCGATTACCGACCTACCACCGACGCCGGGTTACGCACGTCACCGTAAAGTCTTTGCTCAGGAACTCAGTAGAAGTACCGCGGCGCGACCCGCCGCGCGAGGAGCGCAAGTGTCACTCGATCAGCCACTCGCCCCGCTTCCCCAGGAGGGCATGGGGTTCGTTTCGGCGTGGCCGGTGCGAGCCGGTGACGTGGACCCGTACAACCGTCTGCGTCTCGACGGTATCGCCCGCTACCTCCAGGACATCGCCTGGGAACACCTCCAGCAATCCATCCTGGAGCAGACCGACCCCAACTGGATAATCCGGCGCACCGTAATCGACGTGATCCGGCCCGTGCGGTGGCCCGATACCGTGCACCTGCTGCGCTGGTGTTCGAGTATGTCCACCCGCTGGTCGAATATGCGGGTGCGGATAACCAGCGACCGCGGCGGCCTGATCGAGACCGAGGGTTTCTGGATCAAGATCAACGAGGCCAACAATATGCCGGCCCGGATCAGTGACGCGGGTTTGGCCTATCTGGCGCAGACCACCAATGAGCAACGGCTGCGCTGGCGGCCCTGGCTCACCGATCCCGCTCCCCCGGAATCCGATACCGATCTGCCGTTTCCGCTGCGTGCCACCGATATCGACCAGTACAACCACGTGAACAACGCCTGCTATTGGCAGGCGGTGGAGCAGTATCTCGTGGACTATCCCAAACTGGCCAGCGGTCCGCATCGGGCCGTGATCGAATACGTCGCGCCGGTGCTGGCGCGCCAGCACATCAGCGTCCGCAGCCGGTACGAACCCGGCGACCGGCACGCACGCCCTACCTTGCGCTTGTGGTTCGTGGTCGACGGAATCACCACCACCATCGTCCGGATCGCGCCGCTGTAGACCTTCGGAGTAGACAGCGCGGGGCCTCGCTCGATCGGCCCCGCCCGCGTTGCACTACATGCGACCCGAAGACATCGGAGCACCCCCGCCCGCGGCCGCAGTCGAAAGTTCCTCGACGCGGTGCGCGTGTGCCGGAACGCTTATGCGGGCCGGTCGTCCCGGGGGGCCGCGAGCGGCGGCCGCTGTTCGGTGCGGACAGTGGCCGCGCCGGTCGAACGTCGAGCTGCAGCGTGATCACTGCCGAGGTCAGGACCGACCGGCATCAGGCCCGCTGGACGGTCTGTGGTCGGCCGCCCGGCCACGGAGCCGAATCAGGCCGGACATGCGAAAGGCCACAGACGAGGCGCGGGGGGGGGGGGGGCGGTGCGTGTTCGGGCACATCGCCCTCGATCAAGTACCCACCGAGGCCGGCGGCGACCTTGCGGCCCGCCGTGGGGGGGCGGTCGACGACTACGACCTTCGCTCCGCGTGCGGCGAGCAATTCGGCGCTGGCCCGGCCCATTCCGGAGGCGCCTCCGACGACGACTGCACGTGCTCCCTGAATCTCCATATTTCCTGTCCTTCTCGGTGTACGGCACAGG
>NZ_JARWOV010000187.1 GCF_029868855.1 Nocardia carnea | reverse complement strand
CCTCCTGCTCCTTATTACTACTCCTATCTGTTGTGTTCTCGGTGGGGGGGGGCGGGGGGGGGCGCCGACAACCCCAATTACGGCTGGATCGATCTCCGCCAACCCGACGGGCTATCGATCCGGAAACGCACGATCGGCGATCGGTGCGGCCACCGATCGCCGATCGTGCTCAGGGATTCGTCATCGCGACAGCGAGTTGCGCAGATCGGCGACGGTGGCGCGGCGTTCGTAGGCGATCCAGGCGAAGATCGCGGCGAGCGCCAGCGGGAAGATCGCCATCGAGGGCTTGTCGGCGATGAAAGCCTGGGTCCCGGCGGCGAGCACGGTGAGGACGGTCAGGCCCGCGGCGGCGAGGGCGGACAGCCGCGGCACCATCAGGCCGATACCGCCCGCGACCTCGACGACTCCGATGAAGATGAGCAGCGCGAAGGGGATGGTCAGATTCTCGGGCGCGTTGTCGGTCAACGCGTTCGGCATCACGAGCTTCGGCCCGCCGGAAGCGATGATGAAGAACAGGCCGAGCACGATCTGCAGGGTCCACAGGACGCGGTTGCGGATCTTGCCGGGACGGTCGGTGACAACGGTGGCGGTGGGGTCGGCGGTGGTCATTTCTGGTCCTTCTGGTCGGTCGCGCCGGGTTGGTAGCGCGTTCAACCGATAAGACGGACCACCCTCGGAGGACTCATCGCTGTCCGCGAAAATTCTCGGAACCGCAGCAGCGGTCGGTCCGAACCGCTCTACGAGGTGGTCCGGCCCGATCCGACAGACGCCGGTGTCGTTTCGGCCGTCAGGTCGGTGAGGAGCCGGAGGGCGGCCTCGTCGGGTGAGCCCGGTTCGACGGCCTGGCGGTGCGCCATGAGGTCGTGTGTGCCGCACGTCGTGGTCCGGTTCGGGTGGACATGGCGGATCCCGCGACGATCGACGCGATGTTCGCGGAGGTCGGACAGGTGGATGCGGTGGTGTGTTGTGCCGCGAGCGGCGGCATGTCACCACTGAATGCGCGGTCGGACCAGGAATTCTGGCGCGGTCTCGACGGAAAACTCATCGGACAGGTGAATTTGCTCCGGCGGGCGCTCGCTCATGTGCGGGACGGCGGATCTGTGACCCTCACCAGTGGCCGGTTCGCCGAGCCCGTTCCGGGAAGCGCACTCGGCTACCTGGTCAACGCGGGCTTGGACGCGTTCGTTCATGCGGCGGCGGCCGAGATGCCGCGTGGCGTGCGCCTCAATGCGGTCAGTCCCGGCTGGGTGCGCGAAACCCTCCTGCGTCTGGGCGCGGACCCCGCTCCGGCACCCCGGTTGCCGAGGTCGCGCAGGTTTATCTGGACGCCGTGGAAGGCGGTGCTCACGGCCGCTCGCTTTCGGTGGGCGGGTTGTGAGTGCGCTGCGTCTCCGGTTCTGCGAGACCGGGCAGCCGGTGGGGACATCAATCGTTGGCTTCACCAACAAACGGTGTTATGTTGGTGTAGCCAATATTGGATCCACCAATTAATTGGTGCCGAGTCCGCTGGAGTGAGAACCATGATCGAACCGTTCCGTATCGATATCCCCCAGGCCGATCTCGACGATCTGGCAGATCGGCTCGCCCGCACCCGGTGGCCGAACGAGGTCGCCGACGCCGGATGGGATTACGGCTTCCCGTTGGGGCGGCTACAAGAACTAGCCGAATACTGGCGCACCGGATACGACTGGCGTGCGCACGAAGCCCAGCTCAACGAACTACCGCATTTCACCACCGAGATAGACGGTCAGAACATTCATTTCGTCCATGTCCGGTCCGGGAACCCCGATGCGCTCGCGTTGATCCTCACCCACGGCTGGCCCGGCTCGTTCCTGGAATTCCTCGACGTGATCGAACCGCTGTCCCGCGATTTCCATCTCGTGATCCCTTCGATCCCGGGGTACGGCTTCTCCGGGCCGACACACGAGCGCGGCTGGGATACCGGCCGGGTCGCGCGGGCCTGGGCCGAGCTGATGCGCCGGCTCGGGTACGAGCGCTACGGTGCGCAGGGCGGCGACTTCGGGTCGGGTATCTCGACGGCGCTCGGCGCGGTGGCGTCCGGAAATGTTGTCGGCGTGCACGTCAACTACCTGCCGACCCGGCCCGACCCGGAGGCCGGCCTCGAACTGTCCGAAACCGACGAGGCCCGGCTCGACAAGATCCGGCAGCTGATCGCGAATCGACCCCCGTACCAGGCGCTTCAGGCCCTCACCCCGCAGACCGTCGGCTACGCGCTGACCGACTCGCCGGTCGGCCAGCTGGCCTGGATCGCGGAACGTTTCGCCCACTGGACCGATCCGCGGACACCGATCGGCGACGATCGGATGCTCACCGATATCTCGCTGTACTGGCTGACCGGCACCGCGGCGTCCTCGGCCCGGCTACACCGCGAGACATCGCGGGGGCACTCGCCGTGCCCGGTACCGGTGGGCGTGGCGGTTTTCGCTCACGACATCACACAATCGGTGCGGCCGCTGGCCGAGCGGATATTCGATATTCGGCACTGGTCGGAATTCGATCGCGGTGGTCATTTCGCCGCGATGGAGGTGCCGGAGCTGCTCGCCGCCGATATCCGGGACTTCTTTCTGACGCTCGTCGGCGAAGAAACTCGAGCCGGTTCCGTCTGAGTGTTGCGGACGACGGGGCCCGTCCGTGTTGTGTGCACGGTTGCTCCCGGACTTCCGGGAGTTCGAACTCACAGACGCGGCGACTCGCGGGCTCCACGCGGGATGTGGAATTCCCATTCCGTACCTTCGCCGACGATATCCGCGGTGAGCAGTTCGGCGGTACCGCCGAGGGCGGCGATCCGGCCGGATATCGAGCGGGATACTCCCATCCGGCCCTCGCTCTCGGCCTCGGCCAGCCGCCCCGGTGGAATGCCGACGCCGTCGTCGCGGACGCTGACTACCAGGTCGACACCGGTGTCCTCCAGCAGGACGTAGGCGCGGGCATCGGGTCCCGCGTGCAGTTCGACATTCGTCAGGGCGGCGGCGACCGCGGCGGTGATCTCCTGGGCCGTCCAGCGGCCGACCAGGACAGGTTCGCCCGGGGTGGAGACCACCACCCGCGGTGTGCTGTGCGCTGTCAACTGCGGGCGCAGGTCGACGGTGGTGTCGCCGGCGGCCGAATGGGTGGCCTGTTCGGAGATGAGCCGCCGCAACGCGACCTCCTGCTCGGCGGCCCGGTCCGCCAGTTCCAGTGCCGGACCGCCTATTTCGTTACCACGCCGGCTGATATAGGAAAGTATCTGCAGTACGCCGTCGTGTACCTGGCGGGCCAGCCGTTCCCGTTCCTCGGTGGCGGCGGTGAGTCGCACCGCCTGCTGCAACTGTTCCTGGGCGCGGCGGGCGGTATTCGCGGCCAGGCCCAGCGCCAAGCCCACCGACACCAGAACGGGCGCCGTCGCATCGGCCCACACATCCTCGCCCCACTGCTGTCGCATGGTGATGATCGTGGCCGCGATGACCAGGCCCGACGCGACCCCGGCGAGCGGGCCGCGCAGGATGGCGGCGGAGATGACCGCGTTCGCCGACCACATGGTGGTGGGCAGCGGCTGATGTCCGTGGTACCAGTCGTAGTCGGCGACCAGGGGAGTGGCCGCGATCAATCCGAGGACTACGAGATGGTCGCCCGCAACCACAAGTGAGCGGGTCCGTGCGGTACCGGAAGTGTGCCGGTGGGTGAGGAGCAGGGCGGAGATACCGGACCAGATCACCATGAGCGCGATGAAGAACCAGCTCAGCAACTGATTTTCGTAGTACTGCACCGACGCGATCTGCTGTCCCACCGCGTACAGCAGCGTGACCAGCCGGAACGCCTGGACCGCCCGCCACAGGGGCGCGGTCGCGGCGTCGGCGGGGTCGGGTGCGTAGTTCGGTGACTCCCGCGGGGACCTGGTCGTGGCCATACCCGAACTCTAAGCAGTGGTCGTGCTCGGCTCCGGCCGGAACTCGTGATCGTCCGCGGGGACCGCGAGGTAGTGCTGCGCCCATGTGCGGGTGAACCAGCCGGGCGCGGCCGCCCGGAAACGCGATGGCGACCACGCGCCTGCCCCCTCGGGGACGGCGCCGACTATTTCGGTGCCGGTGACCCGCGGCAGGTCGGTGCGATTGGTCCGGGTGGCCAGGTCGGGGTGTTGCGGCCAGGACCCCACCACCAGGCCGGCGCACCGCACATCGTTCTGCGCCAGGGCACGGGTGGTGAGTTCGCTGTGGTTGAGCGTGCCGAGGCCGGGCGCGGTGACCACCAGTACCGGTGCTGCGAGTTCGCGGGCGAGGTCCAGGAGGGTGAACTCGCCCAGCCGCACCAGCAGGCCACCGGCGCCTTCGACCAGCGTCAGGTCCGCGGAATCGAGAGCCGCTATGGCGGTGGCGGTTTCGGCGAGGGTGAGCAGCGCGGCATCGCATCGGCGGGCCGCGGTATCGGGGGCGAGCGGGTCGGGGTAGCGGGCCAGTTCGAGCGTCCGGGTCACCCCGGAGAGCGCGGTGATCGCGGCGAGGTCGCCGGGTTCCGTGGCCGCGACACCGGTTTGTGCCGGTTTGCAGACCGCGACGGTGCGGCCGGCGGCGTGGGCGGTGGCGGCCAGGGCGGCGGTGGTGACGGTTTTACCGACCTCGGTGGAGGTGCCGGTGACGAACAGGAGAGTCATACGGGCACCGCCGGGACGTTACGTGCGTGTGCCAGTACCGGGCTCAACACCTCCGCCAGGGTGCCGAGATCGGCGGGAGTCAGATCGGCGCGGGCGGTCAGGCGCAGCCGCGAAGTTCCCTCGGGCACCGCCGGCGGCCGGAAACAGCCCACCTCCACGCCGTGTTCGCGGCAGGCGAGGGCGGCGTCGTGAGCGATCTGCGGATCGCCGAGGATGATCGGGACGACCGCCGAATCCGGCGCGGATACCGCGGCGATCCGGGCGATATCGGCGGCGCGATCGAGTACTCGCGGCGCGAGCGCGGGGTCGCCGCGCAGAATCCGCAGCGCCGCGCGGGCGGCGCCGACTGCGGCGGGCGCCAGTCCGGTATCGAAGATCATGGTGCGGGCGGTGTCGATCAGATGCGCGCGCACCCGCTCGTCGCCCAATACCGCACCACCCTGAGCGGCCAGGGCCTTGGACAGGGTCACGGTGACGATCACATCGGGTTCGCCCGCCAGTCCGGTCTCCCGGCACAGCCCTCGCCCACCCGGGCCGCGCACCCCGAGACCGTGCGCTTCGTCGACCAACAGGAGCGCGTTGTGGTCCCGGGTCACGCGGTGCAGTTCGGCCAGCGGCGCCAGATCGCCGTCGGCGCTGAACACCGAATCGGTGAGTACCAGGGCGCGCTCCTCGGTGCGGTCGGCCAGCAACCGGGCGACCGCTGCGGTGTCCCGGTGCGGTGCGATCGCCACCCGGGCCCGGGAGAGCCGGCAGGCATCGACCAGGGAGGCATGGCAACCGGCGTCGGAGACGATCAGTGAATCCCGGCCCGCCAGCGCTGTCACCGCGCCGAGATTGGCGGCGTAACCGGAAGCGAAAACCAGGGCGGCCGGGAATCCCGTGAACTCGGACAGTTCGGCTTCGAGGAGCTCGTGGTCGGTGGTGGTACCGGTGACCAGCCGCGAGCCGGTCGACCCGGCACCCCAGCGGCGGACCGCCTCGACGGCTCCGGCGCGGACTTCCGGGTGCCGGGTGAGGCCGAGGTAGTCGTTGGAGGCGAGGTCGAGTGCCGGTGAATCCGCGGTGCGGGGGCGTAGGTGCCGCCGCAATCCGGCGGTCACGCGGGCCGCCGCGTGGTCGTCGAGCCAGGCCAGTGGGTCGGAGGTCACGTCAGGCACCATACTTGAACACCGTTCAAGGTTGCTACCGGTCCCGTATGCTGCCTGCTCGGCGGGATGTCCGCACCGGAGTGCACGAACTACCGCGGCCGAACGCCTCCGCTCTCGATACTGCGATTTCGACGCCGTCGCAGGCATTCCAGGGGTCGATCCGGTTCGGCCTCGGCGTCGCGGCGGCGGGTCCCCGGCGGCCTGGATGGGTATCGCACACTCGGCGGGAGCGGCAGGGCGGAATGGCGTATCCGCGAGACGGCTCGTGCGTGCGCGCCGGGGGTCCATGGCGCCGCTGATCCGCCATTTGCGGCCGTTGACGATGTGGTCGTTGCCTCGATCCACGCGCGAGGTGGTGAGCGCATGCTGAGTGGTTCCACGGGGGTCGGGCGGGTTCGGCTCAGCGGATCTGCGCGCCCAACTGGTGCCGGATACCGGCAGTGAACAGTTGCAGGCCGAAGTCGAATCGGGCGGTGGGATCCGGACCCTCTGCGAGCTCGGGGGAGTCCGGCCCGGAGGTGGTTAGCGCCCCGGCCGAATCCATCTGCATCCGGGACTGTTCGTCGACGGTGTGGCCGAGTACGTAGTAGAGCAGGGTGTAGGCGGCGAGTTCGGCCTGTTCGCGGGGCATACCGGCGCGGATCACCGCACCGGCCATACGTTCGCGGCCCTTGCTGGTGGTGAGGCGCGAGGCGTAGGTGGCGGAGACGAGTTCCGCGCCGTCGCGGTAGGTGAGCAGGCAGTTGCGTAGCCGATGCGCGAGTTCGGTCAGCGCGCCGGACCAGTCGCCCGCCCCGACGGGCTGTTCCATCGGGGCCAGGATGCGGTCGGCGACGGCGCCGAGCAGCGCCTGTTTGTTCGGGAAGTGCCAGTACAGCGCGCCGGGCTGGACGCGCAGTGAACCCGCGAGCCGGCGCATGGTGAGGTCGGCGAGTCCGTACTGGTCGAGGATGGTGAGGGCTCCGTCCACGACATCGTCTCGGTGTAGCTGCACAGTCCGTCCTCCCGGTGGCTTCGATGCGCCCCTGACGCTACCCCAGCCTGAACGGTGTTCAATCTTTGCCGCTACCCTGTCCTGAACGCTGTTCAAGTCCGGTGTGCCGGTCCGTCGCCGGACACCTCCCGAGGAAGGGATTCGCCAGTGACCCAGGCCCCTGTCACCACCGAGATATCCGCAGGCGATGTGCTGACCGTCGCCCGGGAGCAGGTGCTCGAGCGCGGTATCGGGCTGTCCCGGGAGCAGACCCTGGCCGTGCTGCGGCTGGATGACGACCAGCTCGAGCAGCTGCTGGAGCTCGCGCACCAGGTCCGGATGAAATGGTGTGGTCCGGAGGTGGAGGTCGAGGGCATCATCAGCCTCAAGACCGGCGGCTGCCCGGAAGACTGCCATTTCTGCTCGCAGTCGGGCCTGTTCGCTTCCCCGGTCCGTGCGGCCTGGCTCGATATCCCGAGTCTGGTCGAAGCGGCGAAACAGACCGCGAAGACCGGCGCCACCGAATTCTGCATCGTCGCCGCCGTCCGCGGCCCCGACGAACGGCTGATGGCACAGGTCGCCGCGGGCGTCGAGGCCATTCGCAACGAAGTGGACATCCAGGTCGCCTGTTCGCTCGGAATGCTCACCCAGGATCAGGTCGACCGGCTGGCCGCGATGGGCGTACACCGCTACAACCACAACCTGGAAACCGCCCGCTCCCACTTCCCGAACGTGGTCACGACACACACCTGGGAAGAACGCTGGGACACCTTGCGGATGGTGCGGGCGGCGGGAATGGAAGTGTGCTGCGGCGGAATCCTGGGCATGGGCGAAACGCTCGAACAACGCGCCGAATTCGCCGCCGACCTGGCCGCGCTCGAACCCGACGAGGTACCGCTGAACTTCCTCAATCCCCGCCCGGGCACACCGTTCGGCGACCTCGAGGTCCTGCCCGCCGCGGACGCACTGCGTGCCGTGGCCGCCTTCCGGCTCGCGTTGCCCCGGACCATCCTGCGCTTCGCCGGCGGCCGCGAGATCACCCTCGGCGATCTCGGCGCCCGCCAGGGCATCCTGGGCGGAATCAACGCGGTGATCGTCGGCAACTATCTGACCACCCTGGGCCGCCCGGCCGAACAGGACCTCGACCTGCTCGGTGAACTCCAGATGCCGATCAAGGCACTCAACGAGACATTCTGATCGGCGGCGCCAACCGCAGAAGGCAGGTCCGGATGAGTACTGTCGGCGATATGGACGAGCGTTACAACCCGTTCACGGGTACGCGGGTCGTGCCCGGGCACGACGAGCCGGCCACCCGGGCCGGGGGACTGGGCCGGGAACCCCCCCCGTTGTGCGCGCCCGGCGGGGGCCGGAGGGGGGGGGCGAACGATCCCGGCGGCGGGCGGGCCCGCTGGTCC